>CAJXLE010000059.1 GCA_913055895.1 uncultured Bacteroidota bacterium | reverse complement strand
CCCAACAAAACAACGAAACAACAACCGCCCTGGAACACTTTAAAAAATCGGCCCGCTACAGCATCAACAACGAAAACCAGAAAGGCCTTTCCTACCTGGCGCTGGCCGACATCTATTTCAACAACAAAAAATATGAAAATGCCCAGGCCTACTACGACAGTGCCGTCACCTCGCTGGAAGCATCCTACCCGGGCTACAGCGATCTTTACATGAAAACACAGCACCTCACCGGCCTGGTCGAGAACCTGAACACCATCGACCGGCAGGACAGCCTTCAAAGAGTGGCCCAAATGACAGAAAGTGAGCGCAACCAGCTCATCACCCGGCTTATTAGAAACCATCAGCAAAGGCAACAGGAAAAAGCACGGCAGGAAAGACAGGCGCGTCAGCAATACACGGGAAGAAGGGGCGGCACACGCACCAACCGTAACATGCGGGACGACAACAGCTGGTATTTTTACAGCCAGACAGCCCGCCGGCAGGGTGTGACCAACTTTAAAAGGCGGTGGGGCGACCGTGAACTGCGCGACAACTGGAGGCTCAGCCGGTCAGCCAGCTCGGAGTTTGAAGATTTCGGGCAGGAAGAAGCTCCTGCCGAAGAACAAAAAGAACAGTACAGCAAAACCAACCGCCAATACTACCTGCAGGACATACCCCTGAGCGATTCGGCCATGCAGGCATCCCACCAGATGATACAGGAGGCCTACTTTGAGGTGGGCAACATCTACATGAACGACATTGAAAACCGCAACAGGGCCATTGAAGCCCTCCAGGAGCTGAACAGCCGGTATCCCGGCAACGCCTATATACCCGGCACATACTACTACCTCTACAAACTCAACAACGAGCTTGGAAAAGAACAGGAAGCCCAAAAATACAAACAACAGATCATCAGCGAATACCCAGGGAGCAACTATGCGAAGGTGCTCAAAAACCCCGACTATTTCAGAGAGCTGGAAGCCACACGCAACCGGATCGAAAAGATGTATGCACGAACCCTCGGGCTCTATCGCAAGGGACAGTACAGCAGGGTGGTAGACAGCTGCAACCATGCCCGGTCGCTCTTCGACCAGGAAAACTACCTGGCCCGCTTTGAATACCTGAAAACACTCGCTATTGGTCACACCAGCGACCTGGTGACCTTCCGCAACAGGCTACAGGCCCTGATCGACGATTATCCCGACAGCCCGGTGGCCGAGGAAGCCACCAACACCCTCTCTTACCTGAAAAAAACCGAGCTGCAGCAAATCGGTCGTAAGTTCAGCCAGAACAAGCCCGGCAACAGGACCGAGCAAGAACCCGCCGGCAAGAAACAAAACGGGGAAAAGCCATCCCCCCAACAAACAAATGAGTCATCCCCAGCCGACAGCCTGTACCAGTTCAGCCGGGATGTACCTTACTACCTGGTCGTGGTCACCAACACCGAAACAACAGACATCGGCAGGCTCAAATTCGACCTGATCAATTTCAACCTCGACTATTTCCTGCAGAAAGATTACAATACATCCAGCCAGACCTTCAACGAATTTTTCACCGCCGTTACGGTGAAAAGATTTGAAAACTATGAAGAAGCCAAAAAATATTACGACCTGCTCTCAAAAAAGGAAGACCGGGTTTTCACTCAGGAACAGATGGATGACTACCGCTACTTCTTTGTCTCCGTGAAAAATTATGTGACTTTACTTGACAAGAAATCAATTATTGAATATATTAATTTCTTTAATCAAACTGTCCTGTAAATAAAGGAGGGCCAAGCCGTAAGCAACCAGCAATGTAATGAAAGAGATCAATATACTGTGGATAGATGATGAGATAGACCTGCTGAAACCGCAAATACTGTTCCTGGAAGAGAAAGGCTATCAGGTACATACAGCCAGCAACGCCGACGATGCCCTCGAAATGCTCCAAGACCATTCCTACGACCTCATCCTGCTGGATGAACATATGCCGGGGACCAACGGCATAGAAGCACTGGGGGACATCAAGGATCGTGCCCCCGCTTCACCGGTGATCATGATCACCAAAAGCGAAGAGGAAAACATCATGGAGGAGGCCATCGGCTCACGTATTGACGATTACCTGATCAAGCCCGTCAACCCCCGGCAAATTCTCCTTTCCATCAAAAAACATGTGGAGAACCGCAAGCTCATCTCCGAAAAAACCATTGCCGGATACCAGGCCAATTTCCAGGAGATCAGCTCACGTATCCGGCAAGCAGCTGACTATGACGACTGGAAAGACATCTACCGCGACATTGTCCACTGGGAGCTCGAACTGGAAGGCCAAACCGAAAACGGCATGCACGAGGTGCTGAAGATGCAGAAGAACGATGCCAATACCGAATTCGGTAAGTACATCCGGCAAAACTACCACCGGTGGTTTGAAGAAAACCAGGATAAGCCACAGCTCTCCCCCAGCCTGCTTAAAAACAAGCTCTTCCCCCTGATAAAAAACGGCGAACAGGTATGCATGGTGCTGATCGACAACCTGCGCTTCGACCACTGGCAGAAGCTCAAGCCTCTTATCAGCGAGTTCTACAGCATACGCCGGGAAGACATGTACTACAGCATCCTGCCCACCGCAACACAATACGCACGCAATGCCATTTTTGCCGGGCTGATGCCCCTGGAGATATCTGAGATGTACCCCAACCTATGGCTCCACGACGAGGAACAGGGGGGCAAGAACCTCCGGGAAAAGGACCTGCTGCGCAAACAGATAGACAGGCTCGGGCTCGACGTCAGCTACTATTATGATAAGCTGGGTTATTCCAAAACGGGGACCAAACTGGTGCAAAACATTGAACAGCTTTTGCGGCATCCCCTCTCGGTGCTGATCGTCAATTACATCGATATGCTCTCGCACGCCCGCACCGAGATAGAAATACTGAAGGAGCTGGCCAGCGACGAATCGGCTTACCGCTCACTCACCCTCTCCTGGTTTCAGCACTCCAGCCTGTATGCCCTGCTGAAGGAGCTGGCCTCCCGCAAGATCACACTGGTCCTTACCACCGATCATGGCAGCATACAGGTACAGAACCCCCGCAAAGTCATCGGCGACAAAAAAACATCGGTGAACCTGCGCTACAAGAACGGCAAAAACCTCTCCTACAAGGAGTCGGAAGTATATGAGAGCCGGGAGCCCAATACCATACACCTGCCCAAACCCCATATCAGCACGCGTTATATCTTTGCATGCAACCAGGATTACTTTGTATATCCCAACAACTATAATTATTATGTCAATTATTATAAAAACACCTTTCAACATGGCGGCATTTCCATGGAGGAAATGCTGGTTCCCTTTGTTGAACTGGAACCCAGAAAATAAACCTTTGAAAAAAGAATGGACACACTGATCATCCAGGACCTAAAAAATTTGCCCGAAGCAGCCCGGTCCTTCCTGGAAAAAAACCGCGACGACAGGATCTTTGCTTTTTATGGAGAGCTTGGGGCCGGTAAGACTACCTTCATCAAGGCTTTATGCAATGAGCTAAATGTCATAGACATAGTCAGCAGTCCCTCCTTTTCCATCATCAACGAATACCAGAACGAAAAAGGCAGGAAGATCTATCATATGGATTTCTACCGGCTCAAAAACATGGAGGAAGCCCTCGAGATAGGCCTGGAAGATTATTTCAACACCGACGACTATTGTTTCATTGAATGGCCCGAGCGGATAGATGAACTGTTGCCCAATGACACCATTTTTGTTAAGATTGTCGCCAGGCACAACAACAGCAGGGTACTGGAAATATTCTAACCGGGCGCTTCCGGTAAAAACCTATGACCTATGATGAAAAAAGACCAGCATACGCCCCACATTGGTTTTGGTAAAGCAGGCATGTTCCCGCAGGAGGAGATGCTTGAAGTAGGAAGAAAACGATCCCGGCTGATCATCGGCATTCCCAAAGATCATCCCGATATAGAGAGCAGGGTGGCCCTGACCCCGGAAGCAGTGGAGGTACTGGTCAACCAGGGCCACGAGGTCATCATAGAAAGCGGGGCAGGCAAGGCGGCCAACTACACCGACCACGACTACAGTGAAAACGGTGGTTTCATCGTCCAGGAAAAAGAACAGGTATACCAGTGCGACATCATCCTGCGCCTGTCACCCCTGTCGGCCGAAGAGATCAAACTTCTCAAGGGCGACCAGATCCTCTTCACCACCCTGAACCTGCCTCAGCAAACCGAGACGTGCATCCGCATGCTCATGCAGAAGCGGGTCATTGCCGTAGCCTTTGAATTCCTGCGCGGAGAAGACAACAGTTTTCCCGTCATCAAGGCCATGAGCGAGATAGCCGGGACAGCGGCCGTCCAGGTGGCTTCCGAATACCTTAGCAATTCGCGCAATGGGAAGGGCGTCCTGCTGGGCGGGGTGAGCGGCATCACCCCCACAGAGATCGTCATCCTGGGGGCCGGGACCGCAGCCGAATATGCAGCCCGGGCTGCCATGGGACTGGGAGCATCCATCAAAGTATTCGACTACTCCCTGATCAAGTTGCGGCGGCTGCAAAAACACCTGGGTACCCGCATCTACACCTCTGTCTTCCATCCCAAAGTGCTCAGGAAAGACATACAGTCGGCCGATGTGGTGATCGGCGCCATGTACCAGCATACCAACGTACCACGCATGCTGCTGGATGAAGACATGGTCCGGAAGATGAAGGAGGGGTCGGTCATCATCGACCTGACCATCGACCAGGGTGGCTGCATAGAAACATCCGAGATACGTACCATCGAAAACCCCACTTTCACCAAATTTGGTATACTCCACTACTGTGTTCCCAACATCGCATCGCGGGTCAGCCGTACCGCCTCGATCGCCATGAGCAACGTGCTCTCTCCGCTGCTCATCGAGATGGGAGAGTTCGGAGGTTTTATGAACCACCTGAAGGAAAACAGGGGGCTGCGCAACGGCGTCTTCATTTACAACGGCATCCTGACCAAAAAGTCGATCGGCGACCGCTTCGGCATCCCCTCCCGAGACATCGACCTGCTGCTGGCTGCTTTTTGAAGGGACGCTTAGCCACTACCCCGCCAGCCACTACTCCGCTAAGCGGTTTTTTACCGCTAAGCGGGGTAGTGGCTTAGCCGCAGCCAGCAGGATACTAAACCCCTGCCCGGTGCGTTTTACTTACAGACAGGTGTTTAGTAGCATATGCGAAAAATTCTGTTTACGATTTGTTAATAGAAATATGTTTGTGTATTTTTAGCCCAGAAAAATAATTGGATGATATGGAACGCAAAAAATCACAAAAAGCTGATCTTGAAAGCAAAAAAGGCCTTTTCCTCGAGTTAGGGTTCGTTGTAGCCCTGGGCTTGGTATTGCTCGCTTTCGAGTGGACAACCAGACCGGAGAAGGTTGAAGGCTTTCAGCAGCAGGACAAATCAGACGTGGTACAGGAGAGCACACCGGTAACCAGACAGCAGCAGAAGAAGGAGCCGCCACCGCCTCCGCCACCAAAATCCACGGAAGTCATCAACATTGTTGACGACGATGTTCAGATTGAAGACGAGCTGCGCCTGGAAGAGACAGAAGCAGACCAGGACACCGAGGTATCGATCGATGCTTTTGCTGAAGAAGAAGAAGAGGAAGACGAAGAACAACAAATCTTTGTGGTTGTTGAAGACATGCCGACCTTTAAGGGCGGTGGTGTCGGAGCATTCCGCAACTATGTACAGAAAAATATCGAGTATCCCACAGTTGCAGCTGAAAACGGCATTGAAGGAACCGTTTTCGTCAAGTTTGTGGTAGATACCGATGGCGGCATTTCCAACGTACAGGTGATGAGGGGTGTTGACCCCGCCCTGAACGAAGAAGCCATGCGTGTGATCCGCAATGCCCCCAAGTGGGATCCCGGTAAACAACGCGGCAAACCTGTTCGCGTTCAGTTCACCATTCCCATCGTCTTTAAGCTTCAGTAAAAAAAACGCAACAAGCAAAAAAAACCGGAACAGTCTACAGCGGCTGTTCCGGTTTTTTTTCGTTTAGGCTTTGCCATTAGGCCACGCCATTAAGCCCCTAAGCGGCAAAAGAACCGCTAAGGAGCTTAATGGCGGGGCTTAATGGCGGGAACTAAACACCCTCCCGATACATCTCCTTCAGTTTGGCATAGCGCAGCATGGAGGAAAAGGCAGAGATGCGGCATATCAGGTAACCATAATAGCCGTCGAGGAAGCCGGCCTTGAAAAAGTAGTTGCGGATGAACTTGGCGGCGGATTTGACCAGTATCTTGAGGGTGCTGCTTTTCACGCCCCTTTCATAAAGGGAGCGGGCAGCCGCCTCCGAAAATTTGTTGACCGTATCCATGTGCTGGCGTATGGAATGGAAGGAATAGTGCAGCAGGTCGCCTTTTAGCCTGCCCGTGGTGCTGCCGGGTTCCATCTCAAAGCGGTCGTGGGGGTTGTTGCCGCCCCACCGTCCTTTACGCGAATCCCACAAACGCAGCTTGCGGTCGGGGTACCACCCCGAATGCCGTATCCACTTGCCGCAGTAGTTGGTAAGGCGCTTACAGGAATAGCCGTCGTGTTTCCAGTCGTTTTTTGTCCGTTGCACCGACGCTTGCAACTCGTCGGAGAGCACCTCGTCGGCATCGAGCGAGAGGATATGCGGATAGCGTGCCTGGGTGATGGCATGGTTCTTTTGCTGTATATGTCCTTCGAAGGGATGCTGGATGAAGGTGGCACCGTGATCCCGGCATATGACCTCGGTGCGGTCGGTGGAATAAGAGTCCACCACCAGTATCTCGTCGGCTACGTCCTGCACCGATTCCAGGCATCGGCCGATGTTTTGTTCTTCGTTGAAAGTGATGATCACAACAGAAAGGGGAACCATAGTGTAAAAATTTTTTCAGGTCAGCAGTTGTTGAATGTCGATGTCGCGGGCGCAACGGAAATGGCCTTCCGGACAGGACTTAAACCCGTGAAGGCCGCAGGGCCGGCAGTAAAGGGGATAACTGATCTCGATGGAACGGCCGTCGTCCGACACCGGGTAAAAACCGAACCGGGGCACGGTAGAGCAAAAGACGGCACGCACCGGGGCATTCATGGCCGAGGCGATGTGCAGGGGCGCCGAGTCGTTCACATAATTCATTGACGCTTTTTCCATCAGGGCAGCTGTTTCAAGAAAACTGAGGCTGCCGGCAAGGTTGTAGACCTGGCTGCGCGATACCCGGCTGACAATATCCCGGCACATCTCGCTGTCCGAAGGACCGCCGATCAGGTAAATCTTTTCCTCGTCGGGCAGCCGGTTGACCAGGGCCACCCATTTCTCCGGAAGGAATTGCTTGGTGTACCACACCGAGGCGGGTGCAATGCACACATAGTTGCCTTTTTGCCACGGGGCCACTGCCCGGTAGTCGCCTTCCCGGGGGTAAAGGGCAGGCCGGATAAAGGAATTGTCCATGATGCCGTCCAGCAACTGCAGGTTGCGTTCAATCTCATGGGTACCGTCGCCTATCGTATGCTTCACCCTGCGGTGATAAAACAGCGACAGGGGGTTCTTCTTGAAGCCAGTCTTTCGGCGTGCCCGGGCAAAGAGAGAAATCACACCGGTGGTCCAGAAACGCTGCAGGTTGATCAGCTCATCATAATGGGTCTGGCGTAGCTGTCTTATCATGGCCACGACGTTACGCCATTTGCTGCTTTCTTTGTCCAGCACCAGCAAACGGTTCAGCCCGGGATGGTCCCTGAGCAACCCTTCATTGCCCCTTCGCACCAGCATGTCGATGCGGGCATCAGGCTCCCGGCTCAGGATCTTTTCCACCAGGGGGGTGGCCAGGATCACATCCCCTATGAAAGCCGTCTGGATGATCAGGTACTTTTTCATGCCAAGGGGTTATACATCCACATGGAAATTTCTCAGGGCTTCGTTCAGGCAAGTCTTGTGATCGGTGGAAGCTTTGCGCTGCCCCACAATCAGGGCACACTGCACCTGGTAGCTGCCTGCCGGGAATTCCTTTGTATAGGAGCCGGGAATCACCACAGAGCGGGCAGGCACCTCACCGCGGTAGGTGCACGGCTCACTTTGGGTAACATCAATGATGCGGGTCGACCGGGTGATCGTCACGTTGGCCCCGATCACCGCACCTGCCCCGATGCGCACCCCTTCCACAATGATGGCGCGGGAGCCGATGAAGCTATGGTCCTCTATGATCACCGGCGCAGCCTGCACGGGCTCCAGGACACCGCCAATACCGACACCGCCGCTCAGGTGAACGCCCTTGCCTATCTGGGCGCAACTGCCCACCGTAGCCCAGGTGTCGACCATAGAGCCCGACTCCACGTGTGCTCCAATGTTTATATACGATGGCATCATGATCACGTTGTCCGAGACAAAAGCACCGTAGCGGGCAATGGCATGGGGCACCACCCGGGCCCCTATCTGGTCGTAACCGCGTTTCAGGTCAATTTTGTCATAGAACTCAAACGGTCCCACCTCGGTCTTTTTCATTTTTTGTATGGGAAAATAAAGAATAACGGCCATCTTGACCCACTGGTTCACCTTCCAGCCATCACCTTTCGGCTCGGCCACACGGATTTTACCCTTGTCCAGCATCTCTATCACTTCCCGGATCATCTCCTGATTGGAAGGATCTTTGAGCAGATCCCGGTTTTCCCATATCTTTTCAATCTGTTCTTTATACTGTTCCATAATTTTATCTGTTTGGTCAAAATTAAGGAAAAAAATTTTCCTGAAACCGGCAGATGAATTAACCCAACGCTGTTAATATTTGTTAAATGTATAGCGGGATTATGATATCATTCAAAGTTAAACTAACTTTATAAAATAAAAAACGCTCGCACCATCATACAAAGGCATACCATAACATTTTTTTTGCTGTTGATAGGAAGCCTGGGGCACGCTCAGGAAAAGGACAGCACCATGCAGTTATATGGCAACCTGTATGACTCGGACAACTACCATCCCATAGAGTATGCCCACATCATCAACATCGACGGCAACAACGCCACCATCTCCGACTCGCTGGGCACGTTCAACCTGGAGATAGAACCCGGCGATTCGCTGATGATCACCTCCATTGGCTATCAAACACATTATTACCAGTATGATGGTCCCTGGCAGAAAGTAGTTTTTAAAAGCATCCCGATGGAAGAGCAGGTTTATGCCATCTCGGGGGTGCGTGTTACGCCTTGGGGCACCTACCGGGAATTCAGGCAAAAATTTCTGGACCTGGAGATGAAGACCGATTCGGAAAAGGTGCATCCGTTGTTGTGGAAGGGCATCAACCGGTATCCGGAACTGGAGGAGGAAGACCTTTCACCGGGCATCATGTCGCCCATCACCATGATATACAATATTTTCAGCGACGAAATACAGTCGCGCCGCAAACTTCGCCAGTTGCAAAAACGTAAACCCAAAGAGGAGATCCTGCGGGACAAGTTCAACCGGGAGCAGGTGGGTGCCCTGACAGGCCTGGAGGGCAGGAAGCTGGAGCGCTTCATGGAGTTTTGCAACTTCAGCGAGGAATACCTGCTCAACACGAAGGAGTATTTCATCCTGGAGCGGGTCAAAAGGCGTTACGAGCAGTTCATCAGGATCGACTCGCTGCACCAGATGCCTGTGAAACAATAGCGTGTTCCGGATCCCGACGATAAGGCGGAACATACAACCATAAAACCCCTTTTCATGAGTCACAGCATACCAACCTGGAAAGATGTGGAGCAGGCCCATGAGCGCATATCCGGGCATGTTCACCGAACACCGGTACATACCAGCTCAGCCCTGGATGAGATCAGCGGGGCTGAGTTGCATTTCAAGTGTGAGAATTTTCAGAAGACCGGATCCTTCAAGTTCCGGGGGGCGACCAATACGGTCGTCCAGCTGGGCGACAAAGAGCTGAAGCATGGTGTGGGCACCCATTCATCAGGCAACCATGCAGCTGCCCTTGCCCTGGCGGCCAGGCTCCAGGGAACAGAAGCCCATATTGTGATGCCGCGCGATTCGAGTCCCATAAAGAAAAGGGCGGTGGAACATTATGATGCCCACATCACCTGGTGTGAGCCCGGACTGGACAACCGCGAGCAGGCTTTTCGCGAGATAGAGAAAATTACAGGTGCCCGGTTTGTCCATCCCTCCGGCGATTTTAACGTGATATGCGGGCAGGGCACTGCAGCTAAAGAACTGCTGGAAGAGGTGCCCGAGCTGGACGCCATCATCGCCCCGGTGGGAGGTGGCGGCCTGGCAAGCGGGATGGCTGTAGCCGGCAGGGCCATGAAAAAGGACCTGCGCATCTATGCTGCCGAACCCCAGAAGGCCGATGATGCTTACCGCTCCTTCAAGCAGGGCTTTCTCATCCCGGTCGACCGTCCCAACACCATTGCCGACGGGTTGCTCACCTCGCTGAGTCCCCTCACTTTCCGCATCATAAGCGAATACATGGACGATGTCTTCACCACATCGGAACAAACTATCATAAAGGCCATGCAGCTGATATGGGAGCGCATGAAGCTCATTGCAGAGCCGTCCGCCGCAGTAGCCCTGGCGGCCGTTCTTGACCACCGCTTTGTCTTTAAAGGTAAGAAAGTGGGGATCATCCTCTCGGGCGGTAACGTCGACCTGACCAAACTGCCTTTCGGCCAGCAGGAAGGTTGACAACCCGCCAGAAGCTGAAGAATCAGGGTATGCGGAAAGTAGCCGTGATGGGGTAGTGATCGGACAGCTGCCGTTGCACCACCTGGAAGCCACGTATGCGAAAGGCAGGGTCGTAAAAAATGTAATCGATGCGGAAAGAGGGAAAGCGTCCCTTGTAGGTGATGCCCATGCCCGAGCCCGCCTCCACGAAAGCATCCTTCATACGCCGCCTGACGGTTTGATAGGTATAACTCACCGGTGTATCGTTAAAATCGCCACATACGACAACAGGAAAGGAGCTGCGTCTTACATGTTTCGAAATCTCCTGTGCCTGACGCGAACGCTTGATGAAGGCATCGCGCAGGCGGAAGGATATATCCTGCAGCGCCCGTAATTTCTCTGAATCGTTGTACTGGTTCTGGTTGGTGATAAACTGGTAATCGCGGCGGTTAAAACGGATCGACTGCAGGTGGTTGTTGAAGATGCGCACCCGTTTTTTGTCGATGAGCAGGTCGGAGAAGATGGAGGCATTGTAGGTGCGCTCGAGCACCACCCGGCCCTTTTTCACCATGGGATATTTGCTGAAGGTGGCGATGCCATACTTGCTGTTGTTGCCCTGGGTCAGCCAAATCACATGGTGATAAGGCATTCCCGGCAGCTGGCTTTCCACCTTTTCCAGCGTCAGTCCTTTCTCGCTGTTCACATAAAACTCCTGGAAACAGACAACATCAGGATTTTCTCTCTTGATCAGGCTGAAAATGCTATCCTGCTCAGGGCCGTAACGGGCATTGCCTACCAACCCGAAGACCCGGACGTTGTAGGACAAAATTTTTAAGTCACCGGCAGCTGACTCAGCGCCCCCCAACCCACCGGGATCTCCCCTCTTAGTTTGCTCCTGCGGATCTATCCCGCTGAGCTGATAGGTACGGCTGATGGGTTTGATGCCGATGAGCAGGATCACCAGGGAGATGATGAAATACCATTTTTTCTGGGATATCCAGAAGAGCACAAAGACCAGGTTGACCAGCACGAAGAAGGGGAATACCAGACCCAGGAATGCCAGGGGCCACATAGTTTCAGGCGACACATGGGGTGCGAGATAAGACAATGCCAAAACCGCGGCGAGGATGGCATTGACAACAACCAGGAATCTTTTGATCAGGCCACTCAAAGCATTGAATTTTTAATGGTCCCCACCCTGTTTGAAAAGTATCTCTTTTTCCTCTTTGGTCAGACTCTCGTATCCATTTTTAGATATTTTCTCCAGTATGGCATCGATGCGTTTTTGTCTTTCGGCTTTCATCTTGTTGTATTCCACATCGTCCATGGGCCGCTTGTGGGTGACCCGGAACCTGGGTTTGGGTTTGAACATGGCAAAAATGCTGTCCATGAACCTGTCGAACGACCGGGTGATGTTGCGGCCCTTACGAAACTGGGCTATATAAAGGTAGCCGAAAAGGGCCCCGCCCAGGTGGGCGATGTGTCCACCTGAATTGGATGATGGTATGCTCAACACATCCAGGATGATGGTAAAGATGGCGATATATTTAAGCTTAACCGGACCAATCAGCAGCAGGTTGATGGAAAAGTTGGGCACATACACGGAGATGGCAATCACAATGGCCATCACCGAAGCCGACGCGCCCAGGGCAATGGCCATGGTGACGGCATTTTGGAAAGCAGGGAAGATATTGAACGACAATATATAAAGTGCGGCACCCGAGAGGCCTCCCACCAGGTAGACACTGAGCAGGCGTTTTTCATTCAGGTACATCAAAAAGATCCGGCCAAAAACGTACAGCCACAGCATGTTAAGGGCAATATGAAAGAAGCCGGTGTGGAGAAACATATAAGAGAAAAGGGTCCACGGCCGGGTGATCAGCTTGGTCAGGTCGGCAGGTACAGCCAGCCAGTCGAGCAGCACCGGCTCAATGCCGCTGAAACCAAACAGAAAAGCCAGCACCTGCAGGATCTTAATAAAAAGAAAAACGGCCACATTGATGTAAATCAATTTGATCAGGGTACTGCCCTGCTTAAATGTGTCTCTTATTTGATCTGCTATGCCCATACTCCTAATTCTTTATATTGCTCTACATTCATACATTTGGGATCGTATCCGCGACAATTAAAAGTTACAAAATTATACCGGGATCCCTGTCAATAAAACTTATTTTTTCGGCTGTTCCAGAATTTAATCAGGATAAAGCCAAAGAGCATGCCCCCGACGTGGGCAAAGTGGGCCACGTTGCTTCCGGGCTGGGAAACGCCCAGTATCAGCTCCAGTATACCGTAGAACATCACGAAATACTTGGCTTTGATGGGTATGGGCGGGAAAAGCAACAGCAATTGCGTGTTGGGGAACAGCATGCCAAAAGCCAGGAGAACGCCAAAAACTGCTCCTGAAGCACCCACGGTGGGAATGTTCATCGAAAGGTTCAGTTCCCTCATGGCGGGATTGGTATAGTTCTTGCCTTCCCTGAGGGCACTCAGTCCCTGCTCGATGACAATGTCGACCTGTTCCTGCGGCATATTGGCCATCATGCTTTGGATGGATATATGGTTGACCAAAAGGTGGAGAAAGGCAGCGCCCAGGCCGGTGACGAAATAATAGATGAAAAAACGCTGCGACCCCCACACATTTTCCAGCACACGCCCGAACATCCAAAGGGCAAACATATTGAAGAACAGGTGGGCGAACCCGCCATGCATGAAGATGTGGGAAACAAACTGGTAGGGTTCAAAAGCTTCCGAACCCCAATAAAACAAACCCAGTGTCCAGTTGAGGTTAAAGGAGCCCTGGAAGGCATAGAAACCCAAAAGGGCCAAAACATTGATGATGATCAGGTTCTTAACCACCGGGGGCGTCCCCATAAATCCACCTTGTCTAACTTGCGCCATTAGATTGTATTTTGTTTGTTATGCTTCTTTCGTTGTTAAAACATCTTATCGAAATCTTCGGTTTTAATGAACGCCACAATCTTTTTGCCATCGGGCGTATAATTGGGCGATTCGCTGGCGAAGAGCTTGTCGACCAGCACCCTCATCTCCTCCTCTTCCAGCACCCTGCCGCTGTCGATGGAAGTGGCCCGGGCCAGGCTCAGGGCCAGTGATTGCTTGAGTGTCTCCCCAAAATCTTTCTCACGGGCATAAGCTTCAAGCAAAGATTCTATCATGGAGCGGGGGCTCTGGCGGTCGGCCTCGGCAGGCACACCCAGTACTTTTACGGCATTGCCCTCCACCAGCTCCAGGTCGAGGCCCACCTTCTTCAGATCCTCCTGCAACTGTTCCAGCAAATTGTAATCAGAATTGTTCAATTCGATCACCTCAGGGTAGAGTTCTTTCTGGATCACCCGGCTTTTCTCCTGATGGGTTTTCATGTAATGCTCGTAGAGTATGCGGCGGTGGGCTCTTTGCTGGTGGATCACCATCATACCGCTCTTTACCGGGGTGATGATGTATTTCTCCTTGAACTGGAAAAAAGTTTTCCCCGGCTCCTCCCGAGGTTCACCTTCAGGTTTACCCGCACCGGAGGCTATTCTTATAACGGATTGGCCGCTGTTGTGTTCAAAGTCATCGTATAAATCCTGCCAGTTAAAATTCTGGTTGTTTCGTGGGGCGCTGCTGCCGGCAAAATCACCTTCCAATTGTTGGTTGCCCCGCAGTTCATCATTTCCTGGTTGACCATCCCCCGGGGCATCCTTTTGCCCGCCACCAGGCTGTTCGTCTTCAAAAGGGTTGTAGTGGGGATTCACCTCTATGGTGGGCGGGCCCACCTGTTTGTTGCCTGTGGGCGTTGGTATGCCGATGTTGCCCTGCTGGTCGAAATCGAGCATGGGCGTCATGTGGTTCTTGCCCAGTGTCTCACGTACGGCGGCATGGAGGATCTGCCAGACAGCCTGCTGGTCTTCAAACTTAACCTCCGTCTTGGTGGGGTGGATGTTGACGTCGAGCGACTCGGAGGGCACCTCCAGGTGGATGAAATAGGCAGGTACGCTGCCCTGGGGAATGATCTTCTCGTAGGCATCCATGATGGCCTTGTGGAGGTAGGGGTTCTTCATGTATCGCTGGTTGACGAAGAAAAACTGCTCGCCGCCTCTTTTCTTGGCTTTGTCGGGGTGGCCTATATAACCTTTTATCCTGACAATGCGCGTGTCCGAGGCTATGGGGGTGATGGTCTCCCTGATCACCTCGCCGAAGACATCCACGATGCGTTTGCCAAAATTTTCGGGATCCAGCTTGAACAGAAGGGTGTTGTTGTGGGAAAGCGAAAAGCCGATGTCGGGACGGGCCAGGGCGATCTGCCTGAACTCCCGTATGAGGTGGTTCAGCTCGGTGGTGTTCTTCTTCAGGAACTTGCGGCGGGCCGGGACGTTATAGAAGAGGTTGCGCACCACAAAATTGCTGCCGGCAGGTGTTTGCACCGGCTCCTGTTCCTGCACCTGCGAGCCTTCGATGCGAAGGCGTGTTCCCACCTCATCATCGGGTTTGCGACTCTTGAGCTCCACATGGGCAATGGCGGCAATGGATGCCAGGGCTTCACCCCTAAAGCCCATGGTGCGGATGGAAAAAAGGTCGTCTGCCTGGCGGATCTTGGAGGTGGAGTGTCTTTCGAAAGCCAGGCGGGCATCGGTGGGCGACATACCATGCCCGTCATCGATCACCTGGATCGATGTCTTGCCGGCGTCCTTGACCACCACTTTCACGGAGGAAGCCCCTGCATCGATGGCATTCTCCATCAACTCTTTCACCACCGAGGCAGGCCTTTGTATCACCTCGCCGGCAGCTATCTGGTTTGCCACTGAGTCGGGTAATAGTTGTATGATATCGGCCATGCAGGGTTTCCTATATTTGTAAAAGCATAAAGGTTATGAATATAAGAAACGCCAGGATGATGAGCATCCGAAGGGTTGAGGCTTTTTTAGCTTTTTTGCGCATCTTCAGATGTTTGCGCATCTGCCCTTTGATGTTGGGGATGTAGACATCCTTCTGTGCTTCCTCATCCAACCCCAGCTCACGGTCTATGCGGCGTTTCCTGCGCTCCAGCTCTTCCTTACGCTCGTCATAGTAGCGCGGCTGATAATTGTATTTCCGGCCCTTGGGCAAGTAAAAGAAACGTATAGCCATACCACTCTCCTTTCTGCAAAGGTATTTAATATTTTTGTGAATCACATAAAAATATGGGGTCTTCCAATACCCCCCAGCGCTTAAAACCTAGCGCTAAGCGGACCGCTAAGCGGTAAAGGAACCGCTAAGCGGTCCGCTTAGCGCTGGCTTTTATTCAGCCACCACCGCTTCCTTATGCTCCATGTTGAACACCCGCAGCAGCCATTTCTGTATCAGTATGGCGATGCGGTACATCACGGGCACGATCACCAGGGTGAGGAAAGTGGCGAAGGTCAGGCCAAAGATGACCGTCCAGGAGATGGGGCCCCAGAAGTTGACCATGTTGCCGCCGAAATAGAGCTGCGGGTCAAACTCGCTGAGCAGCGTTCCAAAGTCCATGTTCAGACCAATGGCCAGGGGCAGCAGTCCCAGGATGGTGGTGATGGCAGTCAGCAGCACGGGCCGCAGACGGGTCTTGCCGCCCTGGACGATACATTCGGTGGCTTCCTTCACCGGCAGGTAGGTGCCTTCCTCCAGGCCCAGCTCATCACGCTTACGCCGCTTGAGCAGCTCGATGTAGTCGACCAGCACGATGGCGTTGTTCACCACAATACCGGCCAGGGATACGATGCCGATGCCGGTCATCACCACCACCACGTCCATGTTAAAAATGCCGATACCCAGGAACACCCCGATGGTGGAGAACACCACGCTGGAGATGATGATCACCGGCTTGACCAGCGAGTTGAACTGTGTCACCAGGATGATCATGATCAGCACTGCGGCGATGACCAGGGCCCTGGAGAGGAAGGCGGTGGACTCCTCCTGCTCTTCCTGCTGACCGGTGAACTCATAATTGTAGCCTTCAGGCATCTGGAAATTCTCCAGCATGGTTGCTATCTGGTTGTTGATCTCGGTGGCATTGTATCCTTCCAGCACGTTGGAATAGAGGGTGATCACCCGGTCCAGGTCCTTGCGCTTGACCGACCCGTAGG
>CAJXLE010000058.1 GCA_913055895.1 uncultured Bacteroidota bacterium | reverse complement strand
CAGTTAAACGCGTTTCTCTTTGATGCCCTCAGAGACCTGCATGAGTGCCCGGTATTTTCTGTGTTATTGCAGTTCTTTCATTTCTTCTTCTGCTTCTTTTCCGCCTTGTATGGCTGTCTCCAGTTCGTCGGGACCCGCCAGCCAGGTCCTGGAAAACACTTCTGCGGTATAGGGATTGACAACCTCCAGGGGTGTGCCGGTCTCAATGAATCTGCCGGCCCGGTATATCTTATAACTCTTCATGATAACTCCTTTTTTTATGGTGATTGCTTTGGCTGACCCATTACAAATCTACAAAATAACCGGCAACCATAAATAATCTGGTATTCGAATGTTTCTTTTTAATATTTGTAATTTTGCCCTGTCCATAATTTGATGTCTCTATGAAAAGAAGAAGATTGCTGATTTTGTCCCTTTTCAGTGGCCTGCTCATGAGCCTGCCCTTCTATCCCTGGTTTTCAGGGATCATCCTGTTGGTGGCTTTCATGCCCCTGCTCTTTATTGAAGAATTCCTTTACAGTACCAAAGACCGCAACCGGCCGGTGGTCATGTTTGGCTATGCCTGGCTGGTCTTCCTGATCTGGAATGCCCTGACCACCTGGTGGATTGGTAAGGCCACCCTCCCCGGGGCGCTGATTGTGATCGTGGTAAACAGTTTCCTTTATGCCCTGGTCTTTTTGCTGTTTCATCTCACCAAAAGAAACCTGGGCAGGCAGTTCGGCAATTTTTCCCTTATGGTGTACTGGGTGGCCTGGGAATACCTTTACATGAACACCGAGATATCCTGGCCATGGCTGAACCTGGGGAATGGTTTTGCCAAGGACATCAGCATTGTTCAATGGTACGAGCTGACAGGCGTTTTGGGGGGGACACTGTGGGTTTTGGCCGTCAACCTGGTGATCTTTGCCCTGATCCGCCATTATATTGTTTATAAGAGTATTGCCCATCAACTCACGCGCATCATCTTCCTGGCCCTGCTGATCCTGGTGCCGGTGCTGTTGTCCCTTTATATCTTCAACGATTACCAGGCCGGCAAGGATCCTTATTACATCGGCATCGTCCAGCCCAGCATCGATCCGTATCATGAAAAATTTGAGGGGATGTCGCACGAGCAGCAGATGGACATCTTCCTGGAGCTCTCCGACAGCATCGCCGACAGTAGGATGGATTACCTGGTTGGTCCGGAGACAGCTATACACCAGGATGTGCAGGAGAGTAAGCTTAGGGAACATCCTTCCATCTCGCGCATTGATTCCTTTGTCCGGGAGCATCCCAACCTGATGGTGGTTTTGGGCATGGACTCGTTCCGCAAATACAGCTCACAGGAACAGCCCTCTCCAACGGCACGGCGCATCGGCGACACCGAATCCTGGATTGAGCGTTTCAATTCGGCCATACAGATTGATACCAGCGATCACTGGCCTGTTTACCATAAATCAAAGCTGGTGGTGGGAGTGGAGAAAATGCCTTATCCCGGGGTCTTTAGCTTTATGAACGATCTGATCATCGACCTGGGGGGGACGATGGGCACCCGCGGCTCGCAGGATCACCGGGAAACTTTTACGGCCAGCGGCCGGTCGGTGAAAGTTGCACCCGTCATCTGCTATGAATCCATCTATGGTGAATACATCACAGATTACATTAAAAATGGTGCCGGTTTTATCTTTATCCTCACCAACGACGGCTGGTGGGGGGAGACCATCGGCTACCGCCAGCATATGCATTATGCCCGTTTAAGGGCCATTGAAACCCGTCGCAGCATAGCCCGCGCAGCCAACACCGGTATCTCCTGTTTCATCAACCAGAAAGGCCAGGTGTACAAGGCTACCGGCTGGAAAGAACCTACGGCCATCAAGGGCACCCTTCATGCCAACGACGCGCGGACCGTCTATGTGCAATATGGCGATTATATTGGTCGTGTGGCCGGCTTTATGGCCGTCTTTGCCATTCTTTACCTGATCGCCAAGGCCCTGGTGAACCGCAGCAGCCAGTCTGCCCTCGAGCGTTTGCGCGGCGGAGGCGAAAAGTCGTAGGTCGGTTTGCACGGTTTCACAATTTTCAGTATATTAAAAAGTTCATAATGATTTTACGTGTTCGAAAAGAATGTATTTAAATCCATTTAGCGGTCGAATGAAATTTTCACGACCAAACCCTCATTTCCTTCTGAGATTATGATGATTATTTGATTATTTGCGTTATACAAGTTTGTTTTTTTATTTAGTAATATGGTCTTGTTTAATTTGTTTCCCCAGGCCGGGAAGGTTCAGGTGGTGCCCTCTCGCAAGATTATTTCTATCTGGTTTTTCCCTGGGGCAAGGTATCCCCTTGAAGCTGGAACGTTTCGCTTTTCTGCCCAAAGAATGATCGCTGCTGACTATGAGAAGAGCATCATGGGATGAACGAATACAGCAGGCAGGAGACAGCAGCCAGGAGGACCATGATTTGATTACATGAAGCACGTCTAAAAACAACAATTATGTGCGGCAGATATATTGAAGTGCAAAAAGTGGAGACCATTGAGAAACGTTTCAATGTGCAGGCTCCTGCCGGGCTCGATTACCAGCCGGGCTACAACATTTCCCCGGGACGCTATGCCCCGGTGATCACCAACGAGAAGCCCGATCAGCTGCAAGTGTTTCGTTTCGGGATGACACCCTTCTGGTCGAAAAAGCCCATGTACCTTTTCAATGCCCGGGCCGAAGGTGATAAGAACAAAGAAGACGACCCCCGCTACACCGGATCGATGGATATATTCCGCAAACCTGCTTTCCGCAAGCCTGTGCGTTCGCAGCGCTGCCTGGTGGTGGCCGATGCTTTTATTGAAGGCACCACCGAAGAGGGGTTGAAAAAACCTTTTGTGGTTTATTTGAAGCACCACCAGAGGCCTTTTGCCTTTGCCGGCATATGGGACCGCTGGAAAGATCCCGGCAAGGGCGATGTGGTTGAATCTTTTTCCATCATCACCACCACAGCCAATGAGCTGATCCGGAAAATTCCACACCACCGTTGCCCGGTGATCCTGCCCCGGGAAGCTGAAAAGACCTGGCTTAGCGAACAAGCGCCCCTGAACGAGGTCCTGGACCTTTTGAAACCCTATTCCGCCGAACACATGAACGCCTATCCCATCGACAGCAAAATAAGAAGTCCCAAAGCCGAAGGCCGCGAGCTCATCGAACCGGTGGGAGAGCGGCTGCAGCCGGAAACCGATTTCCAGGTGAGAAAAGACCTTCATCTCAGGGGTATGGGCAATCCCAAAAAACGATGACAGGAGCGGGGGATGATTAGTTGCCACGTTGTTCCATCGTTACCCTGCCATATAGCTGGAACATAACCTGGTTGATGCGACGCCCTTCAATAATGGACTCTTCAGCAATGGACCCCTGAAGAATTTGCAACAAAAGAAAGATCATTTCTTTTTTGGTTAAACGCTGGCATGATAAATATCATCTAACTATGGAATCAACTTTATAAGTTTATGCGACCATTTTACCTGACCCTGATGCTGGCTGCCATTACTCTGACAGGATACAGCCAGATCCATACCTCCTGTTATTTTCCGGGAGACACCACCGTTAAAAAAGACATACCCCAGCCCGGTCATTACAGCGGCCAGCGTTTTGGCTGGTGGCATTTTAACCACGACCAGCTTGTTCATTACCTGGATGGGTTGGCAGAGCATTCCGGCAGGGTGTCGATACAGGAATACGGCAGAACACATGAGAACAGACCTTTGAAGTTGCTTGCCATCACCTCGCCCGAAAATCATCAGCGCCTGGAGCAGATACGCCAGGCCCACCTGGATTATGTACATGGACGGAGCGATGAATATGTGGACCAGGACATGCCTTTGATCATCTGGCTTGGCTATGGTGTGCACGGCAATGAGTCGAGCCCGGGCAATGCTTCCATGCTCGCGGCCTATTACCTGGCAGCCTCCCGTTCACAACAGGTTGAGGATATGCTCGACCAGGCGGTGGTGTTGATCGATCCGGTGCTCAACCCCGATGGTTTCCACCGGGCGGCCAACTGGAGCAACATGCACATGCCCCGAACCCAGACATACGATTACAGGCACCGCCAGTTTCGTGAAGACTGGCCCGGGGGACGAACCAACCACTACTGGTTTGATCTGAACCGCGACTGGATGCCGGCTCAGCATCCTGAAACAAGGGCGCGCCTGAAGCTTTATCATGCCTGGAAACCCCATGTTCTGACCGACCACCATGAGATGGGGTCGAATTCCACCTTTTTCTTTCAGCCCGGCGAACCCCAGCGCGTCAATCCCCGCACCCCCGACGAAAATTATGACCTCACCCGCCGGCTGGCCCGCTACCACGCCCGGGCACTGGACAGGGCAGGAACACTGTATTTCAGCGAAGAAGGGTTTGACGACTTTTATTATGGCAAAGGATCGACCTACCCCGACGGCAATGGCAGCATCGGCATACTGTTTGAACAATCGCGGGTGATGGGACAGGTGCTGGAGAACGATCATGGGAGACAAACCTTTGCAGATGCCATCCGCAACCATTTTACCGTATCGCTCTCCTCCATCCGGGGGGCTCTGGACCTTCGACAGGAACTGAATGATTACCAGCGGCGGTTTTTTGCCTCCGTGCCGCAAAAAGTTAAGCAGGACCAGGTGAAGGGATGGGTCTTTACGGCCGGCCATGACCCCGTCAGGATGCACCACTTCCTGGAACTTATGAACAACCATGAGATAAAGGTCCACCGGCTCAGCAAAGATTACCGCCACCAGGACAAACATTTTCCTGCGGGTTCCAGTTACCTGGTATCCTCCAACCAACCCCAGTACCGCTTTGTCAGGAGCCTTTTTGAAAAACGCACCCGTTTTCAGGACAGCATCTTCTACGATGTGTCTGCCTGGACCATGCCGCTGGCTTTTGACCTGGACCATGCCCCGCTGAAACAAACCCGTAAGGTGCAGGAACTGGCCGCTGGGGTGGTTGATGAACCCGAGCCCCCGAAAGGCAGTGTCGTCGGGCAGCAGAGTCCTGTGGGCTATGTGGTTCGTGGCAGCTATTACAACATACACAGGATCATTTATGACTTGCAGGAGAGCGACCTGGGGGTGAAAGTAGCCGCCCGCCAGATGACCGCCACCACCTCCAAGGGAAAGGTGACTTTTGGTCCGGGCAGCATCTTCCTTCCCTCCAGGAATCAATCGCAACCACCGGAATCCATATACCGGAAAGCAGCCGGGATTGCAGAAAAGCACGGGGTGGATGTCTTTGCTCTGGAAACCGGATGGAACCGCGATGGCATGGATCTTGGCAGCCGGGGACTCCGCCCCCTGGAAAAGCCTGAAATACTAATGGTTGCAGGGGATGGCGTCAGCAGCTATTCGGCCGGGGAAATCTGGCACCTGCTGGATCATCGCTTTCGCATACCCGTGGTGCTCATAAAGCCCTCCCAAATAAGCAGAACCAATCTTTTCGATTTCAACACCCTCATCCTGCCCGACGGATACTACCGGTGGGGAAAGAACGTCCGTAAGAACATCAGCATGTGGCTGAATGCAGGGAATGTGCTGATAGCACAGGAAGACGCCAACGACTGGCTCTCAGAGCATGGGATGATCAACCTGGATACGAAGGACCGGCCGGAGCCCGATTCGCTGGCAGGCTATGCCCTGCCATACAACGAACGGGCAAACAGCCGCAGGGCCCAGTCTATCAGCGGGGTCATCCTGGAAGCTTCCCTGGATCCCACCCATCCCATTGCCTACGGAACAGACAGTTCCACCATGCCTGTTTTTAAAGACAACAGCGAGATATACCAGTCGGGCGGCAACCCTTACAACGAGCCGGTGAAGATCGTTGAGTCGCCTCTTATCAGCGGCTATCTCTCGGAGGAAAATCAAAAGCTGCTTGGGAACACACCCTATTGCCGTGTGTATGACCAGGGCAGGGGCAGGGTGGTTTCCTTCCTTGCCAATCCTAATTTTAGGGGCTTCTGGTATGGCACCAACCGGTTGTTCATGAATGCCCTTTTCTATGGTGATTTGATGTGAAACCTGCCTCGCAGGGATCATCTTACAGGGTAAAGACCATGTTTTTGGTTTGTGTTCCCTCGATTTTTTCCAGCTCCCGCTGGAGTTGGTCCATGTTTTTCTGATCACCTGTCAGCTCCAGAAGAATCAGACCTTCGCGGCCCAGGTCTTCATCTCCCACTTCGTGAAGCCCGAGCCTTGTTTTGATTGACGAGCCGAAACGGGTAAGAACTTTCTGTACGTTGCCCGCTTCCTTCTGGCGGTCGGTGATCAGCACACCAAGTATCCGTTTTTCTTCCATAATTCCATCTTTTTTAGTTTGTTCGTTGAAGATACAAAATACCGGCGGCATTTCAAACAAAACGGTTAAGGATGGTACAGGTATGATTTATATTAGTTTGTGAATATGGATCATCAAAAACATTATTTTTGTGGAAAATTCGGATTTACATATCCGATTTCAAACCTATGGGAAATAACCCGATCATGCCTGTTCCAGGCACAACTCCATTAGGCCAATAACGTAATCAAAAAAAACAATCCCATGAAAGCAACCATCTATTTCAGTTTGATCCTGGCAGGCTTTATTTTCTGTTCCTGCATGCAAAACGGAAGCAAGGGCGGAGACGAAGACTCTCAACATTCCCCGCAGGCAGAGTTACAGGACCGCCAGCAGACGGATAAGCCGGCAGGAGAAACCAATAATTCCGGACAGGAAGCCGGAACCGATGAAGCGGGAGCTTCAAATACCTCAGCAGGCGATGATGCCCAGGAAGGCGACAATGCCGGCGGAGAGAAAAAAGACGACGATACTGAAGCCGACATTCGTGCCTCAACCCTGATTTCTAAAGGCGAAAGGGTGCCGGCCTTTAGCTTCACAACCACCTCGGGCACAACTTACAGCATGGAAAGGCTTAGGGGCAAGGTGGTGCTGTTGAATCTGTTTGCCACATGGTGCCCTGTCTGCATGG
Source organism: uncultured Bacteroidota bacterium (assembly GCA_913055895.1). GTDB lineage: Bacteria > Bacteroidota > Bacteroidia > Bacteroidales > UBA12077 > JAGXLC01. The sequence continues at coordinate 9,722 of CAJXLE010000058.1, read as the reverse complement.
AGGAAATGCCTGCCCTGCAAAACCAGGTTTGGAAAAGATACAAGAGTCGCGACGATTTTATGCTGGTGAGCATTGGCCGCGAACAGGACATGCAGAAGATGAAGGACTTTAAAAGCAAAAAGGGATACGGTTTTCATTTTGCTCCCGATACAGCCAGGAACATTTACGGAAAGTTTGCCACCAAATACATTCCAAGGAACGTGGTGGTTGGTAAAACAGGAAAGATCATCTACCAGGGAACAGGCTATGACAAGGAGGAATTTGAAAATATGATGCAGCTGATAGAACGGGAGTTGGCCGATTAGCCAATTGCTGGTGAAATCATTTTCTTAATTGACAAAGTTTTATTAGCTTTGTTATTTAATTAACAACGGTGACTGAGAAACGGACTGGGTCGGTTTCAAGGTCAGAGTTACCAAATCGAATCCGGAGGATTGTTCTGATGGAAAAGAGAATAGGCACCACCATCATTCGGGTTGTTGACCGCGAAAGCGCGGCCAGGCTCAATACCATCCTTTCCAAACATGCCAACATCATCATCGGACGTCAGGGGCTACCCCGTACCGATGGTACCAGTGTGATATCGCTGGTTCTGGAAGGCACCACTGATGAGATTGGTTCTTTGACCGGGCAAATCGGCCGTATCAAAGGCATACAGACCAAGTCAGTGTTGCTGAAAAATGAGGCATGATGAAAAATTCCATTCTCATGGCTGCGATCCTGCTGTTTTTGATGGCATGGATCCCGTCGGAAGCCCAAAAGGGTAACATTGAAGGTACCATCACAGGCCGGGATTCAGGCGATCGTCTGAACGCGGTCAACCTGATGCTCTTCCGGGCCGATGATTTAACCCAACCTTACCGCACGACCATCTCGGGGATGGATGGACACTATTCATTCCGGGATGTGCCTTACGGAGATTATGTGTTGACGGCCAGTCATGTGGGCTACAGGCGCTACAAAGAGTCGCTGTTTCTTGGCATGTCCACCCTGGAGCACAACATCACCCTGAAGGATCAGTATATTGACCTGGGAGAGGTGGTCGTTTCCAGCCTTCACCAGGAGCAGAAAGTCAGGGACGTTTCCATGCCCATGGAGGTGATGGGCAGTGAGGAGATCGACCGCCTGGCAGCCTTTTCTCCTTCCGAAGCCCTGGCCCGCGAACCCGGCGTAGCCATGCAGAACGATGGTGTGTGGGGCACCAGCGTGAACATCAGGGGTATGAGCGAACAACGCATCGTCACCCTGGTCGATGGCAACCGCATAGAGACGGCCACCGACCTGGCAGCGGGTTTGTCGATGGTGGATATGAGCGATCTTCAGCGGATCGAGGTGATCAAGGGGGCAGCATCCTCCATTTATGGTACGGGTGCCATGGGGGGTGTGGTCAATTTTGTCACCAAATCGGGCCATTTTGCGGAACAACCTTACGCCAAAGGAACCCTTTCCAGCTCTTTTCATACGGTCAACGACATGCTCTTCAGGAAGCTGGCCCTGTCTACCGGCACCGATTATGGCTATGTGCGCGTCTCAGGGATGCAGCGCAATGCTTCTGATATTCGGACTCCACGGGGTATTTTGGAAAACAGCCAGTTTGAAGACAACAACATTGCGTTGGATGCGGGTCTGCGACCTGCTGAAGGTCACCAACTGGAGTTTCAGTTCCACCGCTTTTTTGCGCGTGATGTAGGCATACCTGGCGGGGCACCTTTTCCAGGCCCGGCCAAAGCCACCTATCCCAAAGAAAAACGCAGCCTCTACAGCCTGAAATACAGCATGGAGGATGTACTGCCCGCGCTCAACAAATTGTCGGTTAAATATTACCATCAGTACATCCTGCGCGATGTGGAGATGTATCCCAATACACCCACCCAGCATGTTGGCAATTTCCGGATCACACCCCAGAAGGTCACGCCGCAGGGCAAGCACTACACCGATGGTTTGAAGCTGACCTCCGAGTGGGAGCTATCGGGCCACCAGGTTACTGCCGGGGCCGACCTGTGGCAGCGGAGGCTCAGATCGCAGCGACGTAAGTTCATCCGCAAGGAAGAGCTAAACCCACAAGGTACACCGGTGGATACCATGCAGATTGTACAGGGAGAGGTGCCCATTCCCGATTCCCGCTTTGGCAGTGCAGGGGTGTTCCTGCAGGATCGGTTTTCGCTGATGGATGGTGACCTGGAGGTGACACTCGGCGGACGGTACGACATGATCCGGGTGCACAATGAGAAGGCACTGGATCCCCTCTATGTGAAAGTCGATGGAGAAAAAAATCCATCTCCGCCCAACCAGCGCATCACTTTTAGGGAACAAACCGTTTACAACCGCTCCTGGAGCGCCGATATGGGTTTGCTCTACGCCTTAACCCACCGGCTGGATCTCACCCTTACCCTGGGCCGCTCATTCCGTTCGCCCTCCATCGAGGAACGCTACAAGTACATCGACCTGGGCAGCATGGTGCGCATAGGTGATCCTGAATTGTCCCCCGAAAAAGGCTACAACCTGGACGGTGGCATTCGCCTGTGGCATCCCGACTTCAACCTGCGGGTGAACGGATTTGTCAACCGTTTCAATGACCTGATCGTGGAGGAACCAGGCACCTACGTCTATACCTACAGCACAGGTGCCGAGGCCGGCACACGTGACACCCTCGATGCCCTGATCAACTCGAATGTGGACCGTGCCCTGCTTTATGGGCTCGACATGAGCTTTGATTACCAACTGATGCCCGATATGGTATGGCATGGAACGCTCTCGTTTGTCAGGGGGCTCGACATAAAAAACGAACAGAATCTGCCGCTTATACCGCCTTTGAACGGACAGACCGGCATAAAATATCATTTCCGGGGAGTCCTTACCGTCGACTTATCCACCAGGTGGGCTACCGACCAGGACCTTCCAGCACCGGGGGAGACCCATACCCCGGGTTATGCCATTGTCAACCTGAATGTGTTCAGTTCGCCCGTCGACCTGGATCTGGCCAGGCTCAGGTTGAGCGGGGGAGTGGAAAATATATTCAATAAAGCCTGGCAAAACCATTTGTCAACCAACCGCGGAGTCATCAAAACCCAACCGGGAAGAAATGTGTTTGTCAAAATGCAGCTCCGCTTCTAATACAACTGTTAATACCCCAAAAAAACATCAACCTATGCAATTTAATCCAGGCAAATACAAGATCAAAGATGAACGCATGAAGCCGTTCATCGATTCCGATGAAATATGGCAGTACATTGAGGATACAAAAAATCCCGATAAACAGCAGGTACGCGATGTCATAGCCAAAGCCCTCAATAAAGAGCGTCTTTCCCTTGGTGATACGGCCATCCTTATCAATGCCGACGATCCCGAATTGATAGAAGAGATCAAGCAGGGAGCCCGTGACCTGAAGAACAAGATCTACGGCAACCGCATTGTGCTGTTTGCACCCCTTTACATCGGCAATAGATGTACCAACGACTGTAAATACTGTGGTTTCCGGACATCCAACAAATATGCCGTGCGGCGTACCTTATCGGATGAGGAAATCGTTCATGAGGTGGAAGCGCTCGAAGACAACGGCCAAAAACGGCTGATACTGGTTTATGGTGAGCACCCCCATTACGACGCCGATTTTATAGCCCACAGCGTCAAAAAGGTCTATGAAGTAAAAAAAGGCAACGGGGAGATCCGGCGGGTCAACATCAATGCAGCTCCCCTCGACATCGATGGCTTCAAAACCGTCTGGGAGGCAGGCATTGGTACCTACCAGATCTTCCAGGAGACCTACCATCCCGAGGCCTACTCATGGTACCACCTGGGGGGGAAGAAGATGGATTATGACTGGCGGCTCACTTCACTCGACCGTGCCCAGGAAGCAGGCGTCGACGATGTGGGCATAGGGGCTCTCTTTGGTCTGTACGACTGGCGTTTTGAAGTGCTGGGTCTGGTGCGCCACACCAACCATTTTGAAGCCTGCTACAACATCGGACCCCATACCATTTCCTTCCCGAGAATCAAAGACGCTGCCGAGCTCGATATTGACCCCCGGTATGAGGTGAGCGATGACGATTTTGCCCGCCTGGTGGCCATACTCCGACTGGCTGTGCCTTACACCGGTCTTATTCTCACGGCACGCGAAAACCCCGCGCTCCGGAAAGAGGTGATGCAGTTTGGCGTAAGCCAGATAGACGGCGGCACCAAGATTGAGCTGGGTTCCTATACCGACACCAAGAATGAAGAGCAAAACCTCAACAAGGAGCAGTTCCAGATTGGTGACTCCCGTTCATTAAACGACGTGATCGATGAATTGCTTGAGGATGGCTACCTGCCCTCCTTTTGCACCGCTTGCTATCGTTTGGGACGAACAGGCGAGCACTTCATGGAATTCTCTGTCCCCGGCTTCATCAAGAAATACTGCACCCCCAATGCCATACTGACCCTGGCCGAATACCTGGTCGATTACGCCAAACCAGAGACAGCGGACAGGGGCTGGAAAGTCATCGAAAGGGAGGTCAACGACCTGGACGGCTTCAAACGGAAAGATGAACTTAAAAACCGCATCGAACGCATCAAACAAGGGGAGAGAGACCTGTATTTCTAGAACAGTGTTTTTAATTAACAATTTTTACATTATTTTTGGAGCCGGTTGAAAACTAGAAAAACGAAACATTATGAAATTTTTCATAGATACTGCGAATATTGAGCAGATCAAGGAAGCACAGGACTTAGGTGTGCTGGACGGGGTTACCACCAACCCTTCACTGATGGCCAAGGAAGGCATTACAGGCCGGGAGAACATTGAAGCCCACTACAAAAAGATTTGTGACATTGTCGATGGTGATGTGAGCGCTGAGGTAATCTCCACCGATTTCGACGGGATGATGGAGGAAGCCGAGCACCTGGCAGCCCTTCATCCGCAAATTGTCGTGAAGATCCCAATGATCAAGGAAGGCGTGAAAGTCATCAAGAAACTCAAGGAAAAAGGCATACGGACCAACTGTACGCTGGTTTTCAGTCCCGGCCAGGCTCTTTTGGCCGCCAAAGCCGGAGCAACCTATGTTTCGCCATTTATCGGGCGGCTGGACGATATCTCCTCCGACGGGGTCAAGTTGGTTCAACAAATTGTTGACATGTACAACTATTACGGTTTCGACACCCAGGTGCTGGCCGCCTCCATCCGTCATACACAGCACATCATCCAGGTGATGGAAGTAGGTGCCGACGTGGCCACCTGCCCGCTGCAGCCCATACTCGGGTTGCTCAAACATCCGCTTACCGATAGCGGTCTGGAGAAATTCCTGGCCGATCACCGCAAAGCAGGAGAAAAAGTAGGCGCAGCCAAATAATACTGGCATCAGTTCAACAAAAAAGCGGGATCGACAGGATCCCGCTTTTTTTGTTCAAACAATTTGCCAGGGTAGCATGTATTAATATTAGTCGAATCAATAAAGACAAATCAACAAAAACAAGCCCGGGAAAATTACCCTCAGGCGTTTTTCGTTCTACCAGCACATATCCTTCATTTCATTTTTCTTGTCATTCAATAAACTTCAAGCTTATGTTGTTAAAAATTCATCCCGAAACCCCCAGCGAGCGACAAATTTTGAGAGCAGCCGAAACACTGAGAAACGACGGCATCATCATCTATCCTACCGATACGGTCTATGCTTTAGGATGGAGCATAGACAATACCAGGGCAGAGGAGCGCATCACCCAGATCCGCCAGGACAAGAAGAAGAGAACAAACTTTTCGCTCATATGCAAGGATCTGAGCCAGGTATCCGACTTTACCAGGCCCATGGACAAGTCCACCTTCAAGCTTTTAAAACACAACCTGCCCGGCCCCTTTACTTTCCTTCTGCCGGCCAGCAACAAAATACCCCACATCTATGGAAGCAAGAAGAAGGTGGTGGGCGTCCGCATACCCAATAACAACATCCCCCTGGCCATCGTCGAAGAGCTGGGCAAACCCATGATGACCACCTCCCTTCACAACAGCGACGATGAGATCATGGAGTATATGGTGGATCCCCAAAAGATTTTTGAGAAATACGACAAACAGGTGGATGTCATCATCGACGGCGGCCCCGGCAATATGGAGGGATCTACAGTGATCGACTGCACCGACCATGAGCCCACCATCGTACGTGAGGGACTAGGTACCCTGGAGTAATGCTACGATATATTCCATGTTTTGAGAGGATTGACGGGTTATGTTTTCCAGAAAGCCGGTGAGAAAAGGATCAATACGGTGAAGAGTTCCAGCCGGCCAACCAGCATCAGGAAAGACAGGAACCATTTGCCAAAGACCGGTATGTGGGCGTAGTTTTCAACCGGCCCTACTGCGCCTATGCCCGGTCCGATATTGCCCAGTGTGGCTGCCACCGAGCCAATCGAAGAGTTCAGGTCATAGCCCATGGTCGACATGATGATCGTACTGCCGGCCAGCAGCATCATATAGAAAACCACGAATGCCAGGATGTTGGTGATGATCTGCGGATCGATGCTCTTTTTATTCAACCGCACCGGCAAAATGGCATTGGGGTGGAGCAGGCGTTTGAGTTCCAGTGCCCCGTTCTTGATAAGCAGCGCCACCCGTACGATCTTGATGCTGCCGCCTGTCGATCCGCCGGAGCCACCCAGGAACATGAGCATGAAAATGATCACCACCAGAAATGGAGCCCATTGCAGGTAGTTGGTGGTGACATAGCCGGTGGTGGTGGTGATCGATACCACCTGGAAGAGGGCATGGCGAAACGACTCTTCGAAGGGCAGGAAATCGGCGAACCAAAGCATCGAGGTGATCAGGATGGTGAAACCCAGGAGGAAACCCACGTAAAAGCGAAACTCCTCGTTTTTATAGACCTTGTCGAACTGGAAATGCAGGGCATAGTAGGATAAGGCAAAGTTGGTCCCGGCCAGGAACATAAAAAGGGTGATGATGTACTGGGAATAAGGCGAGAAATAAGCGATGCTGGCCTGTTTGGTCGAATAACCACCCGTGGCCATGGTGGTGAACGAGTGGCATACAGCATCAAACAGGTTCATGTCGCCCAGGAAGAGGAGTATGGCCTCGCTGATGGTGAAAACCACATAGATCACCCACAGGCGTTTGGCCGTCTCCTTTACCCGGGGGTGAAATTTATCGGGGGTGGGGCCAGGCACCTCAGCTATGAAAAGCTGCATGCCGCCAAAACCAAATATCGGCAGGATGGCCAGCGAAAGCACGATGATGCCCATACCTCCCAGCCATTGGGTCATGCTCCGCCAAAACAACAAGCCGTGCGGCAGGGCTTCCACGTCATTTAAAACAGATGCCCCGGTGGTGGTGAAGCCCGATATAGTCTCGAAGAAAGCATTGGTGTAGGAGGGGATGTGCCCGCTTATAACAAAAGGCAACGATCCAAACAATGAAAACATTACCCATACTATGCTCACAATGATGTAGCCCTCCCGCTTGGTGATGGTTTTGTCGCCCCGTTGGGTCAACCTCCAGGCAATGGCACCCAGTACTATGGCTATAGCCGCAGAGATGGCCAGGGCCGACCAGTCGCCCTCCTGGTAGTAGAGGGAGACCCCAACGGGCAGCAACATGGAAACGCCTTCAATTAACAAGAGCAGGCCAAGGATGTTGAAAATGACGCGCAGGTTGATCATACCATCTAGTTAAAGAAGGTTTCCACTTTCTTAACGGCTGCGGGCATGGCAAAAACCACCACCCGGTCGTCGGCCTGAATGCGGGTGTCGCCTTTGGCTATGAAACTGTTGTTGCCCCGGATGATGCCGCCCACGATGGCATCCTTGGGAAAATTCAGATCCTTGAGCCTGTTGCGGGTGATCTTGGATTTGGGTTTGGCCTTGAACTCCAGCACCTCGGCGTCAGACCCGGTCAGGCATTTCATGGTGGAGACTTCCGCACTCATGGTAAACTTAAAGATGCGGCTGGCAGTCACCAGCTTTTTGTTGATGATCGTGTCGATGCCCATGTTTTCACCCAGGTTGATGTAATCGATGTTTTCAATCTCGGCAATGGTTTTTTTTACCCCCATCTTTTTGGCAAGAAGACACGAGAGCAGGTTGACCTCAGACGAACCCGTCACGGCGATGAAAGTATCCATCTTGGCCAGCCCTTCCTGCCGGAGAAGCTCTACGTCCCGTCCGTCTCCATTGATAACCAGGGTGTTGTTGAGTTCATCCGCCAGCAGGGTGCATTCCTGCCTGTCTTTTTCGATCAACTTAATATTCATCCTGCTTTCCAGCGACTGGGCTGTTCGCTTGCCAATGCGGCTGCCTCCCAGGATCATGACATTTTTGACCTCTGATTTCTTTTTCCCTGAATATTTAAGCACATTGCTGATGCCAGCCTTATTGGTGACCACATAGACCAGGTCGTTGAGCTGAAATTTGTCCAGCCCCCGCGGAATGATCGTATGACCGTTGCGTGTGATGGCTACGGCGCGGAAATCAAATTCATTTATGGAGTCGGTAACCTCGGTCAACGTCTTGCCGATAACCGGTGCGTTTTCCTCCAGCTTCAGAACATATAGTGACAATTTGCCCCCTGTGAAATCAACTATTTCGGATGTGCCGGTTTGCCCTACCATTCCGGTAATCTCCTTGGCAGCAATGCGTTCGGGGTAAATCAGGTAGTCTATCCCCAGGTCGGTGAAATGGTTCTTGTTCACCGGGCGTATGTATTCCGGGTTGTCTACCCGCGCTATGGTCTGCCTGGAGCCCAGCTTTTTGGCCAGTATGGCGCAGGCAATATTGGTTTCTTCGGAGTGGGTCACCGCAATCAGTAGGTCTGACCGTTTCACGTTGGCTTCCTTCAGAACTTCAAAGGAAGTTGCAGAACCCGTTATTGTCAGTATATCCAGGTTGGCGTCAATGCCCTTGACGCTCTCCTCGTTGTTGTCGATGATGATGATGTCGTGCAGCTCACTGCTCAGCATCTTTGCAAGATGCGTTCCTACCTCACCGGCTCCTGCAATAATGATCTTCATAGTTGGCGTATTTTATCTTATCAAGCCGATTAGTAACGACACAAAGAAAAACCTTGTTTTATAATAAACCAATTTTTTTATGAAATTTTTGACGTATTTCGGTGTGAAAAGCCCCTTGCTCCGGGATGGAATGTACTTTTACCCCCCGGCTTCTAAAACGTTTTATCCACCTTTGGCGAAGGTAGTAAGAGCTGGTGGGATCGATGACAACCGTCCGGAAAAGAAAAAGCCGCATGAGGTCGTCGGGGTCAACCTGTTTGTTGCCGCCAAGGATGATGTAGTCCAGTTCAAGCTTATCGGGGGCTGTCAACCTCGAGAAATCCACCGCACCATTTATGCAGGCCAGCCGCAGATCCCCGGCTTCCATAAAATGGCCCATGAATGAACCACTCCCCTCTACGTGGTTCTTTCTGGCGGGTAAAGCAACAACTTTGGGTTCGTTTAGTGCACGCGAGAGAAAATATTTTTTTAGGTACCTGTCGGTGATTTCATGAGTTTTGTCGAGGTTGCTGATATAGAGAACGTTGGCCGGCCCACTCCTGTAGTGAATGGCCGTAGTGCCCGGTATGTTGCAGACCAGCAGTTCTTTTTGCCTTCGAAAGCCGATCCTGACGCCGGTTTGGACGACCAGGCCAAAGAGCACCAGGAAGAGGGCTGTTCTCAAAAAGCCGGTTTTGCGGCAGGTCAGGAAGGCCGTCACAAATATGATCACCAAATAGATTGTGATCAGTCCGCTGAGAT
>CAJXLE010000057.1 GCA_913055895.1 uncultured Bacteroidota bacterium | reverse complement strand
TAAAAGACATCGACCTTTTCGCCACCCGTCCCAATGTGAATTTCGGGGCACGTTACCGACTGGAAGAAGACATGAACATACGGGCCAACCTGGTGTTTGCCTACCTGGAAGGCAGCGACAAGGATTCTAAGTTTGCCGAACCGCCCAACGACCGCCATTATGCCTTCAGTTCTTCCTTGTATGAATTTACTGCTGTTTACGAATACTGTATCATCCCGGAGAACAACCCGGTTAATTACACCATCAACAGTTTGTTCGACGGTTTGCGGTCGAACGATGCCACCCTTAATACATATGTCTTTGGTGGTTTGGGCTTTTCATATTTTGATGTGAAAGCATTAAAGGAACTGGCTGGAGAGGACCGCGACCGGTTCAATCCAGACAAAAATTTTGCGATGGTGGTGCCTATAGGAGCCGGTATCAAATACCCGGTGGCCTCCGGCATTCATATAAGTCTGGAGGTGGGAGGCCGATGGACCACCACCGACCACCTGGACGGCCTGACCACCGAATGGTCGAAATTCAACGACATATACTATTTCAGTATGCTGAACGTTGTAATTAAAATAGACACCTACAGAAATTCGGTGTTTGGTCGTTAAGCAACTGTCAATGAATAGGATATATCCACTTATTCTCTTGTGCCTTCTTGTCTCGCAATCATATTCACAGGATCATTTATCGATCAGTTTGTTTGGTGGTACCTCCCAGTACCTGGGCGATATCAACAAAACCAATCCGGTTTATAAAAGTTCCCCCAGTTATGGTTTCGGTGTTGCCTCCAGCAAAAACCTCCGCTACGGGATGCACCTGATGGTAGCCCATCACACCCTGAGAGGTCATACCGGCGATTTTGATGATTTTTTATACCCCGACATTTCACCTACAGCCCACCATTTCAGTGCACGTTTGATTGATCTCACCGTCACGGGCGAATTCAACTTTCTGCCCTATGAAACCTACAACATACGAAAGCGAAATTTCACCCCATTTCTTTTTGCCGGATTGGGCACCAACTATTTTCTGAGTGAACAAGAAAATCAATTTCCACTGATAATTCCTTTTGGATTGGGAATTAAATATAATATCTTTGAACGCTTTTCAGTAGGTATACAATGGACTGCTAAAAAAACGTTTTTTGACCGGATGGATGGTGTCGTCAATATTGGCGAAACCAATAACAATTCAATTATTCACAATGACGATTGGTATCACAATACAGTGGTTTTTATAAGTTTCCATCCATTCAGGGATAAAATCGATTGCCCGGCTTACGGAGAATAATTTTTAGGCATATGGCAACAAAAGAAGAGATCATCCAGGAGAGATTGCCCCGTCACATAGCTGTGATCATGGACGGCAATGGAAGATGGGCAAAAAAGAGAGGCAATCAGCGTATTTTTGGCCACAGAAACGGGGTCAAATCGGTGCGTGAGACGGTTGAGGCGGCAGCTGAACTAGGCGTGTCCTATTTAACCCTCTATGCTTTCTCCCGTGAAAACTGGAACCGACCCAGTCATGAGATCGATGCACTGATGAGCCTGTTGGTTTCCACCGTCGAACGGGAAACCAAGACACTGATGGACAACAACATCCAGCTTCTCACCATTGGTGATGTTCAGGGTTTGCCCTTTAAGGTCCAGGATAAGATACAGGAAGCCCTGGATAAGACGTCCGCAAATACAGGCCTCAAACTGGTGCTGGCACTCAATTACAGCGGAAGGTGGGAGCTCAGTGAAGCCCTCAGACGTTTCGGGGAAGATTACAAGGCCGGAAACGTTAGTGGTAGTCCCGATGAAAAAGAATTGAATCAATACCTTACCACTTCACATATTCCCGATCCCGACCTGCTTATCCGAACCAGCGGGGAGGCCCGCCTGAGCAATTTCCTGCTCTGGCAACTGGCTTATACCGAACTGTACTTCACTGATGTGCTGTGGCCCGATTTCAGAAAAGAGAACCTCTTTGAGGCCATCGTCAACTACCAAAGCCGGGAGCGCAGATTTGGCAAGACCAGTGAACAAGTTGTAAGAAATAAATCGAAAAACAATGCACCCCAATATGGTTAGAAAGATTCTCCTGCTCACAGGAATCGTGCTGTTATTCACCCAATCCCAGATTTTTTCACAGGAACAGATCCCAGACTACGAGGTTATTGATTACTCTACGCCTGAGCAATATTATATCAAGGATATACAGGTAAGTGGGGTTAAGTATTTGGATAAAAGCATTTTGTCGAACCTCTCCGGTTTGCGTGCCGGTGATCGCATAGAGATACCCGGCGAAAGCATCACCAAAGCCATCAACAACCTATGGTCGCAGGGGCTGTTTTCCGATGTGAAAATCTACATGAAAGAACGCGTGCGAGATTCCATCGTCTTAGGCATACACCTGCAGGAACAGCCCCGTCTCTCGGGTATTGATATCCTGGGAGTCAAGAATAAGGAATCCAAGGATATCAAGGAAAAGCTACAGCTGAAGGAAGGCGGGCAGGTGAACCGGAATGTACTGAACAACATCCGCGAAACCATCAAGGATTACTTCTACGACAAGAAATACTACAACACGGATATCGACATCCGAAAGGTGGATGACTCCGCCAGCGCCAACCGGCTGCGGTTAAAGGTGCGCGTCGACAAAAACGAAAAAGTCAAGATCAAGGACATTGTCTTTGATGGCAATACGGTTTTCAGCGATGGTCAGCTCAGGCGGACCATGGAACACACCCACAAAAAGAACTGGAACATTTTCCAGGGTTCCAAGTTCCTTCCGGAAAAATACGAAGAAGACAAAGACCTGATCATAGAAAAATACCGGAAAAACGGCTACCGGGATGCCCGCATTGTCAGCGATACGGTTTATGCCGTGAGCGACGACCGACTGATGATCCGTATGTCCCTTGAAGAAGGCGACAAATATTATTTCGGCGACATCACCTGGACGGGCAACACCAAGTATCCATCGAATTTTCTCAATCAGAACCTGAAGATTGAGAAAGGCGACCCGTTTGATATGACCCTGCTGAACGATCGCATCAATGTGGAGCAGGATGCAGTGGGCAATCTTTACCTGGACAATGGTTATTTGTTCTTTACTGCCAACCCGGTGATCAAGAGTATAGACAAGGATACGGTCAACATAGAGGTCAGGATACACGAAGGCAAGCAGGCCCGCTTGAACCGTGTAATCATCAAGGGCAATACCAAAACCAACGAGCATGTCATACGTCGTGAGCTGCGGACCCAGCCCGGCGACCTTTTCAATAAGTCGGCCATTCAACGGTCGCAACGTGAACTGGCTCAGCTGGGGCACTTCGATCCCGAGCAGCTTGGCATTGAGCCCATCAACATCAACCAGTCGCGCGGTGAGGTGGACCTTGAATACAAAGTAGTGGAGAAACCCAACGACCAGCTGGAGATTTCCGGTGGCTGGGGTGCCGGTATGTTTGTCGGTACCATTGGCGTGACTTTCAACAACTTTTCAGCCCGCCGCATCTTTGAAGCCGATGCATGGAAGCCTGTGCCCTCGGGCGACGGCCAAACCCTTTCCATAAGGGCCAGGACCAACGGACAGTACTACAAAAACTACAGCATATCCTTTACCGAGCCATGGCTGGGCGGTGAAAAACCCAACCGCTTCACCGTTTCAGGCTATCATTCGGTTCAGAATACGGCCAGTGTTTTTTATGAAACCGACACCTCACACTTCAAGATCACAGGTGGTTCGGTGTCCCTGCAAAGAAGGTTGAAATGGCCCGATGACTATTTCCTGCTGAGCCATTCGATCAACTTTGAGCGTTATAATCTCCAAAACTGGACCCGTGGCAACTTCATCATCAACGACGGTGTGGCCAACAACCTGAGTTTCCAAACTACTTTCGGCCGCAATTCTGTCGATCAACCCATATACCCTCGGCATGGCTCCAAATTCAATCTTTCGGTGAAACTGACACCCCCCTATTCCCTTTTCAAGGAAGAGCGGTTCTGGGAACTGAACAGTGCTGAGAAAAATGCCATAGAACAGCGTGTCATCTCAAACAATCCAAGTTGGAGCGATTGGAGTGATTCGCAACAAAGCAGCAAACTTCAGAGTGAATACAGCGAAGCCGTGCAAGCCGACCGTTACAACTGGATTGAATACCACAAGTGGAAATTCAAGGGTGAATGGTACCTGCGGCTTATCGATGACCTGGTACTCGCCGCCAACACCGAGTTTGGCTACCTGGGGTACTACGACAAGGCCCTGGGCTACAGTCCCTTTGGTTCGTTCGACCTGGGTGGCGACGGCATCTCCGGATACAACCTTTACGGAAGGGAAACCATTGCCCTCAGGGGCTATGAGAACGGCTCGCTTACACCCGTCGTTCGCCGCAACAACACCCTCAAGAAGGTAGGTCACGTCTATGAACGTCTTTATATGGAACTGCGTTATCCTGTCTCTCTTAAACCCCAGGCCACCATCTATCTGCTGGGCTTTATCGAAGGCGGCAACGCCTGGAGAACCTTTGACGATTTTGACCCGCTCTACCTCAAGCGTTCTGCCGGGGTTGGCCTGAGAGCTTTCCTGCCCATGTTCGGCCTCCTTGGCATCGACTGGGGTTATGGCTTTGATGAGATTCCCGGACGTCCCGATGCCAACGGCGGACAGTTCCACTTCGTAATCGGTCAGCAATTCTAAAAAAAGAAGGCTATGAAGAAGGTCATTTTGGTATCGTTTTTGTTCTTTATAGCCATAGCCAGTTATGCACAACGCTATGCGTATGTAGACACCCAGTATATTCTGAACAACATCCCGGCCTACAAGGCTGCTCAGGATAAGCTGGACCAGTTGTCATACGAATGGCAACAGGAGCTTGAAAACAAACGTGAAGAGCTCGATAAGCTCAGCAAGGAGTTCCGGAGTGAAAAAGTCCTGCTGACAGACGAGATGGTAAAGAAACGCAAGCAGCAACTGGAACAAAAGCGTCAACAGCTGCAGGAGCTTAAGCGTAAATATTTCGGACCCGAAGGCCAGCTCTACCAGAAAAGGCAGGAACTGGTCAAGCCCATTCAGGAAGAAGTATATGGTGCCATTGAAAGGATCGCAGAGAAGGGCAACTATGCTGTGATATTTGACGCAGCCGGAAAATCGAACATGCTTTACACCGATCCCAGCTATGACAAGAGCGATGAAGTACTGAAAGAATTAGGTTATAAGAATTAAATTTGTAAATTTGTAACAACTAACTAAAAATCAATCATTATGAAGCGAATTGTATTGTCTTTACTATTAATAGCTTTTATCTTCCCTGCTGTTAGTAATGCCCAGAGCAACCAGATGAAATTCGGACACATCAATGTTTCCGAGCTGATGAGCATGATGCCCGAGCGGGACACCATACGGCAGGAACTGCAGGAGTACCAGAAGATGTTGCAACAGGAAATACAAACCCTCCAGCAGGAGTATACTCAAAAGCTGCAAAGTTACCAGGAGAACCAGGGTTCCTACTCCGACCTGGTACGTCGTTCCAAAGAACGCGAACTGCAGGATATGCAGCAAAGGATCCAGGAATTCCAGAGTACCGCACAGCAGGATTTTCAGCAGAAACAACAGGAATTGCTTCAGCCCCTGATGTCACGTATAGACAGCGCCATCCGAAAGGTAGGCGAGGATAACGGTTTCATCTATATCTTTGATACCAGTGCCGGTGCGGTGGTTTATAAGAGCCAGCAAAGCCAGGATGTGATGCCGCTGGTGCGGGAAGAACTGGGACTGGAATAAGGTGTTTTTCCAGCATTCTTGAACAGGCCATCTTCGTCAAGGTGGTCTTTTTTTCATGATCACTGCTATGCTCAAACCAGAACAGCCCATAGGCATATTTGACTCCGGTGTCGGAGGCCTGACGGTGGCCGCTGCCATCAAGCAGCTGCTGCCCAATGAGCAGATGATTTATTTCGGCGATACCGCCCATCTGCCTTACGGCGATAAATCGGGCGATACCATCGTGCGCTATTCCCGCCATATTGCCGATTTTCTCGTGGCAAAAGGTGTCAAGGTCCTGCTGATCGCCTGTAACACCGCATCAGCCATAGCTTATAACGACCTGGTCAATTATATAGGCAACAGGGTTCACATTGTCAATGTGATCGATCCTGCGGTAGATTTCATCACCAACCAATATCCGCAGGAAAAGGTTGGTGTGATCGGGACAAAAGGCACCATCAGGAGCGGGACTTATGAGCGCAAAATCCGGGAGCGGGACCGGGGCATTGAAGTCAGCTCACTGGCCACGCCCCTGTTTGTACCCATGATTGAGGAAGGCTTCGTATACGATGACATCAGCAATGCCATCATCCGCTCCTACCTCTCGCACGAGCAGTTAGAAGGTATCAAATCCCTGATACTGGGATGTACCCATTACCCCATCATCAAGAACCAGATTCGTAAGTTCTTCAATTTTTCCGTGGATGTGGTCGATTCCGCCAATGTAGTGGCAACCTACCTGAAAGAGATCCTCGATGAGCATCAACTGTTGAATACAGCCCGCAACCCTGAACATATTTTTTACGTGAGCGACTATACAGAATATTTTGAAGCCATAGCCAGGATGTTTTTTGAAGAAAGGCTCAACCTGGTGAAGGAGAACATCTGAGCATCCATTATTCAACATCAGTCTAAATAATACCCTCCCCGTCATTCTCTTCCCCCTTTGGCTTGCCATTGCCCGTCGAGCTTGTGCTGGCTGACAAATATCATTTAATTATTCCTTTCTATTCATGATCTTTAAGCAATATGTATTAAAAGATACTCATTATGCGTAAGATCAATGAACATCCAATCCTGGATATAGACAGGCGGGATCAGGTTACCTTTGATTATGAGGGCCACCGGGTTTCCTGCGAAAAGGGTTTGACCATTGCTGCAGCTTTGCACCAGGCAGGTTTCCCTGTCCACAGTCACAGCCTGGAAGGCCGCAACCGCAGCCTGGAATGTGGTATCGGTAAATGTGGTGCGTGCGAGATGATCGTTGATGGTGAAGTCAGGCGCATCTGTATTACCAAGGTCGACAATGTAGGGGAGGTCCGCGAGATACCCTCCGATTATGAGCCGCGGGTAAGGGATGTTGCTTCCGAAAAGGCCCAGCGGGTGTATAAGACGGATGTGGCTGTCATAGGTGCCGGCCCGGCAGGCCTGGCCGCCCGCGAAGAGCTGAATAAGCACGGTATCGATAACATCGTTATCGACAACAATGAAAGTATTGGAGGGCAGTTCCTCATGCAAACCCACCAGTTCTTTTTCTTTGAGCAGGAGAAAAAGTTCGGCGGCATGCGGGGGTTTGAGATAGCCAAAGAGCTGGCAGGCGACAGCCACAAGGGTATTTTCCTGAACTCCACCGTCTGGGATATTCTTGAGGGCAAGCGCCTGGCAGTAAAAAACATACAGACCGAGGAGATCTTTTTTGTGGACGCCGGCCACCTGATCATCGCCACAGGTGCGGTGCCTTTCATGCCGGCTTTCGAAAATGATGATGTCCCTGGCGTATACACGGCTGCCGTGGTGCAGAAGATGATGAACATGGAACGCACCTTGCTGGGTAAAAACGTGCTTACCGTGGGAGCAGGCAACATCGGGTATCTAACCTCCTACCAGCTGACCCAGGCCGGGGCCAATGTGAAGGCCATTGTCGAAGCCCTGCCTTATGAAGGGGGCTTCCCTGTACAGGCCAACCGGGTCAGAAGACTGGGCATACCCATCATCACCTCCCATCAACTTCTCAAAGCCATACCCAACGAGAACCACGATGGGATCAGCGGGGCCGTGGTTGCCGAAAGCAGGAATTTCGAGCCCATAGCAGGTACAGAGAAGATCATTGAAGACATAGATGCCATCAACATATGCACGGGCCTGGTCTCCGACGACGTCCTGCTGACCAAGGGTCGTGAAGTTTTTGGCAGGGCCTGCCATGGTGCCGGCGATGCCATTCGCATAGGTGAAGGTACCAGCGCTGTGCTCCGGGGCAAACAGGTGGCCTACGAGATCATGGAAGAGATGAACCAGCGCTGCGACTACAACCATTACCTCAAACTGTCAAAGGAGTACATCGATTCACAGCAGGAGCCGGAAAGGGTGTTGGATGAACCTTATATGCCTTCCAAAGAGCGCATGGAAAAGCGACCTTTTGTGATACTCGACTGTCTGCATGGCTTTGCCTGCAACCCCTGTGCCTTTGTTTGTCCTTTTGGTGCCATCACCAAATCATCGACCAGCACAGTGCCCGAGATCGACTATGAAAAATGTACCGGATGCATGCAATGTGTTTATCAGTGTCCGGGTCTGGCCATCTTCGGTTACAACCTGAAGAAAGACTGGCTCTTCCTGCCCGTTGAGATGGAAGCCAACGAGGACGCGGAAGTCTGGCTTGTCGACAACAACGGCAAGAAGCTGGGTGAAGGAAGGATTGAGAAAATCATGCGCAAGCCCAACAAAACACATATCGTCAGGGTGAAATCCCATGATGTCCACGGCCAGGAGCTTACGCAGGTGCGCGGCTTTATTGAAAAAGATAAATACCCGGAGCCCATAAGCTTTGATCCCCACAGGAATGGTTCTGAAACCCAACAGTACATTTGTCATTGCGACGATGTCAAGCTCAACGATATACTGGAGGTGATCGGCAGCCGCAAATTCATCTCGGTCGATGAGATCAAGCATACCACCCGCCTGGGTATGGGAGCCTGCCGTGGCAAGCGTTGTATCAAGCGCCTCAAGCAGGTGTTGCCCAAGTACAACAAGTCACTGGTAGGCGAGGCCACCCCCCGCGGACCCATGTCGAACCAGATCTCTATGGGCGAGCTCTACCCGCGTTCTGTTCATGAAAAAGTGGAACCCCTTTCCAACGGCAGTCAGGTGAAGAAAGTGAAGGTGGCCTCCCTGGTGGCCGGTGGCGGCATCGGTGGGAGTGCACTTTTCCGCTACCTGGCAGAGGCCGGGCAGGAACCGGTGCTCATCAACTACGGAAGGGGCTCGTCGTGGCGCAACATTGCAGGTGGGCGGCCCAACTTCAGCCTGCCAGAGCTCTCTGAGATAGCCAACAACAACAACCTCATCTTCCAGGAGCTCCAGGATAAGGCCAATGTCGATTACCGGCCCATACGTTATGTGACTTTCGCCCACAACGATGAGATCTATCAAACCCTTGAAAAATCCATCGAATGGTCGGATGCCTACATGATCGAACCAAAGGATTTTCAGAAGGAGCTCTCACCCCATTTCAATCCCAACATCAACAAATACAAAGCGGCCCTGGTAACACGCAACTGCTGGCAGTCGACGCCCGGCAAAGTGCTGGACCTGGTCCGCCACCTTGGCGAAAAAGCCGGGGGCCGGGTTGAGGAAGACTGTCAAGTGATCGACGTGCGAAAGGAGGGCGACACCTACAAGGTGTTGGTCCGTAACCACAACAAGGAATACATCGAGTACCAGAGCGAAGTGTTTGTGAATGCCCTGGGACCTGAAGGCCATCATTTTGCCAAAAACATGGGCATCGAAACAGGCCTCTTCTCGGTGAAACACCAGGCCTTTATCACCCGGAGGCTGCCTTACCTGGGACCCAACGGCAACCCAATGCCCATGATGATCGACCGCAGGAAATACAAGGGCTTTGTTGCAGTATACGGTCAACAGCTTGCCGAAACCGGCCAGGTCATCGGATGCGCCTCACCAGCGGTAGAGCCCAATGAAACAGAGAAGAACCTGAAGGTCAATTCGCAGGATTTCATGAACATTGCCACCGAAATATTTACCGACTGGATACCCAAGCTCTCGTCTGTTGGATTCCAAGCCGTGTGGTCGGGTTATTATGTAGAGCCACGCATGGTGATCGATCCCGAACTGGGTCTTTTCCTGGGCCTGCGGGGACAAGGCTATATGCTTGGCCAGTATCTTGCCAAAATGTATGTCGATAAACTGACGGGCAAGTCTGTACCCGACTATTTTGACCGTCTCAGACTTGATGGCGACGGCCTGCTGGAGAAAGCCTTTAAATAAAACCTTTCTTAATAAAGCCTCTTTCATTTATACCGTCCTGGTTGCGAGGCAATCATCCTTCCACCAGGACGGTATTTTTTTTGCCCGGCATGCTCTTATTTGTCACCATTCCCAGGAGCTGTTATTGTCATGGCGAACATTTTTTGTATTTAATTGTTTAACCATACTGATAATAATGTTAAACAAATTTACCCGGCCAGTTCAAACATGTTACATTCGAACGATACATTCATAAAAGCATTGCGCATCCTTCTGGGTTTCATTCTCCTGGTGTTCAGCTTGAACGGATTCCTTGGATTTTTACCCATGCCCGACTCCCCCGACGCAGCGTCTAAATTCTTACAGTCTATGGGCCGTGCCGAATTCGTCTTTCCCCTTTTGTATGGGGTTGAAATTGTTCTGGGAGTCATGTTGCTGTTCAATCTTTATTCTGCCCTGGCAATACTGGGATTTGTACCCATAGCCGTAAATATATTGCTTTATCACCTCTTCCTGGATCCTGCCGGTGGTGTTGTTGGCTATATAACTGTTCTGGTAGAGATTGTTCTGTTGACTGCCTACTTCACTCACTACAAAAATTTGTTTAAGTTGCGCCCCTAGAACAGCCCAGCCTGTACTATGTCGTTTTATACGAACAGCAGGCTTCCTGCTTATCAGGGCTTTGGTCGTCGGGCAGCATAAAAGTTGAACACTTTGCCTTGCTTAATCTCTACCTTTAATGTCTATATTTTATTAAATTTGTTGAAAAACACTTCATATGGACATTTCTCTGCGCGATCGTTTTATTGAACTGTGGGGCCGTTATTTTAAGAATGCGGAGCTGCCACTGGTCTATTACTACACCAAAAACACCGAAGATGTGGATCCTGCTCCCAAACCACGTAACATCAACCACAGTTGCCTTATTTGCGACTTGAAGCGGGTGCGCAATGGAAAGAGCATGGCTTTTGGAGGTGAAAACATTGGATGTGCCGGGGGCAAACGTTATGCTGGTTTTACCGAGACCCTCAGCGAAGATTTTGACTATTTCCTCTCCTGTGGCAAGAAAGGCACGGAGGGTGAACGTTATAAGAAGGATCCGGAAACCGTGAGGCTGATGATGGAAGACTATCCCTCCATCCGTAAACATGATAAATGGTTGGTTTTCAAGCCCTGGGACCAGTTGAAAGAGGATGACAACCCGGAAGTGGTGGTCTTTTTTGCCCGGCCTGATGTACTATCCGGACTCTTTATGCTGGCCAATTATGATTTTGTGGGAAATGCCGGTGCCATCACGCCTTTTTCCAGCGGTTGCGGCTCGATCATTCTGCATCCCTACCTCGAGAAAGATAAGGAGAAACCCAGGAGCGTCATCGGTATGTTTGATCCTTCAGCACGGCCCTGTGTCAGGGATGATGAACTGACCTTTGCCACGCCTTTTAAGCGGATGGAACAGTTGATTGAATACATGGAGGAGAGTTTTTTAATTACCGACACCTGGCAGAAAATGCACCAGAGAATGGAATAGCTTTCACACAGCCCGTTTGAACAGACGCGTGTTTGAAACCCAAACAAGTGTAGGGTTTCCTTATTATTGAACAACACGTTTTTAATATATACCTGTTTATTGAACACCAGGGGGCAGGAGCCCCTTTAACCTTCAAATTAAAAGCCTATGAACTTCAGAAGGATTCTGTTTCTACTTTTACTGTCATTAATGGCCGTTTCCATGACACAGGCACAGTATATAAAGGTGATGACCTACAACATTCGTTTCGACGGTTCCGGTGACGGCCCTGATTCGTGGAGCCAGCGCAGAGAGCAGGTTGTTGAACAGCTTAAGTTCTATCAGCCCTCTGTGATAGGTATACAGGAAGGCCTGCACAACCAGGTGCAGTATCTCGACAACGAGCTCCCGGCATATCATTATCGCGGG
Organism: uncultured Bacteroidota bacterium; assembly: GCA_913055895.1. Classification (GTDB taxonomy): domain Bacteria; phylum Bacteroidota; class Bacteroidia; order Bacteroidales; family UBA12077; genus JAGXLC01. The sequence continues at coordinate 4,833 of CAJXLE010000057.1, read as the reverse complement.
GTAGGCAGGAAAGATGGTAAAAAGGAGGGAGAGTACTCCGCCATTTACTATGACACCCGTCGTTTCTCACTCATTCAGAACAATACTTTCTGGCTTTCGCCTACGCCTGAGGAACCCTCTAAAGGCTGGGATGCCGATTATGAAAGGATATGCACGTATGTGTTGCTGGAGGACCGAAGCCACCAGCAGCCCATATGGATCTTCAATACCCACTTCGACCATGTAGGGGAAGAATCCCGCTACCAGGCTGCCCGGTTGATCCTGCAGAAGATCGAGACCCTTAACACCAATGGTTATCCGGTTGTTTTGATGGGCGATCTAAATGCCGAGCCCGGTGATCGTCCCATCGACACCATCAATGATGTGATGAAAGATGCCCGTGTGATCACCGAGAACCCGGCTTTTGGTCCGGAAGGTACCTACAATGGCTTTCAGTACGACGAGCCTGCTGAGCGCAGGATCGATTACATCTTTGTTGACGGGGCTTCCGTCGTGCGCTATGGGGTGCTCAGTGATCCTGAGAACATGCGGTTCCCCTCGGATCATTTTCCCGTCATGACCGAAATACGGATAGCGGCTTACGAAGATCTGCAATAATACCGGGTTCTCCCATTCATCTCCCTCAAGAAATTCTCCGGCAGTGGCTCCTGCAAGGGGGGTGCTTTGCTGGTCCGTTGGCCCACCATTGGTACAAAGAATACCAGAAGGAGAGATGTAAAAAACCGATCACCGCCCGAGATGATCGGTTTTTTTGTGGTGGTTATCAACAAATGGGATTTGACGATTTCCGGTATGATGAAGGCTGGGATGAGCCGGAAAAAACTTTATTGAAGGTGTTTTTCCGGATACATGTGGTTCCAAAGGCCCTTTTCTCCCTTGAGTTTTTTATCGAACCAGGAGGTGATGGTATGGTGCCATTTGATGCGCTTGTCGTAGTCCACGATCCAGTGGTTTTCATCTTCAACAAGCACCATCTCCACATCTTTTCCCAGTATTTTCAGTGCGGCGTAATACTGTTTGCTTTCTCCCACCGGTACATTGGTGTCGGCAGTGCCATGCAGCAGCAGGATGGAGTTGTTGAAATCATCGGCGTTGTATAACGGGCTGTTTTCTACATAAAGTTCCTTGTTGTTCCAGGGGTAGCTGTATGTGGAAGCACCCGCACTGTATGTATAGCCCCAGTAGCCTTCGCCCCAGTAGCTGGTGATCGAGCTGATGCCTGCATGAGAGACGGCTGTTTTGAACAGATTGGTCCGGGTCTGGAGCAGCATGGTGGTGAACCCGCCGTAGGATGCTCCTATGGCACCCACATTGTCTTCGTCGGCAGAAGGATGGGCATCAAGGAATTTGTTGGTTCCCTCGATGATGTCGTCGATGGCTTCTTTGCCCCATCCGTTCACGTGAAGGGCTGAGAATTGCTGGCCGTAGCCTATGGCACCGCTGGGTTGCAGCACGTAAACGATATAACCCTTGCCTGCCCAGATATTCTTGGGATACCTTCCATCGAAGCTTCGGGATACCGGTGTGGTGCCACCATAGTAGTATACAATCACCGGGTATTCTTTCTCAGGATCGTATTCAGGGGGGTAGTATACCCGTCCGTCGATGACCGTGCCCCTGCTGTTGGTGAAGTTCCAGTCCTCGGTAGGTCCAAAGGCCACATCCTGAAGCTCTTCGTTTTTGGGAGCGTCGAGCAGGATGCTTTCGTCACTTGAAAGGTCAAGCATATAGAGTTTTTCTGGCTGGGTCATGCCGGTGCCACGGTAGATGGCGTGTGGGTTGTTGCGGGCAAAATCAATATCACCCATCACTTTAACTTGAAGGTCAATCTGCTGAAACGATTCATCTTCTGTGGAATAGCGGTAGAGGTTGCTGTAGTCCTTTTCTGTCACCGAAAGGTATATGTTTTCCTGGTTGATCCATTCGGCCGAACCGACGGCAGGTGAGAAATTTTTGGTGAGGGGAGTCACCTGGCCGCCCTCAAGCTGGTAAAGATACAACTGCCCGTCGTATGAGTTGGGAAGTTGATCGTCGGCGGTATTGACTCCCTTGTCGCCGAAAAGCTGGGGCGGACCCTGCACCAGGAGTGCCTTGCCGTCAGGGGAATATTCAGCTCTGCCACTGTATGGCTTGTCCTTCCAGATGGTGTCGGCCTCGAAGCTTTGAAGGTCCATCTCGTAGAGGTTCTGTTTGGAAAAAGGCACCTCTGTGTAGTCGGGATAAGTCGTGGAGAACAGGATTTTCCGGCTGTCCGGGCTGATGTCGTGGAGACTGGCACTCAGGTTACCTGCGGTGATCTGTTGTCGGTGGCCGGATTCCACCTCCAGCAGGTGCAAAAACGACCGGTCGCGAAAACCCGGTATACGGTCTTCGTTGCCATAGATGCGTTTCAGTTCCCCGGGGTCATCGGCTTCCCGGCTTCTCGAGTACAGGATGTACTGTTCGTTCGGAGCCCACCTGTAGTAACTAAGGTTGCTGATGTTCCTGGCGATAACCTTTTCTTCGGACTGTTCCGGATCATAGAGATAAAGGTTGTGGGCGTCGTCATATTTTTGAGTGTAAGAGAGGCGGTCGGTGGAAGGCAGCCATCTCACATGGCTGATGTCGGGCTCGCGAAGCACCATCTCCTGCTTCATGGTGTTGAGGTTCATGATCACATGGTGTTCCTTGTCTTTGGATGAGCCTTTGCGCGAGTGGGCGTAGCTGACCAGGGCATAGCGGCCCGAGGGAGAGATGCTGGACGATTCTATGTCAGTGCCGTTCAGGATGTCGTATATGTTCAGTGCCCTGGTAGGATCCACTGTGTTCTCCAGGGTGAGGGCTTCATATGATCCTTCAGCGCTCACGGTCCCTGCCATTCGAATCTGCTCACCGGTGCCCAGCACCTTCAGCATCAGCTGGTGGTTGCCTTCATGCAGTTCAACAGTGAACACTTCGTTGGATTTTCCGGAATGCTTTTTGGCGTGTTTCTTTTCACCGTCAATATAAGCTTCAAAAAGGGCATTGCCGGAGAGTGTGATCCTGAGCTTCGACCATTGGTCCGTCTTAAGGTAGGTGGTCATGTAAAGGACGTTGTGCCCTTCCAGCCCGGAGGCTACCACACTGTCGGCGGGTATCTCATAGGCCTGCCAGCTGAAGCTGTCATCCATCAGCAAGGCCGAAACATCCTTCCCGGGAGTTTGTGCAAAATCAAAATGGATATGTTCCATCAGGTCGGCATCGCTGTATGTGTCTCCATTGATGTTTTTAACACCGGAAAAAACGGGCTGGTGGATCTGCTTTGGTCCCAGCCTCAGCCATTTGTTCAGTTCTGTCTTCTGCTGAGCATGCAGAGTTGCAGCCATAAACACAATTATGGCCATAAAAGGGATTTTTTTCATCATCGCACGGGATTTTTGGTTTGCAAAAAAGGAAATGCATGAGCTGGTGGCAGCATGCTTTGCATAATACATTGACTCAGTTGACCAGGGAGGGTTTAATACTGCTGTATGTCAGCTCCTGTAAGGGATGTGTTGATTTATTTATTCTGTCAACGGTTGTAAAGGTAGCGTTTGATCTTATGGGTGGCGGTTTTTTCGAAAGGTTCGTTCCTGATGTTCACATACTGGACGCGTGAGAAACGGTTCACCCTGGCATTGATGTATTCGCGCAGTTCCTTCCTAAGTTCTTCAATCCTGGTTTCGGCGTATTGATGAACCTCTTCCTTAAACTCCTGGTATTTCTGGAAAATTTCATCCCGGTTGAAGTGGACCATGGCGACGAGTTTACCCTTTTCCCTGACAACAATGGATTCCACAACATGCTTGAAGTTGTTGATGACCGATTCGATTTCCTCGGGATAGATGTTTTCGCCGTTCTCACCGACAATCATATTTTTGAGCCGTCCCTTGATGAAAAGAAACTGATCGTTGCCAAAGACACCCAGGTCACCTGTTTTGAACCATCCATCACTGGTCAGCACCTTGCTGGTTTGTTCGGGGTCTTTGTAGTAACCCTTCATGACATTGTCGCCCCGCGCCCATATTTCGCCTTCGCCGGTTACAGGATCGGGCTGGTGTATCTTAAGTTCCACACCCTCCATAGCTGGTCCGGTAGACTCCAGGCAGGTATTGGATGGATTGGTGCCTGCCAGCAGGGGCGATGTTTCGGTAAGACCGTAGCCAATGGCATAGGGGAAGCGGGCCTCGCCAAGAAATTTTTCCACCTGTGGATCGAGCTTGGCCCCACCAATGCCGAAGAAGCGCAAGCGGCCTCCAAAGGTTGCCATGAGCTTTTTTCCGGCTGCCTGGTGCAGTTTTTTGCGGAAGACCGGGACCTGGTAAAGGGCATTCAAGTACCATTTGCCGGTGATACCGGGCAGCACCCTGGTGCGGTAGATCTTTTCAATGATCATGGGTACCGAGAGCATGACCGTGGGCCTGACCTTTTTTAAAGCCGGCAACAAAATGGCCGGGGAAGGGGGTTTGGCCAGGTAGTATATACAGGCACCCCTGATGATGGGAGTGACAAAGCCCAGGGTGTTCTCATAGGTGTGTGAAAGGGGAAGTATAGACAGCAGCCGGTCGTCGGGTTTTATGTTTTGAATGGTCAGCACTTTGGTGGCATTGAAGGCAATGTTACGATGTGAAAGCATCACACCTTTCGACTTTCCTGTGGTGCCTGAAGTATAAATGATAGATGCCGTATCCTGCTCGCGGGGCTCGTATCTGTGGGCCGGCTCAGCCTCCTGCTGTAACGTCAGGGAGCGTCCTGGTCCGTGTCTCCGGACTCGGAATCCTCGTCGTCAGCGTTCGACACGTCCACGCCCTCGGCGTCGGCGATGGCTTCCAGGAG
>CAJXLE010000056.1 GCA_913055895.1 uncultured Bacteroidota bacterium | reverse complement strand
CTCTCCTACGCCGAGTTTGTGGTCCCCCTGGTGAAGGCCGCCCAGGAACAGCAGGCGATCATCAGCCGGCTGGAGGACCAGCTGGAGGCTCAAAAAGAGGCCATCGAAAAGCAGCAAAGGCAAATAGAGAAGCTCCTGGATAAGATGGAGCCCCCCCGGTGATCCCTTTATAGCATTAAATTGGCATCACAAAAACGAACCCGCCGGTTTTTGAGGCTTACTGGCGGGTTCTCGGTTTTTATTGTTTGGGAGTGGTTTTTTTCTTCATGTCGTCGCGCACGGCATGGCGCCATTGCTTGATTCCCAGCAGGTGGCCCGACTTGCCTACCATGTGGGTGCCCAGCGGGGTGGTCAGGTAGATAAAGATGATGATCAGCAGGCTCTTCAGTACGGTGCCAGTGGTGGGGAAAGCCACGATCACCCCGATCAGTATCAGGGTAAAGCCCATCGAGGTGGTTTTGGTGCTGGCATGCATGCGCATGAAAAGGTCGGGCAGCCTGAGCAGTCCGATGGCCGAGATCAGTATGAAGAGCGCTCCTGCTATGAACGCCACAAAAGCAAGCCATTCAGTCATAAGTACCTCCTTTGGTTAAATATTTCGATATGGCCACGGTCGCTATGAAGACAACAAGTGAAATGACAATGACAATGTCCAGGTAAGCGGTTTTACCGGTCAGGATGATCACCAGAAGGGTGATGCCCAGCGAGTTAAAGGCCAGAAGGTCCAGGGCAACGATCCGGTCGGGCAGGGAAGGGCCTATGAACAGCCTTACCAGGATCAACAACATGGATGCGATCAGGATATAAAGTGCTATTTCGGCTCCAAGCAATATCATATCGGGTTAGTTGAACAGTTTGGCAATTCTCTTTTCCAGCTGCTTGACCTGCTGCATGCTTTTGGCATGATCAGACAGGAACAGGGAGTGCACATAAATGTGTTTTTTGTCCTCCTCCAAATCGATGGTGAGCGTGCCGGGGGTCATGCTGATCATGTTCATCAGCAAGAGCAGGGCCTGGTCGTGCTTCAGCCCGACGGGCACCCTTATGATTCCCGGTGCCATATGCAATTTGGGGCGCATGATGTGCCAGGCCAGCTCTACGTTGGCCTGCAGCACCTTCAGGATATAGAAGAACAGAAATTCAATGCTGTAAACGATTTTTAGCAGTAGCTTCATCGGCTTCATCATTTCCGGGTTTTAAATTATTTCAACACAGCACGTATATATATCTCGGGTTCTTTCAGAATCTCAGAGGCATCCTGCAGCACATCCATGAACCATCCTCCAAAAACGCCGAAAACCACCGTGGAGAAAGCCAGGATGGCTACCGGGTAGTACATGGAGGGTTTGAGTTTGTTTGGACTGATACTTACACCGGGCTTTTGCAATGTCCCGGGTTTTTCCATGGCACCGGCGTCTCCCGCGACCACCCCTTCGGGTGGCTTTTTCCAGAAAGCTTCGTTCCATATCTTGAGCATGGAAAAAAGGGTGACGATGCCCACCCACACAGCAATACCTGTCACCAGGAAATGGCCTCCCTCGAAACCGCTTTTTATCAGGAAGAGCTTGCCAAAGAACCCCGACAGCGGGGGCAGGCCAGCCAGGGCCATCGCCGGCAGAAAGAACACCAGGCCCAGCCACGGGTTTTCGTTGAACAACCCCCCGATGGATTTGAGCTGGTAGGAGCCGGTCTTCTCGTTGATCAGTCCCCCGGCCAGGAAAGCAGCTGTTTTGGCCAGTATGTTGTGGATCATGAAGAAAAGGGCAGAGGCCAGTGCAAAAGCCGAGAAAAAGCCCAGTCCCATGATCATGTAGCCTATCTGGCTGATGATATGAAAAGACAGGATGCGACGTATGTCGAACTGGGAGGCGGCTGTCAACACCCCGATCACCATGGTCAGGGCCGCCACGATGAGCAGGAGGTTTTGCCAGAAGGGGTTGATCTCACTGATGTAGAGGGTAAAAAAACGGATCATGGCATATATGCCCACTTTGGTGAGCAGGCCTGTAAAAAGGGCGGTGATGGCCACCGGCGGGGTGTGGTAGGATGATGGCAGCCAGAAGAAAAAGGGAAATACGGCTGCCTTGATGCCGAAAGCCATGAAGAAAAGGATGAAGGACGAATCCATCAGGAAGGGCTGGTCGCTCGACCTAACCGTCTGCGAGATGTCGGCCAGGTTGAGCGTGCCGGTCTTGCCATAGACCAGTCCTATGGCCGCCAGGAAAAGGAAGGACCCCACCAGGTTCATGGACACATATTTGATGCCCCCCTCCAGCTGCTCTTTCTTGCTGCCCAGGGTGATCAGCACAAAGGAGGAGATCACCATCACCTCGAACCACACATACATGTTGAAAAGGTCGCCGGCAATGAAAGATCCACCCACACCCATCATCAGGGTATGGAAGAAAAGGAAGAAACGGTAACGGTGGTGCTGCGGTTCCAGTCCCCTGAGAGAATAAATGGCTACCACCAGGGCCGTGAAAGAGGTGACCACCAGCATGACGGCGCTCAGCAGGTCGATCACCAGGGTGATGCCGTGGGGGGCTTCCCATCCGCCTGCCTGGGTCACCAGTATGCCCTGTTGGCGCACCTGGTGGAAGATTGCCAGGTTGGCCAGCAACAGCAGGAAGGCCCCGGAGATGCCGATTGTCTTTAGCCAGCGGGTTTTCTTGCCGGCCAGCAGCAACAGCACCACCATCGTGAGGGGTATGATTATGGGCAATACAGTGATCATGACTGGTCTGTTTGTTTTACCTGGTCCAGGTCGTAGGTGCCTGTCTTCTGGTGATACTTATATTTCAGGGCCAGGGTGAAAGCGACGATGCCAAAGCCTATCACGATGGCTGTCAGCACAAGGGCCTGCGGGAGCGGGTCGGCTACCTGCCTGGCCGTTTCCTCCCCGGCTTTTTGTGCAAAGGCCGGCTCGCCTTTGGTCAGTCCGGCCGAAAGAAAGATCAGCAGGTTGGTGGCGTTGCTCAGGAAGATGATGCCAAGGATCAGTTTGACCAGGCTTCGCCTGAGCAACAGGTAAACACCTGCCGTATAGAGTACGCCTATGACGATTGATAGTGTTATTTCCATTGCCATTCCTCCATCATTGAGTTGAATATGAAATAAATGAAGCCGATGACCGTCAGGTAGACCCCGACATCGAACATCAGGGGAGTGCCCAGCTTCAATGTCGCGTCAACCAGCGGCAGTGGTATTTTCATCCACAAACCTTCCAGCATCAGGTCGGAGGTGAACAGTCCCAAAGCAGCAGAGAGCAGTATCAGTATCATGCCGCCTGAAAGGAAGAGCAGGGGATAATTTTTTTTCTCCAGTTTGATCTCTTCTGCCTCCCGGGACAAGGGACCAATGATCAGCGCACTGCCGGCTATCAGTCCCCCAATGAAACCACCACCCGGGTGGTTGTGGCCCCTAAGCAAGAGCCATATCGATATCACCCAGAACAGGGGCCTCAGTACGATGGAGGCCATTTTTAAGATGACTGAACTCATGAGCGGTCGATTTTTAGTAGTGCAACAACGCCCAGGGCGGCAATCATAAGCACGGTGACCTCTCCCAGGGTGTCCAGGGCCCGGAAGTCCACCAGTATCACGTTGACGATGTTGTCGCCAAAGCCTTTGCCCGGGGCATTTTTTACAAAGAAATCCGAGATGGGTTCTTTCAGCTCCAGGTGCTTGGCCTTCATGGCGATGCCCGTCATGAACCCCCCGACGATCAGTGCTATGCCTGCATCGCGCAGCTTCGATGCCCGTGAAGAGAGGCTGGCGAAGCGCGGCAACTTGAAGATCACCAGCACAAAGATCACCACGGTGAGGGTCTCTACCAACAGCTGGGTTATGGCCAGGTCAACAGCGCTGTATATAAGGTATATCAGTGCAATGCCATAGCCCACCACGCCCATTGAGATGATGGCTGTAAGCCGTGAGCGCGAGAGCAAGGTGAATAAGGTGGCCACGGTGATCACCAGTGCAATCAGAACGGTGTAAACCGACACCTGTTGCACGGGCATCTCTATTTCCCAAAAGCGGGTGTTGATGAGCTGGAACCATCCCATAGCGGCGACCACCAGGAAGATCACCATCAGGTAGAAACGCTGGTAGCCGTGCTGAATAACTTTTGTGTGGCCTTTGGCAAAGGCCATGATGCCGTCGATGAAGCCGGTGAACATGTCGCTGAAGCGCACGTCAAAAAACTTCTTGTTGACCCGCCTGAAGAAGGGTATCAGTTGATGTCGAAGCAGGAAAAGCGCCACACCACCCAACAGGGTAAACATGCTGAGCAGGAAGACCCGGTTGAAGCCATGCCACAGCTTGAGTTTGATGTCCAGCTGTTCGGCCTGGATTACGCCCAGGGCCGGCTGTATGATGTTTTCTCCCAGCTGGTAGGGGAACAAGCCCAATATGAGTCCACCCAGTGCCAGGATACCCGGACCAATCCAAAAGTGGAAAGACGTTTCCGAGGGTGTTTTATATCCTTGGTAACTCTTGCGGAAGAAGACCCGGTATCCTATGAAGATGGACACCCACACCATGAAGATGTTGGATATCACCCCCAGGGTGGTCACAATACCTGCCACGTTCGGGGTTTGTATGTTGGCCTCATAGATGATCTCCTTGCCAATGAACCCGAGCATGGGGGGCAGGCCGGCCATGGAAAGCAGGGCCAGCAGGGCCACTACTGTGGTGATGGGCATACGGTATGCCAGTGTGCCCAGCAGGTCGATGTTGCGGGTGCCTGTTTTTTTATCAATGGAGCCGGCCACCATGAAGAGGGTACCTTTATAAAGGGCATGAACGATCAGGTAGATGAGGGCGGCCTTCATCGACAGCTCGGTGTCGATGCCTATGAGCAGCATCAAGGTACCCAGGGCGCTGATGGTGGTGTAGGCCAGGATGGCTTTCAGGTCTTTCTGGGTCAGGGCCAGGTAGGCGCCTATGAGCATGGTGGCCCCGCCTATCAGGGGTATGATGGTCTGCCATTCCATGGTATTGCCCAGAACGGGGTTGAGCCTGGCCATCAGGTATATACCGGCTTTAACCATGGTGGCGGAGTGCAGGAAGGCACTGACCGGGGAGGGCGCCTGCATGGCGCCGGGAAGCCAGAAATGAAAAGGAAACTGGGCTGATTTGCTGAAGGCCCCTCCCAGGATGAGGATTAAAATGGGCAGGTACCAGCCGTGGTTGATGATCGACGAGCTCTGCCCGATCATCTGGTTGATCTCATAGGTGCCGCTCACCAACCCCAACATCACGAACCCCGAGAGCATCATCAGTCCCCCGAAGGCAGTCACCAGCAAGGCCTGGATGGCCGACTGCCTGACGTTCTCTTCCTTATGTTTGAAACCGATCAACAGGAAAGAGCTGATGCCGGTGAGCTCCCAGAAAATAAAGAGAAGCAGCAGGTTGGCCGACAATACCAGTCCCAGCATCGACCCCATGAAAACGAGCAGGTACACATAGAAACGGTTGGTGTGGGCGTAACCCTGCATGTATTGATGGGCATAGATCAATATGAACGAACCGATGCCCGTGATCAGCAGGGCGAAGATCAGGCTAAGCCCGTCGAGCAACAGGTGCAGGTTGAGACCTATGCCCGGCATCCAGCTTCGGTTGGTCTCCAGTACCCCATTGTTTTGAAGCTCCGGGATGGTGGTCAGCAGGAATATGAAAATGCCAAGGGGGAATAAAGACAATATCCACCCTTTCAGGGGCCTTAACCTGGAAGGGATTGAGAGCGATAAAACGGCAGCTGCAAATAATATTCCTATACTAAGTTCCACAATGGTTTTTGGTTGTTCAATTTTTACAGGCGTTGATGAAACAATAATATAAAAAAAAAGTTTACATCATGCGATGCGGGCACATAAAGGGCTGAAATAAGGAAACCGGTTGGTGCTTGTTTATGGCATACCGCGGTTTTTATAGTCTCCCGGGGATCCTTTTCTGTCAGAACATATTTTACAAAAAAACTCCTCTTTTCTTACATTGATCTTAGAGTGATATCCATTGATAAAATCCAACCTTATTGTTATCATTACTTTTCTTTATATACAGCGGAAAAGATGAATGAAAACAACAAGGAGCGGGAGGATCAGACCCCGAAAGAAAGCGGGCTCTCTGGACGGGAATTTTCAGAAGTCAATCCCGTAGCCGAATCGCTCGATACCAGCCTGGAATTCTCCGTGGTGGGCATAGGTGCATCTGCAGGAGGCCTGGAAGCATTGCAGGAATTCTTTAAAAATACCCCGGATGACCCGGGTGTGGCTTTTGTGGTGGTTCAGCACCTTTCGCCCGATTACAAGAGCCTGATGGATGAGCTGCTGGCCCGCTACACCAATATGTCCATCACCCGTGTGGAAGACGGCACCCCTGTAGAGCCTGACCACCTGTATCTGATACCTCCAAGGAAAAACATGACCATCTTCAGGGGCAAGCTGTATCTGACGGACCAAGACCATTCGCGGATGATGAACATGCCCATCGACATCTTTATGCGATCGCTGGCACAGGACCAGGGGAAGAATGCCATTGGTGTGATCCTTTCCGGCACTGGCAGCGACGGTACCCTGGGCATTCGTGCCGTCAAGGAGCACGGTGGAATGGTCATCGCCCAGGATGACCGCTCGGCCAAGTTTGATGGCATGCCCAGGAGTTCCATCTCTACGGGTATGGTCGATTATATCCTTACCCCGGGGGAGATGCCCGAGGCCCTGCTCAATTATGTGAAGCACCCTTTCATACAGAAGACCGACAACATAGAGAACCAGATATCCCGGGAAGAAGACCACCTCTCCAAGATCATCATGATCATCCGCGACCACACGGGCATCGACTTTTCCAATTATAAGGAAAGTACCGTGATAAGGCGGTTGGAGAAGCGCATCAGCATCAACCGCTACGACAACATAGAAAATTATGTCGATTTCCTGGCGAAAAACAAAAGGGAGATCAACATCCTTTACAGGGAGTTGCTGATAGGTGTGACCCGTTTTTTTCGCGACCAGGAAGCTTTTGAACAACTGCAGGAAAGGGTTCTGCCTGACCTGGTGACCAAAGGAAGGGAGCATCAGCCCCTTCGCATCTGGAGCATAGGCTGCTCCACGGGCGAGGAGGCCTATTCACTGGCCATGATGCTGCAGGAGTATATGGAGAACAACAATGTGAACCGGGAGGTGAAACTCTTTGCCACCGACATCGACAAGGACTCCATTGAATATGCCGGGGCCGGCATCTATCCCGAAAGCATCGTCTCGGATGTCTCCCCCGATTACCTGGGCAAATATTTTACCAGGCGAGAAGATGGGTACCAGATCGGTGAAAAGATCCGGCGGATGGTGATCTTCGCCCCCCACAACATCCTTCGTGATCCGCCCTTCTCCAAGATGGACCTGATCGTGTGCCGCAACATGCTCATTTACCTGAACAACGAAGTGCAGCAGAAGATCCTTTCCATGCTTTATTTTTCCCTCAACAAGGACGGATACCTGTTTCTGGGAAGCAGCGAATCGGTGGGGGAGGTGGCCAGTGGCTTTAGCACCATAGATACCCGTTCCAAGATATACCAACACCAGGCGGGTTATAAGCCACCGGAAAATCAATATTTTAGGGTGCCCACCGTTCAGAAAAAACAACAACGCGAGCTGAAAAATGTGGGCAGTTACCTTCCCGACGGCAAGCCCCATCCACCCCGGCTGGAGAATATCTTCGACGAGCTGCTGGGCCAGTTTGTGCCCCCATCGGTGATTGTCGATGAAAACTACCACCTGATACATACCATACACTCTGTCAACGATTTTTTAAAACTGCCGGTGGGCCAGGTAAACCTGAATGTGCTGAAGATGCTGCCCGATGAGCTGGCCACCATGGTCAGCAGCATCCTGAGAAGAGCCAAAAAGAACCAGGAACTCATCGTTTACGAGAACATCAAGGTGGCGGGTCTGGATTACAGGCCTGTGCGCGTTTCGGGCAGACGGCTGGACGACCATAAGAACAAGGAAATCTATTTCATGGTCAGTTTCCAGTTTGAGGAAACCACCACCGGTCCGGAAGCCTCCGGGCGCCAGGTTCAAACAATGGACGCCGGCAGCCATCACCAGGAGCGTATTGAGGAACTGGAGAAAGAGCTGCAGTATACCAAAGAAAACCTGCAGGCTACGGTGGAGGAGCTGGAAACCTCCAACGAGGAGCTGCAGTCTTCCAATGAAGAGTTGATCGCTTCCAACGAGGAGCTGCAAAGTACCAACGAGGAGTTGCAGAGCGTCAATGAAGAACTGCATACAGTCAATGCCGAGCACCAGGAGAAGATTGAAGAGCTGACCCAGCTCAACAACGACATGAACAACCTGCTGAAAAACACCAACATCGGCACACTGTTCCTCGACAGCAACATGAAGATCAGGAAGCTCACCGAGGTGGCGGCCAAAATAACTCATATACGCGATTCAGATATAGGCCGGCCCCTCCGGCACATCTCCCTTGACCATATTTACGACGGTTTTCCGGAGGATGTCGAGGGGGTGATGGACAACCTCAAATCCAGGGAAGCCGAGATCACCGATGATGAAGGAGGGTGGTACCTTGTGCGGATGCTTCCCTACCGCACACAGGAAAATGCCGTCGACGGGGTGATCATCACCTTTATAGACATCACCGACCTGAAAAAATCGCAGACACAGATACAAACCCTCAACACCCGCCTGGAGCAGGCCATGAGAATGGGTGAGCTGGCCTGGTGGGAATGGGACTACAAAAACAATCGGGTCTATTTCGGCGATCAAAAGGCCACCCTGCTGGGATATGATCCCGGTGAGATAGGCTCCGGCTACGAGGCGTGGACCGGACTGCTGCATCCCGACGATTACGATGCCACCATGCAGGCCATGAAAGTGCACCTTCAGGGCAGAAGCTCCGTCTATGAAGCCATCTATCGCCTGAAACACAAAGAAGGTGGTTACTTGTGGTTTAAGGACAAGGGGGGCGTTGTGGAACGCGACGACCAGGGGAAGCCCTTACGGCTCACCGGCATTGTCATGAACATCACCCGGGAGAAAGAGATTGAGGAGGAGAAAAACAAGACATACGACCTGATATTCAAGACACTGGAGTACAACCCGGTGGCCAGCACCGTGGTTGATGAAAGCGGGAAGATCACCTTTGCCAACAAAAAAGCCCAGGAAGTGCTGGGCATCACCCAGAAGCAGATCAGGGAAAGGAATTTTGATGATGTCAAATGGGAGATCACCGACCCCCAGGGCAATCCCATACCCAGTGAGAACCTGCCTTTCTCGCAGGTGATGGAAACCCAGAACCCCGTTCACCGGTACAAGCATTACATCAAGCTGCCCGACCAGGGCAAGCGGCTTCTGTGCATCAATGGTGCCCCCATGCTCGACAGCTATGGAAAGGCCCGCGGTGTTGTCTTTACCCTGGAGGACATCTCCAACCATCAGAAATGCTGATCTTTCAGATAATAAATTACCACCAGTTGCTTCAGCATCAGGTGGCCATAAAATAATTTTAAACAACAACATAAAACGGTTCCGCCTCTGTGGGAGAACTTGCACAAGGCCAGTTCCATGCCACCAATTAGATAAAAAATACACTGTTACATGTCCCGGGAAATATCTTGTGGGCTATAGCAGATCCATTGAAATAAGCGGCTTATGAAAGATCGTGACAACAAGAGCGAGGAATTGCGGAAAAAAGCAGAAAGAATGCTCAAGCAAAAGGGGGTGCAGGATCAGGCCCTTTACCACCAAGACCTGGAGTCGCTGGTGGAGGAGTTGAGCATTCACCAGATCGAGCTGGAACAGCAAAACGAAGAGCTCAAGAGGATTCAGAATGAACTGGAGATCTCAAGAAACCAGTACTCCGAGCTTTTCAACCAGGCTCCCATTGGCTATTTTATCGTCCGGCAGGATTACCGGATCAGCAAGGTGAACCATACCGGGGCCGGTATGTTGTCAATGAGCCCCACGGATCTGAAAGATCAGAAAATCACCACATACATTCATCCCGATTACCAGGATACCTTTTATTTTCACCTGAAAAGCATCCTGCGAACAGGCGAGCCGCAATCGTGCGAGCTTGTTCTGAAAGACGCCGAAGGAAATGCCTTTTTTGTTGCCCTGGAAAGCAGGCCGGAAGGGGAAACGGAAGACCCGACAGGCAGCGTTCGCTGCGCCCTGATGGACATTTCCGAACGGAAACAAAAGGATCAGATGATTCGGGAGAGCGAGGAGAAATACAGGGCCATCTTTGAGAATTCGGGCGACGGCTTCCTGGTGATGGGAGATAAGATAGAAGACTGCAACAAGCAGGCTGCCCGGATGTTTGGGTACAGCTGTGAAGAGATGGCAGGCAAGGATCCCGTGACGGATCTTTCCCCTGAGAAACAACCCGGCGGCGAAAATTCCCGGACTGCGGGCAAACGGCATGTCAGGAGGGCCCTTGATGGTGAAGTGCGGCAATTTTACTGGAAACATATAAGAAGCGACGGCCGCACGATCGATACCGAGATCACCCTCAACTCCATCGACACCCGCCAGGGCCGGCGCATCGTGGCCATTGTGCACGATTTGTCTGAATACATTGAACAGCAGCGGCAACTCAAGGAGAAGAACGAGGAGATACAGACCCAGAATGAGGAATACATCACCCTGAATGATGAGTTGCATGAGGCCAACGAACGCCTGAAAAACACCCTCAGTCGGCTGCGCTACAGCGAGGAGCTGCTGAATGAAACCGGCGACATGGCCCGTGTTGGTGGATGGGAAGTCGACCTTCAGCAGCAAACCGTTTACTGGACACGCACCACCAGGGACATTCATGAGATCGACCGGGATGACTACACCCCCACCCTGGAAGAAGCCATTGGTTTTTTCCCAGGTGAATCAAGGAAAATTCTTGAAGATGCAATAGACAGGGCTATTCAAAAGGGCGAGCATTACGACCTGGAGCTGGAGTTGATTACCGCCAAAGGTAATCATCTATACGTGAGGGCCATAGGGCGTTCCACTTTCCAGGAAAATCGTTGTACACGGCTGCACGGCACTTTCCAGGACATCACCGAGCGCAAACAGGCTGAAGATGAGCTCCGTAAAAGCGAGGCCAAGTTCCGGAGCCTCTACAACAACGCCACCGATGCCATCTTCATCCTGGACATGGATGGACATGTGCTGGATGCCAACGACATAGCATGCAACAGGTTGGGCTATGAAAGGGAAGACCTCGTTCAGATGAACCCCAGGGATTTCACCACGGAATATTATGCAGCTAAATTTGAAGAGCGGCTGGAGCTTATCGCCCGCGATGGTTCGGCTTCCTTCGAGACCGAACATACTACCCGAAAGGGTAAAATCATCCCGGTGGAAGTCAATGCCCGGGTCATTGAATATGCCAGGCAGAAAGCCATCCTGAAAATCTCGCGCGACATCACCGAGCGGAAAAAGGCAGAAAAGGAGATGGTGATCAAAAACCGCATTTCCAATACCTTCATCAACAGAGACCATGACAACTTTTACAGCGATGTGCTCGACATCTTCCGCGAAGTGTTTGAGAGCCGCTATGGCTTCTTTGGGTACATCAATGACGAAGGTGACCTGGTATCACAGTCGCTGACGAAGGATGTGTGGGATGAGTGCCAGGTGCCCGGTAAAACTTTTATCTTCCCGCATTCATCCTGGACCGGGGTATGGGGTAAGGCCATGATGGAAAAGAAAACCCTTTACAGGAATGAAAACCTCCAGCTGCCCCGGGGTCATGTGCAGCTGGAATCGGCGCTGGCTGCACCCGTACTTTTTAATGACCAGTTGCTGGGACAGGTGGCACTGGCCAACAAGCCCGGGGGTTACGACGAAGAGGACAGGGAGCAGATCATCCACCTTTGCAACTACATTGCCCCCCTGCTGTATTCCAAGAGACAGGAGGAGAAATATAAGAAAAGTCTTCTGGAAGCCAAGAAAAAAGCGGAGGAAAGCGACCGGCTCAAATCGGCCTTCCTGGCCAACATGTCGCATGAGATAAGGACACCTATGAACGGCATCCTGGGTTTCACCCAACTGCTCAGGGAAAGGAAAGTGTCTGACGACAAACAGCAGCATTTTCTCCAGCTGATTGACGATCAGTCGAGACACCTGTTGAACATCATCAACGACATCATCGACATATCCAAGATAGAGGCCAACCAGCTCAGCATTGAAAGGCACGGTTTCTGCCTGAACGACCTGATGCTTGAACTATACAATGCCTATGCGCTGCAGGTTGAGAACGAGGGCAACAGCAAAATCAAGCTTGAATTAAGCCTGGCCTTCTCCAGGGATCAGAGCAAAATCTATTCCGATAAGATACGCCTGAAGCAGATACTCACCAACCTGCTGAGCAATGCCTTTAAGTTTACAACCGAGGGAAAGGTCGTTTTTGGATATGACTATGCCGATGGCCAAAATCTGCGTTTTTTTGTTCTGGACACCGGTATGGGCATCCCCCGGGACAAAAAAGCCGACATCTTCAAACGCTTCCGCCAGGCTGATGAGTCGCCCACTTCCGCCCAACATGAAGGAACGGGACTGGGCCTCTCCATATCGCAAAACCTTGTTCACCTGCTGGGCGGTGAGATATGGGTTGAGAGTGAAGAAAACAAAGGGTCGGTTTTTTACTTTACCATTCCCTACCAGGTGCCGGACGATGCTGAATCATCGGCAGATGAAGGATTCGGTTCGGAGAAAGTGGAATATGACTGGAAGGGAGCAAAAGTGCTGGTGGTGGAAGACGACCCGGTGAGCCGCAAATACCTGGAATCGGTACTGAAAGATACGGGTTCCGATATTGTGCTGGCCCGCAACGGGCAGGAAGCTTTCCGCAAATTTGCCGAGATACCCGACCTGTCGCTGATCCTGATGGACATCCAGCTGCCCGACAGAAGCGGCCGGAAGGTGACGGAGGATATCCGCGCTACTTCATCGGATATCCCCATCATTGCTCAAACTGCCTATGCCATGAGAGAAGACAAAGTGAGATGTATGGAGTCGGGGTGCAACGATTACATAACCAAGCCCATCGACCCGCAGGCTTTGCTGGCGGTCATGAACCGGCACCTCAATTCCAACGGGGGATGAACAACCGGCAGTGAGAGACGGATTTTTTTCCTGCACCAGAGGGCTTAAGTGTCAAAATAGTTTAACTTTACGGGTTTGTCCCTGTTTTTATTAGTAAAGGGCTTCTTTTAGTTTGATCATATGTTCATTCATTCATCAGCCCAAAAGAATTTATGATGCCCCAAAGACCATCTCCCTCTATGATAAGCATGGTTATCTGGGCAGGGACCTTTCATTTGGCTGTTTGTTTGCTCAATTTTTGTTCAATGTGAATTGCCCGGCGGTGGCTTTTCAAAAAAAAAATACCAGGTTATGGTTCTTGTACAGAGCATACTCATTCTTTCTGTCAGCCTGCAGGTGTTCGTTGCCGTAAGGGCTTTGCTGCTGATACGCACCACCCGCCGTTACCTGGTATGGCTGTCGCTTGCTGTGGCGGTGGGACTGATGGCCATCCGGAGAATAGTATCGTTGTATACCATCTGGGCTTCCGGCGAAACCACCGCTGTCAGCCTGACGGCTGAGGTGATAGCCCTGGTCATCTCCATCTTGATGGCGATGGCCATACTGAAGATAGGTCCCCTCATCTCCAGTCTTTACAATGCGGTAAACAACCTGGAAAGCACCAACCAGTGGCTCAAAAAGGAGATTGTTCAACGCAAGATAGCAGAGCAAAAAGCCAGTACCAACGAAGAGAAATTCAGAAGGCTGGCTGAATATTCTCCCATCATGATATGGATGTCGGATGTGAAAGGTTCCTGTACCTATTTCAATCAAAACTGGCTGGATTTCAGGGGAAGGAACATTGACCAGGAGCGGGGCATGGGATGGACCGAAGGGCTTCATCCTGAAGACAAAAAGGAGGTGGTGAAAAAATTCCTGACCAGCCTGGGGAAAAGGGAGTCCTTTGAGCTGGAATACAGGCTGAAGGATGCCTCAGGCGAATACAACTGGATATACGATAAAGGAACCCCTATGTACAATAAGAACCATGAGTTCATGGGCTACATTGGTTCCTGCCTCAACATCAACCAGCGGCGGCAGGCAGAAGAGAAGCTGGCGGAGTCGGAAAAGGAAAAAAAGCTGATATTGCAGGCCATGAGGGAGAGGCTTACCTTCCTGGATACGGACCTGCGCATACAGTGGACCAACCAGGCTGCCCTGGAACTTTCAGGCTTGAAGGAAGAACAAATAAACGGGCATTACTGCTATGAGTTCTGGCATAAGAGGTCCTCTCCATGTCTTGAATGTCCTGCTGTCAGTGCCCTGGAATCCGGGCAAACCGAAAGTGCGGAAGTCTGGTTTCAGGACCGCCTTTTCCGGCTGAAAGCCCATCCCGTCAAGGAAGAAGGCAGTATGAAAGGCGTGCTTGAGGTGGGTCAGGAAATCACCGAACAAAAAGAAGCCGAACAGCAACTCAGGGAAAGTGAAAAAAGGTTCCGCACTTTCTTTGATGAAAGCAATGCCATCAAACTGATTATCGACCCGGAAACCGGGCGCATCAAGGCGGCCAATAAAAGCGCCAAAAATTATTATGGTTACAGGGAGCTGGAATCCATGTACATCCAGCAGATCAACCAGCTGCCGGATGAGCAGGTGAAACAAAAGATGCAGGAGGTGTTCACCCACCATGTCAAGACCTTCCTCTTCCGGCACCGCCTGGCCGGTGGCAAGATACGGCACATGGAGGCCCATGCCACCCCCATTGAGATCCATGGCACCAAACACCTGTATTCCATCCTACACGATGTCACCGAACGGGTGAAAGCGCAGGAGGCCCTGCGTCAAAGTGAGGAGAAATTCAAAAAGATCGTCAACACCCTGCCCCAGTTTGTCTCGTATGTGGACAGGGATATGATCTACCGGCTGGTCAACCAGACCTACCTGGACCGTTTCGGATTGAAGGAGGAGGATTTTATTGGCAAACATCTGGAAGATATCATCGGAAAGGAATCCTATGAAAAAGCCAGACCACACCTTGATAAGGTTTTCCAGGGAGAAAAGGTTCAGTACCAGGAACATTTCGAGTACAGCAATGGCATAGAACTGGATGTAGATGCCACCCTGATCCCTGAATTTGATAGCCAGGGCGAAGTCATCGGTTACTATGCCATCCTTTCGGATGTGACCGACTACATCCGCAATCAAAAACTGCTGGAAGAATCGCGCGACAGGATGCGGGTGCTCTCAGAGCATCAGCAAAACATCCTGGAAAGGGAGAGAAGCTATATCGCCCGCGAGATACACGATGAGCTGGGGCAGAACCTGACGGCCATCAGCATGAGCCTGGCCATGATGGAAAAAAACCTGCCGGAAGACTGTCGAGAGATCAGGACCAGGATCAGGGAACTCAACAGGCTCACCGAATCCACCATATCGATGACCAAAAAGCTGTCCACCGAGCTACGGCCACAGTTGATTGATGATATGGGCCTGGTAGCTGCCATAGAGTGGTACGCCAACGAGTTTGAAAAACGCAGCGGCATCAAATGCAGCATGAACCTTACCGAGGAGGAACCGGTGCTCTCGAAGAACGTCTCTATCCATCTTTACCGCATCCTGCAGGAGGCCCTGACCAATGTATACAAGCATGCAGAGGCCGGCCAGATCGATATTTCATTTGTCCGCATGGGATCGTTCATTTATTTGCAGATCAAAGACAATGGCAAAGGTTTCCGGCAGGAGGATCACGATAAGAGCCTTTCATACGGCATCATGGGAATGGAAGAGCGTGTCAGGCTCATGGGCGGGAAGTTCAATATCTCCGGCGACTCCCGGGGCACAAGCATTGAAGTCGAAATACCCTACAACCCCACCAATCCATGACCTGTCTTATCCTTTATCCCTATCCTCAGCCCTCACTTTCTCCTTCTTAATTCTCCTTCTTAATTCTCCTTCTTAATTCTTAGCCTTAATTCTTAGCCTTAGCCTTCTTCTCCTTAGCCTTAGCCTTCTCCTTCTCAGCCTTAATTCTTAGCCTTAGCCTTCTCCTTCTTAGCCTTAGCCTTAGCCTTCTTCTTCTTCGCCTTCTTCTTAGCCTTCTTCTCCTCAGCCTCAAAACTTCTCACCCTCCTGTAATAACCTTTCCTTTTTTGCGTCTTATATCACAGTTGTTTCACAAATGCCTGATATCTAAACCTGAAATACCTGTTTGTCATGAAGCCCGTCAGAAACGATCGCCGCCGGTTCCTGAAAAACTTATCACTTGCCGTTATGGGAACAGCGGCATTCACCAAATCCCCTTTTGCCATGAAATCCACCGCTGGGTACAGGAATCCCGGCGAAGGGAAGATTTTGAACTACAAAACGCTGGGCAGCACCGGCTTTAAGGTCTCCGATATAGCCTCAGGAGCCCCCAACAACGAGACGGTGTTGAAAGCCATGCTCAACTCGGGCGTGAACTTTATTGATACGGGCCATGCCTATGGCAATGGCAACAATGAGCGGCTGATCGGCAAGGTGCTGAAAGATTACGACCGCAAAAAGATCTTCATCAATACCAAGCTTCACGTCGAAGGCAAAGCTTTCGAGAGCAGGGAACAGGTGGTCCGCATGACCCGGGATGCTCTGGAAAGACTGAAAAATCCGCCCAAATTAGTAGTGACAGATTCCCAGGCCTTTTTGAAAGTAGCAGGGGATACACCTGACGATGTGCTCATGACCTCTTTTTCCGTACTCTTTGCCCGCTTTAAAGGCGATCTAATGGAATATGTCAAAGGAACTATGAAAATTGAAGAGCTGGAACCAGGTGATAAAATACTAATAGCGGAAGCCTGCACC
>CAJXLE010000055.1 GCA_913055895.1 uncultured Bacteroidota bacterium | reverse complement strand
AGTCGGAGTCGAACCGACACGGGCAAAAGCCCACTGGTTTTTGAGACCAGCGCGTCTACCAATTCCGCCATTCAGGCATAGTGAAAGCGATTCATTGGATGTGCAAAAATATGGAATTGTTTTGGATGTACCAAATTTTTATCCATTCCAAATGACGGGTGGGGATGGCTTATCCCTGTTTGCCGGGTGGCCCTTCCTTTTCTCATTGACAAGGGCATATGAAAGGCAATTATTTTTTTTATCCTCAATTTTTTTATATTTTGCATGACCGCCATGCAGGAAACATACCATCAATCACCGGCAGGAACCGTACTATTAACTATAAAATCAACATCTTATGAATCAGAATGATTACGATATTCAGGGCATCTTAAAACGCCTGGGCGTTAAGAAGAACAATTCGGGTGTTTCAACCGGCACAAAGTGGCTGGATCCATCCGGCAAAACCATCAGCTCCTATACCCCGATTGACGGGAGTGAGCTGGGACAGGTTCAGTATGCCGGCAAAGATGATTATGAAAAAGTGCTTCAGAAGGCGCAGGAGGCATTCCATGTGTGGCGCGAAATGCCTGCTCCCGACCGCGGGGATATAGTGCGCCAGATAGGTCTGGCCCTGCGGGAGAACAAGGAGGATCTCGGTATGATCGTGAGTACGGAGATGGGCAAGAGCTACCAGGAAGGACTGGGAGAGGTGCAGGAGATGATTGACATTGCCGACCTGGCCGTGGGTCAGTCCCGCCAGCTTTATGGTTACACCATGCAGTCGGAACGCCCGCACCACCGCCTTTATGACCATTACCACCCGCTGGGGGTGGTGGGCGTGATCACCGCCTTTAACTTCCCCGTGGCTGTATACGCCTGGAACACCATGATAGCAGCTGTAGCAGGCGACTGTGTCGTGTGGAAGCCATCCTCCAAGACGCCCCTCACCTCCGTGGCCGTTCAAAATATAGTGGCAAGCGTCTTGCGTGAGAATGATGTACCCGAGGGGGTCTTCAACCTGGTCATCGGCCGTTCGGCCGATATAGGCGACAATATGGTGGATGACAGGCGCATTCCCCTTATCTCGGTTACCGGTTCCACGGCTGTCGGCCGACGTGTGGCAGAACGTGTTGGCAAAAGGCTGGGCAAGACGATCCTGGAGCTTGGCGGCAACAATGCGATGATCCTCTCCCAGCATGGTGATATCGACATGGCCATACCCACCATTGTTTTTGGTGCCGTGGGCACGGCAGGTCAGCGTTGCACCACCACCCGCCGTGTCATCATACATGAGAGCATCTACGAGGAGGTGAAAAAGAAACTTGTCAATGCCTATGAGCAGGTAGCCCAAAAGATCGGTAATCCTCTGAACCCCGACAACCTGATGGGTCCCCTCATCGACAGGGGCGCGGTGCAAATGTACCAGGATGCCCTCGAAGAGGTTAAAAAACAAGGTGGTAAGATCATTTTTGGAGGCGAAGTGCTCAGTGGCGAAGGTTATGAGTCGGGAACCTACGTAGTGCCAGCTATAGCTGAAGCTGAAAACCACTACCCGATCGTTCAGGAGGAGACGTTTGCTCCCTTGTTGTACCTGGTCAAATACCAGGATTTCGATGAAGCCTTAAGGCTGCACAACGACGTACCACAGGGTCTTTCATCCTGCATCTTCACCCTTAACGTGCGGGAGGCCGAAAAGTTCCTGTCGCATTCGGGTTCCGACTGCGGTATAGCCAATGTGAATGTGGGTACGTCAGGTGCCGAAATTGGCGGTGCTTTTGGTGGCGAGAAAGATACCGGTGGTGGCCGCGAGTCAGGCTCCGACGCCTGGAAAGCTTATATGAGGCGCCAGACAACCACCATCAATTACGGCACCGACCTGCCCCTTGCCCAAGGCATTAAGTTTGAAATATAAAGAATAGAAACAGGATTACGTTGAAGGGTACCACCGTTTTTGTGGTGCCCTTTTTTTGCTCCAGAAAGCAATTTTTTGGGCCAGCTTTTGTGCATTGAAAGGTTTGGGAAGGAAATCGTTCATGCCCGACTGCCTGGACTGCTCTTCATCTTCCTTCCAGATGTTGCTGGTGACTGCTATGATGGGGGTGGTGATGCCTTTCTTCCGTATGGCCTGCGCTACTTCCAGGCCGTTGATCTTAGGCATGATGATGTCCATCAGGATGACATCGTAATGTTGCTTTTCAAGGGTATCAAGACATTTCTGGCCGTCGTCGACGATGGTCAGCTGCATATCAAAATCATGGATGTACTTCTCTATGATGCTCTGATAGATGTGTTCATCCTCGGCAAGCAAAACACGGATGGGCCTGGTTTTGGATATGTTTTTCACCGCCAGCAATGTCTTCATGAAAATTTTATCTATAACAAAGTACGTAAAATCATGATGATCATTGCGTGAGAATCTTCGTTATTTGACCAACCCAACTTTTTAATTGACAAACATCCTTTACCGGAATTTTTCCTCATTGTCCTCCCAGATGCGAAGGTAGTTGTTGTAGCGTGTTTGGCTGATCTTGCCCTTTTCAACTTCTTCTTTCACATGACAGCCCGGCTCATGGGTGTGGGTGCAGTTGTGAAATTTGCACTCGTGTGAAGAACTGAATATCTCAGGGAAATAATGGTAGATCTCCTCCTTGTCCATATCTACCAGGCCAAACCCCCTTATGCCGGGGGTGTCAATGATCCGGCCGCCAAAAGGCAGGTCGATCATCTCGGCAAAGGTGGTGCAGTGCTTGCCTGCTTTGTGGTAATCGGAGATTTCTGCGGTTTTGAGTTGTGCCTCGGGGTTGAATTTGTTGATGAGGGTCGACTTGCCAACACCTGAATTGCCGGCTATCACGCTGGTCTTGTCTTTGAACAGCTCTTTGACGGCCTCCATATTTTGGTCTTCTGTCACCGAGACTTTCCAACAAGGGTAACCGGCATCCTCATAGATGGCTATCCGTTGGTCAAGCCGGCGGGTGAGCTCTTCATCGTACAGGTCGACCTTGTTGAAGATGATACGGGCTGGTATGCGGTAGGCTTCAGCGGTGACCAGGAAGCGGTCGATGAAAAGGGTGTATGTCTGGGGATAGGCCATGGTGGCCATCACCACCGCCTGGTCGATGTTGGCCGCAATGATATGGCTTTCCCTGGATAGTTTGGTGGCCCGGCGGATGATATAATTCCTGCGGGGTTGTAGCCGGGTGATCAGCCCTTCCCGCTCTCCCTCGGGTATTTCTTTGAACTCCACCTGGTCGCCTACGGCCACCGGGTTGGTTGAGCGTATGCCCCTGATGCGGAAACTTCCCTTGATCTTACAGGCCCAAAGGGAGCCCTGGTGGTCACTGACATAATACCAGCTGCCGGTAGATTTTATGACTGTTCCTTCCACGTAGCTATTTTTTTACAAAAATAGTGCATCCCTATAATTTTCAAATCATTCTTTTATATCTGTTTGTTTGCATGCAACCTGATATGCTATAGGATGCAACCTGCCACGCTCCTGTGTAACTCACCCCGCTGATGAATTGAAGCATCATGTGACTTTTTATCGGGCTTCGCAATTCAGTTTCAAGAAGCCAATAAAATAATCACATGAATGTTGACAAATTGAATGGATTCCACTTTCTTTGTAACAGAAGGCAGGACGCAAACGATCGTTTCATGAGCAGCCAGGACCCATCATCCCTTACCGATCCCACCCAATGGGTTGAACGCTATGGCGACTACCTCTATACCTATGCCTATTACCGGGTAGGTGCCGTTGAGGTGGCCGAGGACCTGGTGCAGGACACTTTCATTGCTGCACTGAATGCCCGGCAATCTTTCAGGGGCGAAAGCAGTGAAAAAACATGGCTGGTTTCCATCCTGAAGAGAAAGATCATTGATCATTACAGAAAAGAGACGCGCTCAAGGGAAGAACCGGGTGATGACCGTTATTCACCATTTGTGGGTGAAGGTCCCGAACGTGGAAAATGGGATGTCCAGCGCCGGCCTGCCGACTGGACAACTGGAAACACGGATATGGACAGGGAAACTTTTTACCAGGTGCTGGAACTATGCTTGTCCCTGCTCCCCGAGCGTTGGTCGGGGGTTTTTCGCCTGAAAACGCTGGAAGAGCTTTCCACCGGGCAAATCTGTAAGGAACTGGGCATCTCATCGTCTAATTTCTGGGTGATCATGCACCGGGCCCGGCTGAGATTGAGGGAATGTTTTGAAAAAAACTGGTTTGAAGCATAATGTTTAAGAAAATGAAAAAGTTGCTCGACCGTCTGATGATGCGCATGATGATCACATGCGAGAAGGCGGCATTTTTGATTTCCAAATCGCAGGATCACAAGCTCACTTTCAGGGAGGATGTGCAGCTTCGCATGCATTTGATGGGATGCCGGTTCTGCAGGGCCTATGAAAGGGATCTTGGCTTGCTCTCCGACAGCATCCGCCAATACAGGGATAAACCCGACGAAGAACCACCAATAGAACTTGCCCGGTCCAAAAAGGAAAAGATCAAAGAACACCTGAGAGACCACCAACAGGGCGATATAGATCATCCCCCGCATTCTTAGTGGATTGCCTTTTTTAAAGAGGAAAAATTGAGGGTATTCAGGGATATTATTTTTATCTTAGCAGACTCTAGGTAACAGGCTATGGCCAGTAAAGAAGCTAAAATAACCAGGCAGCGGTTGCGCAGCTCCTACCTGACGTCGGTGGTCAGCATTGCCCTGGTGTTATTTCTTTTGGGTATTCTCGGGTTGCTGGTGCTCAATGCCCAGCGCATCTCAGAATACGTCAAGGAGAACATCGGCTTTTCCATCATGCTCAAAGAGGATGTGAAAGAGGTGGATGTGATCCGTTTGCAAAAGATGCTCGATGCCAAGGAATATGTAAAATCCACCAGGTACGTCACCAGCAAGGAGGCTGCCCGTGAGCTCAAAAAAGAGCTGGGAGAGGATTTTGTGGGATTCCTGGGATACAATCCCCTGCTGGCCTCGATCGATGTTCATCTGAATGCCCGTTATGCCAACCCGCAAAGCATCGAAAAGATAAAGAAGGATCTGAGGGAATACGAGGAGATCAAAGAGGTTTTCTATCAAAAGTCACTGGTTGAGCTGATCAACCAAAACATCAGGAAGATTGGGCTTTTTTTACTTGTTTTCAGCGGACTGTTGTTTTTAGTTGCCATCGCTTTGATTCACAACACCATTCGTCTTTCTATCTATTCAAAGCGTTTCATCATCAACACCATGCAACTGGTGGGGGCAACCAGGGGCTTCATAAGAAGGCCTTTCCTCTTTAGAGGCATCATGCAGGGAGTATGGGCCTCCATCGTGGCCATCGCCATGCTCACCGGTGTCGTTTACCTGGTACAGGATGAGTTTGCCGAGGTGATCAGTCTTGAGGACGTGGAGATTCTTGGTTTGCTCTATGGACTGGTGATGGTGGTGGGGGTGGTGATCAGCTGGATATCGACCTTCATGGCGGTGAACAAATATCTGAAGATCAAACCCGACAAATTGTATTACTGACCGTAAATATCTGAATATGGCTAAAAAGAAACAAGATTCCCGGCGAAACCTGGTATTCACCAGGGAAAACTATAAATTGCTGATCATTGGCTTTGTCATCATTGTCATCGGCTTTCTGCTTATGGTTGGAGGCAAGGCCGAAAGCCCGGAGCAATTCAACCCCGAAGTTTTTAGTTTCCGGCGCATCACCCTGGCACCCCTTGTTGTTCTTTTTGGGTTCGCCTTTGAGATTTATGCCATCATGAAGAAACCCAAAGAAGAGAAAGAAGAACAAAGCGGATCTTAAACAGCCGGTGAATGAATTGGATTGAAGCCGTTATCCTTGGTATTGTCCAGGGACTTACAGAATTTTTGCCCATCAGCAGCAGCGGACATCTTGAGATCGGCAAGGCCCTCCTGGGTACCGATCCTGAGATGAGCCTTACTTTTACCGTGATGGTCCATGGTGCCACTGTTTTGAGCACCATTGTCGTGTTCAGAAATGACCTTTACCGTTTGCTGCTCGGTTTTTTCCGCTTCGAGTGGAATGAGTCGACCCGTTACATCAGCCGGCTGGTCCTCTCCATGGTGCCGGTGGTGATTCTTGGTTTGCTGGCAGAAGAGGAGATTGAACGTTTCTTTACGGGCAACCTGGTTTTTGTCGGCTCCATGCTGATGGTCACAGCCATGCTGTTGCTCTTCTCCCATTATTTTCGGTCGCGGGAAAAACCCATCACTTTCGCCCGTGCTTTGGTTATCGGTATTGCCCAGGCGCTGGCTGTACTTCCCGGTATATCACGTTCAGGTGCCACCATCTCCACCGGGCTGATGTTGGGAGGCCAGCGGAAGCAGGTGACCCGCTTCTCTTTTCTCATGGTCCTGCTGCCCATCATAGGTGCCAATGTGAAGGACATGATGGACCATTCTGCTGCGGGTTTTGGCAACGTTCAGGTTGTACCCCTGGCTGCAGGGTCCCTTGCTGCTTTCCTGGCCGGACTTTTGGCCTGCACCTGGATGATACGTATTGTTAACCGCGGGCGTTTGGTGTATTTTGCCTACTACTGCATCGCGGTCGGCCTGGCAGCCATTCTGCTGGGATGAAAATGGATTGAATATGAGCTATTTTGATATTGAAGACCTGCAGGATCTGTCTGAAGGCCGCATTCTTCTGATGGACAAACCCCTTTTTTGGACGTCCTTCGACCTGGTGAAGAAAACCCGGGCCATCGTTGAGAAGCACATGCGTCATAAATGGGATGAACGCCGCAGGGTAAAAGTAGGCCATGCCGGAACCCTCGATCCGCTGGCTACCGGGTTGATGCTGGTGGCTACCGGAAAAAAAACCAAGATGCTGCAGCATCTCACGGCCGAAGAAAAAGAGTACATAGCTGTCCTGGAGCTGGGGAAGACCACCCCGTCATACGACCTCGAGACAATGTTTGACCATCAATATACGTTATCACATTTGGACGAAAAGGATGTTTACACGGTCACGGAGCGTTTTACAGGGCAGATGGACCAGGTCCCTCCGGTTTACTCGGCCAAGAACATAGGGGGCAAAAGAGCCTACCATGCTGCCAGGAAAGGAGAAAAGGTGGACATGAAGTCCCACCGGATCCACATCCATGAGATGGAAGTGGTTCGGTTGGCCTGGCCCCTGCTTACCTTACGGGTGCGATGCAACAAGGGCACCTACATACGGTCGCTAGCCCGCGACATTGGTGAAGCACTCCAATGCGGAGCCCACCTGGCAGGGCTTCAGCGCATCCGCATAGGCGGTTATCACCTTGAAGATGCGGTGACCATAGATAATTTCGGGCAATTTGTACGAAAATTGTAACCAACACCCAACTCGTACGTATAAGGTGGGACATAATGTAGAACCTAAAAAATAAGCGCTATTAATGAAGCTATCGCAGTTTAAGTATAATTTGCCGGAGGATTTGATTGCTCTTTACCCGGCAAAAAACAGGGATGAATCAAGGTTGATGGTGGTTCACAGAAATTCGGGGAAAATTGAGCACCGCGTTTTTAAGGATGTTGTAGAATATTTCAACGAGCACGATGTTGTTGTTTTAAACAATACCAAGGTTTTTCCCGCCCGTTTGTATGGCAACAAGGAAAAAACAGGCGCCAAGATAGAGGTCTTCCTTCTCAGGGAACTCAGCAAAGAACAAAGGCTCTGGGATGTATTGGTCGATCCTGCCCGCAAAATACGCATAGGCAATAAGTTGTACTTTGGCAACGAGGAGAATGGTGAGACTCTGGTGGCCGAGGTCATCGACAACACCACTTCCAGGGGTCGTACGCTGCGTTTCCTTTTTGAGGGCGACTATGAGGAGTTCAAAAAAACCCTTTATAAACTGGGAGAGACACCCCTTCCCAAATTCATCAAGCGGGAGGTGGAGGCCGAAGACGAGCAACGCTATCAGACCCTTTATGCCAAACATGAAGGTGCCGTGGCCGCTCCTACTGCCGGTATGCATTTCAGCCGTGAACTGTTGAAGCGCCTTGAGATCGTCGGAGTCAATTTTGCAGAGATAACCCTGCACGTGGGACTGGGTAATTTCAACAACGTGGATGTGGAAGATCTTACCAAGCACAAGATGGATTCTGAGAAGATCTACATTTCCGACGACGCTGCACAAAAAGTTAACCAGGCCAAAGACCACCGGCGTAATGTATGTGCCGTGGGAACAACGGTTTTGAGAACCCTGGAATCGTCGGTCTCAACCACCAAGCGGGTAAAACCCTATGAAGGCTGGACCAACAAGTTCATCTTTCCCCCCTATGAGGTGCAAATACCCAATATGATGATTTCCAACTTCCACCTGCCCCTCTCCATACCCCTGATGATGGTCTCGGCCTTTGGAGGCTACGAGCAGATATTTGAGGCATACAATGTGGCCATCAAGGAGAAATACCGTTTCGGTACCTACGGCGATGCCATGCTGATCGTCGATGATGATTAAGGAGTTTACGGGGGCTGGTGTCAACCGCCAACCAGCTCCCTGTATTTACCCGCAATCGTTTTTAAGTCTTCCTCGATATATTGCCTGTACGAACGGTTCCTGAAGACAGCAGCCGGGTGATAGGTGGGCATGATGTGGCGGTGGCCTTCTGTTATCCATCTCCCGCGCACATCGCCGACTTTTTCCTTTAGGCTGCCCCAGTAAGCTTTCATGGCGGTGGCTCCCAGCAATATCATGAAAGAAGGGTCGACCAGGCTTATTTGTTCTTCCAGGTAGGGGAAACAGGTTTCGATCTCTTTTTTATGGGGGACACGGTTTTTGGGCGGCCGGCATTTCACGATGTTGGCGATGAAAACGTTGCGGTCTCTCGAAAGGTCCTGTTCTTCCAGCATCTCGTCCAGCAGCCTGCCCGCACGGCCCACGAAGGGGCGACCCAGCTCATCTTCTTTGGCACCAGGACCTTCGCCTATAACCATGATCTGCGATTCGTAAGGCCCCTCGCCAAAGACAGCCATGTTGCGTTGCTGGTGCAGCGGACATTCTCTACAGCCCAAAACTTGTTTCCTGAGTTTTTCCATTTGCCGGTGGGGGTCCTTTGGGGGCATGTCTATCAATTTTTTAGCGAATACTTTAGAGCTTAACGCTTAGCGCATCGCGAAGCGCTGCGTGAAGCGTTGTATTTTGATTGGGGACTTGGGTGCCAGCCAAGCCGTATATAAAAAACCGCTAAGTGGCAGGCTTAGCGGTTAATAACTCAGCGGGTACTTTATTCAGTTAAATTTTCAGCGTATATTTTTCAGCGCTAAACGCTGAAATTTTCTGATATTTCTCGCTGGAATTTTTTATTTCAACGAATACCGTTTAAAATCGGTCACGGTCAGCTCTTTGTCTTGCTCCTGGAGGTATTGACTGACGGATTTTTTGCTTTCCTTAATGAACTCCTGGTTGAGCAGGGTGTTTTCCTTCATGAATTTGCCCAGCTTGCCCTGCGCAATCTTGTCGAGCAGGTTGTCGGGCTTGCCGTCGGCCTTGGCTTGCTTTCGGCCTATCTCCAGCTCCTTCTCCACTACATCCTGCGGAACCTGGTCTTTGTCGGTGGCTACAGGGTCCATGGCAGCTACCTGCATGGCGACATCACGGCCTACCTGTGTTTCAACGCCTTCTTTGTTAAGACCGATCAGGGCAGCCAGCTTGTTGTCGGCATGGATGTAGGCGGTAACCTGGGGAGCTTCCAGGTAGTCGTAGTAAGAGAGCTCCAGTTTTTCGCCAATGATACCGGTCTGGTACTTGATGTTTTCGGCTACTGACTTGCCGTTGAGCTGGAGGTTCATAAGCTCGTCGAGGTCTTTGGGCTGTTTTTCAACGGCCAGGTCGACGATCTGATCGGCCAGCTTGATGAAATCATCGTTCTTGGCAACAAAATCGGTTTCACAGTTCAGGGAGATGATGAAGCCTTTTTTGGCATCATCGGTGGTCTTGGCAAAGACCACACCTTCCGATGCTTCGCGGTCGGAACGTTTTTGGGCTACTGCCTGACCTTTTTCACGGATGATTTCCACGGCTTTGTCGAAATCGCCTTCTGCTTGTGTAAGAGCCTTTTTGCAATCCATCATACCGGCTCCGGTATGTTTTCTGAGTTTGTTAACGTCAGCTGCGGTTATATTGGCCATTTTCTTCTATAAGATTAATAGTTTGACTTACTGGTTTTTTTCTTCACTGTTGTTCTCTTCAGATGAACCGCCTTGATCTTCTGCCTGGCTGCTTCCTGCTGCCTGTTGCTTTTGTGTGTCTTCACTGCTTTCGGCTGCTTGCTGCTGTTGCTTGTCCTGGTTGCTTTCAGCCGGCTTCTCTTGTTCAGTTTCCTTGTTTTCAGCCTGGCTGGCTTGTTCCGAAGAAGCGGTTTCTTCCTGTTTGGCGGCAGATTCCTTTTGGGCGCCCTCTTTTCGGGCTTTGGTTGTCCTGCGTGCCCGTGTCTTTTTCTTCTCCTGTCCTTCGCCTTCCTTAGGAGCAGATTTTTTCTCTTTTTCCTTCGACTGGGCTTTTTCCTTTTCCTTTTCCATCTTGCGCTCTTCAATGCCTTCCTTGATGGATTCCACTGTTTTGTCTACGATGTAGGAGATGGATTTGGAAGCATCGTCGTTGGCCGGTATGGGGAAATCTACCTCCTGGGGATTCGAGTTGGTATCCACCATGGCAAAGATAGGGATGTTCAGCCTCTGGGCTTCCCGAACGGCAATATGTTCTTTTGTGACATCCACAATGAAGATGGCTGCCGGGGGACGGTTCATGTTGGAGATGCTGCCGAAGGTTTTCTCCAGCTTGTTGCGCTGGCGTTGTATCTGCAGTCTTTCTCTTTTCTGCAGCTTGTCGTAGGTTCCGTCGGCAAAGCGCTTATCGATGGTGGCCATCTTTTTGATGGTGCGCTTGATGGTGGGGAAGTTGGTGAGCATTCCACCTGGCCAGCGTTCGGTGACATACGGCATGTTGGTGGGTTTCACCTTTTCGGCTACAATTTCTTTGGCCTGTTTTTTGGTGGCTACAAAAAGTACTTTCCTGCCCGATTTGGCTATCTGCTTGAGTGCGCCGCAGGCTTCGTTGAGTTTGACTGTGGTTTTTTGAAGGTCGATCACATGGATGCCGTTGCGCTCCATGAAGATGTAGGGGGCCATCTTGGGGTTCCATTTGCGCTTGAGGTGACCAAAATGGACGCCCGCCTCGAGTAATTCATCAAAAGTTGCTTGTGTCATGATTGGTTGATTTAACGTTTACATTCTGTTTAAAACAATTGCCGGGCAGTCCCACCTTTAGCGGGAGTCCAGGCAATTTAGATACTAAACGGATAATTATGGTTGTATTATCGCTTGCTGAACTGAGTCTTCTTGCGGGCCTTGGGTTGGCCGGGCTTCTTGCGCTCGACAATACGTGCATCACGGGTCAGGAATCCTTCCTTTTTGATGGTGTCTTTGAATTCCTCGTTGGACTTGACCAGTGCCCGGGCGATGCCAAGACGCAGGGCTTCAGCCTGACCTTTTATTCCCCCGCCCTGGATGTTCACCTTGAAGTCGTAGCTGCCCATCATATTCACTGCATGAAGGGGTTGCTCTACAATATATCTCAGGTGGGGTGCGGGAAAGAAATCGCTGAACTCGCGGTCGTTGATGCTGATGTTTCCTTTGCCTGCACTCATGTATACACGTGCTATCGCGCCTTTTCTTCTTCCTATGGCAATTACTCTTTCCATATCTTATTTAAATTCTTTTAAGTTGATTTTGGTTGGCTTTTGAGCTTCATGCGGATGTTCTTCGTCGGGGTAGATGAAAAGGTTGTTTTTCACCTGGCTGCCCAGCCTGTTTTTGGGGATCATCCCGTGAATGGCTTTTTCCACTACCCTTTCAGGGGTTTTATCCATCATTTCCCTGGGGTTCTTCACGCGCTTGCCTCCGGGATAGCCGGTGAAATGAACATACTCCTTGTCGGTCCATTTTTTTCCTGTTAGTCTCACATGCCGGGCGTTGATCACGATAACCTTGTCGCCGTCATCCACATGCGGTGTGTAGCTTGGCTTGTGTTTTCCACGAAGCATCTTGGCTACTTTCGATGCCAATCGTCCCAGCACTTCATTTTTGGCGTCTACCAGGACCCAGTTCTTCTGAACATCTTCTTTTCTGACAGATTGTGTCTTGTAGCTGTTTGTATCCACTTCGACCTTATCTTTTTGGTTTTTAATCAAATATGCTGACTAGACAGTTCAGCGGATTGCAAAAATAATATTATTTTTAGAAAATTAACAATTTTATTAACAAATAATTTGGTGTTGCCCCTGTGACCGCTCACATGTCTGCAGCCCGTTTTGACACCGCAGGGGCTTAAATCCATTGTAAAAGAGGCACAAAACTAAGGCAATTTACAGAAAGATGAAAACGGTTGCAGCGTTCGGTCGCTTTTTTGTTGGTTTTTACTTTTTTTTGTAAGTTCACACGGGAGCAGGCAGGTGTCTATTCGGCAAGCCCGGATGGAACCAGGGTAAGGCCTCATGGACTTTTCTTCTGGCCAGCAAATGTTTTGTGGCGGACGCCAAATGCGGCGCGAGACTTTTAACAGGGAAGGCCCTGGTGTGGCGCCCGGTTTGACGGATAAGCGCATCACCGAAAACAATAAAACGACAAAAAATATATGGAAAGAGAAGATTTTATGCGGGAGGCCATCAGGATCTCCCGGGAGAACATGGAGCGGGGGGGTGGACCCTTTGGCGCTGTGATCGTAAGGGATGGCAGGGTCATAGCCCGCTCCGGCAATACCGTGGCCCTGGAGAACGACCCCACTGCCCATGCCGAGATCAATGCCATCCAGCAGGCCAGTGACTATTTGAACGATTTTGATTTGAGCGGCTGTGAGCTGTATAGTTCCTGTGAGCCCTGCCCGATGTGCCTGGGAGCTATCTACTGGGCCAGGATCGACCGGGTATGGTATGCAGCCGACCGGGATGATGCTGCTGAAGCAGGATTCGATGATTCTTTCATCTACCGGGAGATGCAAAAACCCGTGGAAGAGAGAAGCATACCCACACGGCAGAAGCTCAGGGAAGAAGCGCTGAAGACTTTTTACGAATGGCAGGAAAAAGAAGATAAGATACAATATTGATTCTTTCCCATAACCTGGCAACCCTTTGCAATCGTTGCAACACGATGCAACACGATGAGAAACCTTTTAACCGCAGCTTCACGTTTAAAACGTTTCAACCACAGCTAAACGCTGCATAACGCTACAAAACACTGCAAAAACTACTACACCCTGCAAAATCCTGCAAAATAGCGACCCATGGCAACGAGCAACCAACGAACAGGCAAAGATTTTTTCCTGAAGGATGTCCTGGATGTGGCCCCTTCACTTTTAGGCAGTTACCTGGTGATGGATACGAAGGAGGGCATTCAGCGCCATGTGATATCGGATGTGGAAGTGTACCGGGGTGAAGAGGACCAGGCCTCCCATGCCCGGCGGGGGAAGACTCCCCGGACCCGCATCATGTATAGCCAGGGAGGGCTGTTGTATGTATACCTTATTTATGGTATGCACTGGATGCTGAATATTGTCACCGGCCCGGTGGAGATGCCCCAGGCACTGCTTATACGTGGATTGAAAACCATCCAGGGTCCGGGTCGCCTCACCCGGCAGCTGGGCATCAACGGTTCCTTCCACGAAGAGGACCTCACCCGATCGCATCGCATATGGATAGAGGCCAACGCTTCGGCCAACGGGGGGTATGTCACACGGCCCCGTGTGGGCATCGATTATGCCGGCGAAAAGTGGCGCAATAAGCCGTGGCGCTTCATCCTGGACGATCAGTAAAGTTTGGATTATCAGTAAAATCAACAACGCCAGCAAAATTAACACCTTCCATAAAGTAATGTTATCTGTGAATCCACATTGTCCGGATGAGGCGGTATCATCACTGCATCAGCATCATCAGTGGCTCAACGTAATCACTGAATCAACATCATCAGTGGATCAACCGGAAGATCGGTGAATCAACCAAAAGATCAGTGGGCATGTTTTCCGGAAGTGTTGGTAAGGAAGATGTGGGTGTCCAGCAGCAGGTAAAGGCCAAACCCAAAGTCCACCGTCCCCCGCCTTATATCCCAGTAACTATCAGCGTTTACAACTACCTTCAGTCCCTTGTAGTCCCGGCCGTAGTGCAACCTGCCTGTAACCAGCTGCCGGTTGGGATTTATAGGAATGTCTTTTTTCACCGAGAAAGCCTGGAACATGGGATTGCCTGCAAAGCTCAGGTATTGCCGGGCATGCCAGTAGGAGATTTCCAGGCCCAGGGGTTTTCTGTCCAGGGACAGTTTTGAATAGAAAGCATGTCCGTTTGAATAGGGCTGGCGCTTTTGGGGCGATGCATCACCGTAAAACACCATGTGGTTGTCGAGCCGGAGCGTCTCCAGCCAGGACCATCCTGTTCCAAACTTCAATGACAGACCTGCCGCCGTGTTGTAGAGCGTAGAGATGGGGGTGTCGTCCCGGTTGATCTGGCCCCCGCGATGCTGTATCAGCATCTGAAAGGGCAACCCTACCGAAAAAACGTCTTCGTGGTTGTACAGGATGACATCTGCCGCGACCCCCGTTTCAAACTGTTCCTGAAAGTCGGATTCCCTGAAGATGAACTGCTGCCAGTTGATCCATGCCTCGCCTTCCAGGGCTTGTGTGCTGACAAGGAGCTGGAGCCCGTTTTCGGTGTGGCGGTCGAGGTAGTTTTCATAGTGGTAGATGGGATCTATCAGGTTGTGGTGTCTTTGGTTTTCAAGGGTTCCCATGATAAGCCGGAAATTGGGAGAAAACCTGTGGTGGAGGGAGAATACCGGTTGGATCTTATGAAAACCCTGATCGCCTGAATACCTGAGCAGGTGAACCCCGGCCGAAAGCCTTGTCTTCTCTGAAAGAATCCAGTTGAGCCGTGGTTCGGCAAAAAAGCCCAACTTTGTGTAGCCGGCTACATAATCGTTGTAATATTCATTGTTTTTTAGAAAATTTGCGTTGTCGATGGATAAATAGAGGGAGTGGGTGTCGGCCGCATGAAAAGGCTTTACAGAAGGTGAGCTGTAGAAGTGTTGACCATAAGCCGCCACGCTCAGCAAGGAAATCAGTAAAAACCCAACAACCAATCGCATAAATACCATTCTTTGAATTTCTAAAGATAAATTTTTTTGTTTATTTAGAACCCATTTTACGGAACTGCTTGAACAATGTTTGAAAATACCAGATCCATGAGCCAGTATAAGCGTTTGAACATCCTGATCGGGTGGCTGAGTTTCGCCATAGCTGCCTTTGTATATCTTTCCACCATTGAGCCCACCGCCAGTTTCTGGGATTGCGGTGAGTTTATCACCACAGCCTACAAGCTGGAGGTAGGCCACCCTCCCGGAGCCCCCTTCTTTATGCTTCTGGGGCGTTTCTTCACACTTTTTGCCGGGAAGGCGGAAAATGCGGCCATGATGATGAACAGCATGTCGGCCCTGGCCAGTGCCTTCACCATACTCTTCCTCTTCTGGACCGTCACCCACCTGGGCCGCAAAATGCTGATCCGTGAAGAAAAAGACTATAACATGGCCAACATCATAGCCATCGTGGGCAGTGCTTTTGTAGGAGCCATGGCCTATACTTTTTCCGACACTTTCTGGTTTTCCGCTGTGGAGGCCGAAGTGTACGCCACCTCATCGCTTTTCACCGCCGTGGTGTTCTGGGCCATATTGAAATGGGAGAACGAGGCGGATCAGCCGCATTCCGGCCGCTGGCTCATTTTGATTGCCTATCTCATTGGTCTGTCCATAGGTGTTCACCTGTTGAACCTACTGGCCATCCCCGCCATCGTGCTGGTTTATTATTACAGGAATTACCGGCCCAGGCCACGGGGCATCATCGCAGCCCTGTTGCTGTCCTTCGTCATCCTGGGTTTCATCATGTATATGCTGATACCCGGTGTTGTGGAGGTGGCCTCCTGGTTTGAGCTCCTTTTCGTCAACAGCTTTGGACTGCCCTTCAATTCAGGGGTGATCTTTTATGCTGCCCTGCTGATAGGCCTGATCATAGCCGGAATTTACTACACCCACAAACGCAGGCAGTATGTTTGGAACACGGTGCTGCTGGGACTGACAGTGATACTCCTGGGCTATTCCTCCTATTCGACCATTGTGATCCGCTCCAATGCCAACCCGCCGATGGACCAGAACAACCCGGAGACGATCTTCAACCTGCTGTCGTATCTGAACCGCGAGCAATACGGCGACCGGCCCTTGTTTTACGGCCAGTACTACAATGCCCCGGTGGAGGAGCGCAAAGAGGGCGCACCGGTATACCAGCAGGTGGACGGCCGTTACAAGGTGGTCGACCGCAAAACAGAACTTGAATACGACTCCCGCTTCACCGGGCTGTTCCCCAGGATGTACAGCTCTGATAAACAGCATGTGAACGATTACCAGCAGTGGGTCGACATCAAGGGAAGGACGGTGGAAGTGCGCAACCAGCGGGGCAAGACCGAACAGCGCACGGTGCCCTCGTTGGGCAGCAACATGGCTTTCTTTTTCAAGTACCAGGTGGGACACATGTACCTGCGTTATTTCATGTGGAACTTCTCAGGCAGGCAAAACGACGTACAGGGACACGGCAACGTGCGCGACGGCAACTGGATATCGGGCATACCCTTCATCGACAACCCCCGGCTGGGGCCACAGGATGAGCTGCCCGACTACCTGAAGAACAGCGATGCGCGCAATGCCTATTATATGCTGCCTTTCCTGCTGGGACTGGTGGGCTTGTTGTACCATTCGCGTAAAGCTCCCAAAGATTTTACGGTGGTGCTGATCCTGTTCATCCTCACCGGCATTGCCATCGTCTATTACCTGAACCAGTACCCCCACCAGCCGCGTGAGCGTGATTATGCCTATGCTGGCTCGTTCTACGCCTATGCCATCTGGATCGGCTTGGGGGTGA
>CAJXLE010000054.1 GCA_913055895.1 uncultured Bacteroidota bacterium | reverse complement strand
CTCGATGTTCCCCGTGCTGGTATACGGGGTCAGCGCCGACGAAAACTTCGAGGGCATCAACCAGATCATCAAGGATGACATCGCCGGGCCCATCAAAAAGATCGAAGGGGT
The DNA here is from genome assembly GCA_913055895.1 of uncultured Bacteroidota bacterium. GTDB lineage: Bacteria > Bacteroidota > Bacteroidia > Bacteroidales > UBA12077 > JAGXLC01. Next base: position 16,856 of record CAJXLE010000054.1, on the reverse strand, counting down.
GGGCTCGGTCATCTACGTGGGTCAGCCCGAGCGGGAGATCAAGGTACATGTGAAGCCCCAGAAGCTTAATGCCTACAACCTGTCCATCGACGAGGTGGCATCCATCCTGAAATCAGAAAACATCAACATTCCCGGTGGAAACATCAAGGTCGGCACGGGCGACTTCTCGGTCAAAGTGCCGGGACAGTTTGAAGACACCGATGAGATACGCGAGATCCCCCTGGTCAATTTCAACGGACGCATCATACGCCTGCAAGATATAGCCACCGTCAGCGACGGTTTCGTGGACAAAAGCGAGTACGCCCGCAACGAAGAAGGAAGGGGCGTGGCCCTGATGGTCCAGAAACAAACGGGTGTCAACACGCTGAATGTGGCCACTGCCGTAAGAGAAGAAGTCAGCGACATACGCAAACAGGTGCCCGAAGATGTCACCATCTCCGAGATCATGAACACCGACCAGCTGGTGGTGCACTCGATCAGCAACCTGACGGTGACCCTCTGGTGGGCCATGCTCTTCGTGGCCATCGTGGTTTTCTTCTTCCTGCGCAACTGGCGCAACAGCCTCATCGTGTTCCTGACCATCCCCTTCTCCCTGATCTTTGCTTTCATCATCATGTTCATCGCGAACTATACCGTCAACATCTTCTCCCTGATGGCACTGATCATTGCCATCGGCATGGTGGTGGACAACGCCATTGTGGTGCTGGAAAACATCGTGCAGCACATAGAGCGGGGATCAAGGCCCAGGCAGGCTTCCATCTTCGGCACCGGCGAGATGGGCATGGCCATCACAGCCTCCACCGCCACCACCCTGATGGTGTTCATCCCCATGATCTTCGTCGGGGGCGTGGTGGGCTTGCTGTTCAAACAGCTGGCCATACTGACATCGGCAACCATGGTGGCTTCGCTGATCACCTCGCTCTCCCTGACACCAGCTGCTGCCTCCAACCTGTTGAAGGGCATCAGGCACCACCGAAACAAACGCAAAGGACGATTCTACCAATGGAGCGAACGGATCTTCCAACGCATCGAAAACACCTACCGCCGCTCACTGAAATGGGCTGTACAACATAAGGCTTTCACCCTGGGCGTGGCCCTGGTGTTGTTCGTCCTGACCCTCCTGGCCGGCCAGCGACTGGGGTCCGACTACATACCTGAATTCGACGCGGGCGACATCGCCATCGTCATTGAAACGGAAGTGGGCACACAAGCCCGGGAGACCGACCGTGTAGCCCGGCAGGTGATGGACATCGTACGCAAGAAGGTGCCCGAGCTGGAGCCGGGCACACTGGCGTCCATCAGTGGGCAGACAGAAGACGGCACCCTCAGCTCGGTGGGTTTTGAGGAAGGCAAGAACGTGGCCACCATACTGGCTCACCTTACGCTGCCCGGCGAGCGGGAACGCTCGGCCAAGGACATTGGCGATGCCCTGCGCGACACGATAAAAACCATCCCTGCCATTGAGAGCTTCCACATAACGGCCGGCAGCCTGCTCTCCCAGGCCATCACCGGCAACGTCAAACCCATCGAAGTGGAGGTCACCGGCAACAACTACAAAGAGCTGAACAACACAGCCCGGTCCATACACAAAGAGATGAGGGAGATCGGCGGGCTCACCGACCTGGAGACCACCATCGACGAAGGCAAGGTGGAGGTGCAGGTGGTCATCGACAAGGAGAAGGCAACGTCCATGGCCCTGAACACCGCCATGATCGGCAGACAGATAAGAAGCAGCATCTATGGCGCCGAGGCGGGAGAGCTCACACAGGAGGGCAACGAATATGCCATCAACATACGATATGCCCCGGAAAAGAGAAACAAGATAGAGGCCATCAGGAACATCATGGTCACCAACCTGAAGGGCGAACAAATACCGGTGAAAGCCTTTGCCGAGGTCAGGCAGGGCATGGGACTGCAACAGATACAACGCAACAACCAACAGCGCATCGTCAAGGTGATGGCCAAGCTGCGCGGGATATCACTGGGAAGAGCCGCCAACAAGGTGCAGGCGCGTATCGACGAGCTGTCCGTGCCACGCGACGTGGACGTGAAGGTTGGCGGACAGCTTACCGAACAGCAACGCTCGTTCAGCGACCTGTACATGATACTGGCCATCGGCATCACACTGGTGTACATGGTTATGGCCGCACAGTTCGAATCCTTCAAGGATCCCTTCATCATCATGTTTGCCATACCCTTCACCTTCGTGGGCATCATATGGGCCTTCTTCGCCACCGGCCTCACACTGAGCGTCACCACCTTCATCGGCGTGATCATGCTCATGGGCATCGTGGTGAACAACGGCATCGTGCTGGTCGACTACACCAAGCTGTTGCGCAAGAGGGGCTACAGCCTTTACGACGCGGTACTCGAGGGTGGACGCAGCAGGATGCGTCCCGTGCTGATGACCTCCTTTACCACCATCCTGGCTATGCTGCCGATGGCACTGAGCCAGGGCATGGGCAGCGAGATGTACTCGCCCCTGGGGGTCACCATCATCGGCGGCATGCTCATCTCCACCATCGTTACCCTGATACTGGTGCCCACCATCTATAGCGTGATCCACATCAAAAGCGCCCGTGCAGAGGAAAAAGATTAACAAACAAAAATCCGTCGAGCAATGAAAATGGTATACATCACCTGCAACGTCAGCGTACGCGAGCCTCTGATCAGCATGCTGGAGGAAAACGGCGTGGAAGATTACCAGATCATCGAACAGGTGCCGGCCAAAAATGTCAAGGGCACACCACGTCTGAACACGGCGGTATGGCCTGGTCACAACTCATCGATCTTCCTGCAGTTCAGCGATAATGAGCGTGCCCGCGAGATACTCTCTCTGGTACGCGAATTCAACAAGGGAGCCTACAACGAAAATGAGCTGGTCACCGCCTGCAGCTGGACCCTCGATGAATATTTCTATGACTAAAATTCTTTGCATCGGGGAAAGAGGCATGGGCATATTTTATTACTTTTGTTGCGCATCTGTTTGGAAAGATTATGAAAACCATATTCATCACTTCCACCGGCCGTACGGGCACCGATTTTTTCACCACACTTTTCAACGACTACGTGGGCAATGCGTGGAGCCTTCATGAGCCCTGGCCGGCTTTCAGACGACGAAGCCACCAGCTGATCACTCGCAGACCTACATTCTTTGAAAAACACTATTTTATGTGGCCCAGGCTGAGAAGGCACAGCAAACAAAGGGAGGAATGGTATGTAGAGACCAACTACCACCTGGCCACCGCCATTGATTTTCTGCGGGATGTTTTCCCGGATGCATCGGTCATCCATGTGATACGCGATGGAAGGGAAGTGGTGACATCCTGGCTCAACCGCTACCGCTATATCACCAACGACCACCTTCTGCCCGGACATGTGCAGGATGAAGAGGCAAAGCAAAAATGGGAAGACTGGAACCCATTGCAAAAACTGGCATGGTACTGGAAAACCATCAACCTGATGGCCAACGACAAGCATCCCGATATCTGGCTTCGGTTTGAAGACATATTTGCCGGCGAAAAAAGGGGCATTTACCAGGTGCTGGACCATTTCGGGGATCTCCACTACGAACCGGCACAGGTGGAGAAACTGCTTTCCCGCAAGGTCAACAAAACCCGAAACCATTTCTTCCCTTCCTATGCGGAATGGCCATCATTCTGGAAAGAACAGTTTGATGAGATTGCGGGGGAAACCATGAAGAAGTTCGGATACTTCTAACACAACGCGTTACACCCGCCTTTCGTTTCATCAATGAATCGGCCATGATGACAGAGTTATCAATGATGAAATTGGGAAAGAGCGCCCCACCAAAAAATTGTGAGAACATCCGTTGCCCGTTTAAACGGTAAGCTTTCCGGAAAGAAGAACCATATAAGCCATACAGATATAGAAAAGAGTGAAATTTTTCATAGTTTTGCACCGTCTGCAATGACATGATGATCATAAGGAGAGATGGCAGAGTGGACGAATGCGGCGGTCTCGAAAACCGTTGTCCTGCCTCGCAGGACCGGGGGTTCGAATCCCCCTCTCTCCGCTCCCTTTACTTACCCCGGGTTGCCTATACCTAACCACTGCATGTATTAGATCTGTAAAGCCTCGTTTTTCACCACCGCATTGTTTCTCACCACCGCACTCCATCATCAAAATGAAAAGCCAACAAAATCCATGAAACGTCTGATTTTTTTTATCCTTTTTCTCCTCCCCTTCCTGTTTTTTGCCTGCCAGGAGGACAACGACAACAGCTCTCAACCCTCAGAGGACCTGATGGTTTCTTTCAGCAACATCAACTAAGCCGGCGGGTTACTATCTGCCCGGGCTGGGCGAAAGTCCGGTCATTGCCTCTAACGACCGGGCGGAAATGGAGCTTATGAAGCTGAGAAATGCCCAATCCGACAAAACTGTGATTCCTTCAGACAACACAGATGCCGTCAGTTTTCTTAAAAACATTGGCTACCAGGAACTGCCAACCAGGGGCATGCGGATGATACGTGGCGAACCGCTGCAGTGGGAACCCCAGGGAATCTTCTCCCGGACCGGTGGGAATGTTGGCTGATTCATCAAAATCTGACCAGGGTTACGCCCTTACCTCCGCCACATCCTTCACCGCCAGAGCCAAGCGTTCTTCCACGCCACATGCTGTATCCCTGAAAAATAGCATACGCAATGGCCACATAAGGCATCACCGAATGAAAAGCTTCATTGCCTGTGCGGATGAAATACTCATTCATGGCGAACATCACTGCTCCTGCAGCAACACCCATGACAACATGTTTTTTGACAAAATCAACCTTGTCAACTCGAACCGGCATGTTCTTGAATTGCGCCTTCAGCTCCATGTAACTGTCCGGAGCTTCACCAGCCGAAAGTGTAAAAGATACGGCAGTCAAAATCAACACAAGTAGAATCTTCTTCATCATCTGCTTCAGTTTGGGTTTTCCATTCAAAAGCGCCCTTCCCGAATGGAAAATTCACCCTGTAAGCAGAAAGGAGAGAACTCCAACTGATACAAAGAAAATCATTCATTCGGAAAAACAGATATTCCGGGAATGATCTTTTATTAATGACGTTTTCAAAATGATAAAAGTGCAAACGAAAAGGATAAAAAAACCATCTACCCACAAAATCCTGAAATAAAGCACAATAACTCCTAAAACCCATCCTGTCTTAATACCGAAAGAAACCCTGCCCGCTTAACCTTCCTTTTATATTGCCCAGCCATCTAAAACAAGTAAACACATGCTGAAAAACATGAACCGCCACCATAAAACAAACCACTGTCGTTCAGTACATTCAACTCAAAACCCGGTAAGCGTTCAATGCCACAACAAATCCCTTTAAACATTATTTTTATAATTTTGTATAACAGTTGAGTTCATTCTCGTTTAATCAACAAAGAAACATCTATACAGGGGTGCTTGCTGCGGCAGGCTGAGAGTATACCCGTTGAACCTGATCTGTTTAATCACAGCGCAGGGAAAAAAGAAAACATATACCAACCTTATCACTCTCAAGCCGTTTTGCTGCATGTATGGCACCGCAAAACGGCTTTTTTTATTGACCTTAAAATATATACACCATGAGTACACACACAGAAACACAAAAGAAGCTTTCATTCGATCAGTATGCCGGTAAGTATGATGCATGGTTCATGGAGAACCAGAACCTGCTGCGTTCAGAAGTGGCCCTGGTTGCAAAAGTGATGAAGAATTGCGGAAGGGCATTGTCTGTTGGATGCGGCAGTGGATTGTTTGAATACTTCCTGAAAAAGGACTACGGCATCGCCATCGAAGAAGGCCTTGAGCCCTCAGCGACCATGGCAGAGATTGCTGAAAAACGCGGTATGGATGTCACCATCGCAACAGCTGAAGAGGGCAACATGGGAACAGAAACCTACGACACCATCATGTTCAATGGTACCCCCAGCTATATCAGCGATTTGGAGGCAGCTTTTGAGAAGGCTTACTATGGCCTGAAGAAAGGAGGAAAGATCGTGGTGATCGATGTGCCCAAAGAAGGGTCCTTCGCCCTGCTCTACAACCTGGCCAAGACCGTGGGATCATGGGATGATGAATTGTTCAAGGGTGTCAGGCCCCCTTCGGTCTATCCCATTGAATTTGTGAAAGATGCCAACTGGCGGACCACCGGCGAAAAGGTGGAACTCCTGAAAAAAGTGGGTTTCGGACAGCTGGAATATGCCCAAACCCTCACCCGTCATCCCCTTTATGCCAATGAGAGTTATGAAGAACCCCAGGACGGCTATGAAAAAGGTGATTACGTAGCCATTCGTGCAACCAAATAAACCAAAGCCTATGACCGACCAGAAACAAACCATACAAGACCTTGAGAAACTCAGGGAAAAAGCTCCCCTGATCCACAACATCACCAATTACGTGGTGATGAACAGCACAGCCAACGCCCTGATATCCATCGGTGCCTCGCCAGTGATGGCCCATGCGGTGGAGGAGATGGAAGAGATGGTGAGCATCGCTTCAGCACTGGTCATCAACATCGGCACCCTCAGCGACAGATGGATCGAAGCCATGCACCTGGCAGGCAGGACAGCCAAAAAGAAAGGCATACCTGTGGTGCTGGACCCCGTGGGGGCAGGAGCCACCTCCCTGCGCACCAACACCACCAAAGATCTGATTGAGCAGGTGGGGCCACACGTCATCAGCGGCAACGCCTCGGAGATCATGGCCATTGCGCAGGCAGGCTTCACCACCAAGGGTGTCGACAGCACGGCCTCAGCCGAAGCTGCCCTGGAGGCCGCCAAAGAGCTGGCCTCCTCCACCGGGTCGGTGGTCAGCGTCAGCGGCAAAACCGATTACATCACCGATGGCAACGAGGTGGACAAGGTCACCAATGGCCACCACCTGATGGGCAAGGTGACAGGCACCGGATGTACCGCCACGGCCATCACAGCAGCTTTCGCCAGTGTAAACGGGAAGGCGATGGCTGCAGCAACCGAAGCCATGACGGTAATGGGCATAGCCGGTGAGATGGCCGGTGAACAAGCCGATGCTCCGGGAACATTTTATACCCGCTTCCTGGATGCCCTCTATAAAATTGATGGCGAACAGATCAAAAAATACTGGAAACAATGACAAGACAAAAAGCATTGGATCCCACCCTCTACCTGGTTACCGACAGGGGCCTGTCACTGGGCAGGTCCCTGGAATGGGTGGTGGAGAAAGCCGTCAAAGGCGGCACCACCCTGGTCCAGCTGAGGGAAAAAGACCTGGAGACACGCCCTTTTATCGACTCGGCCATCCGCCTGAAAAAAATCCTGGATCAATACGGCGTTCCCCTTCTCATCAACGACCGTATTGATGTGGCCCTGGCTTCGGGAGCCGATGGGGTGCACCTGGGCAACAACGACATGCCCTATGAGATGGCCCGCAAAATACTTGGTCCCGACGCGATCATCGGCCTTTCGGTGGAGAACGGCGACCAGGCACGGCAGGTGAGCAGGCTGGATGCCGACTACATTGCCATCAGTCCCGTATATACCACCCCCACCAAAGAGGAGCTGACCGAGGAGCTGGGACTGGAAGGGGTGTCCAGGATCACAGGGATATGTCCACAGCCCGCCGTGGGCATTGGCAGCATCAAGACCCACAACGCCGGCGATGTGATACGTGCAGGGGCCAGTGGGGTGGCAGTGGTCTCGGGCATATGCTCGGCCGACGACCCGGAAGAAGCTGCCCGCCAGCTTCGCCACGCGGTGGAGGAAGCACGCAATTTGGCAGGCTGACCTTTTTTGTTGATCTTTATACCCTGTAACAATACAGGACTGTAGATAAGATGTGAAAAGCTGCAGCGCCGCCAGGACAATCCTGCTTTGGCCTGTACATTAAAAAAATCATCTCATGAAACCTGCATCTAAGAACTTACACAATAAGGACATGATTATTTCATGCGGGTTCCATACGGCCAAATTATTAAATAAAAGATAACCGTATGAAAATATCCAAACTTGGGGAATTCGGACTGATAGAAAAGGTTATTGCACCGGAGTTCAGGGAGCTGGTCAACAAGCATCTCACCGGGATTGGCGATGACAGCGCCATCATTCCGATTTCCCAACACACCTCCCATCTCCATACCACCGACATGCTGGTGGAAAACACCCATTTCCTGCGTGAGAAAATAGCCCCTTATCAGCTCGGCTTTAAGTCGCTCTCGGTAAACCTCAGCGATATTGCCGCCATGGGTGGCAAACCTTTGGCTTCCTACCTCTCCATAGGTTTGCCCAAAGACATGGAGGTAGAATGGATGGAAGAGTTCATGAGGGGCTACAAAGACCTGAGCGAAGATGAGGACGTGCCCCTGCTGGGAGGCGACACCACCAGCTCGCAGGCAGGCATCGTGATCAACGTGGGTGTCACCGGCGAAATTGACAACCAGCTCATAAAGAAACGCTCGGATGCCCGTGATGGAGATATTGTATGCGTCACCGGCGATGTTGGCGACAGCGCAGGCGGACTGCAGGTGATACTCGACAACCTGCCGCAAGACCAGGTCTCATCCAAACTGCTCGACCAGCACCTGACCCCCTATCCCCATGTTTCAGAGGGCATATGGCTGGCCTCGCAACCAGCCGTCAGGGCCATGATGGATGTATCCGACGGCATTGGCTCCGACCTGCAACACATCCTGAAAGCATCCCAACTTAAAGGATACGTTGAACTGGAGAAAGTGCCCATGTCCCTTGAGCTGCGCGAACAGGCCGGAATCTACCAGTGGAATCCGCTGGAGCTGGCCATATCCGGAGGAGAAGACTATGTTCTGCTTCTCACCGTCGACCCGGCAGGGTACGAACAACTGGGCCGGGACTTCGAAGCGGAATTTGGCAGGCCGCTTCACGCCATTGGCTACCTGGCAGCAGGGGAACCAGGGATCACTTATCTCAAGGACAACCAGGAAGTAAAAGATCTTAAGGAAGGATACCGTCATTTTTAAAAAGCACGAACATGAATCCCAAAAACACATACCATAAAGCATTGACCATTGCAGGATCAGACAGCGGTGGCGGAGCCGGCATCCAGGCCGACATCAAATCCTTCTCCGCCAACGGTGTCTACGGCATGTCGGCCATCACAGCCATCACAGCCCAGAACACCATGGGGGTACAGGGCATCCACCCGGTACCCCTGGACTCCATCCGCCAGCAGATCGTCTCCATCATGGATGATATAGGGACCGATGCCATCAAAACAGGCATGTTGCATTCTTCCGGAGTCATACAAACCATACGCGACACCCTGCAGGGCTACAGCACTCCACACCTGGTGGTGGACCCGGTAATGGTGGCTACTTCAGGCGACAAACTGCTGGAAGACGATGCCATCCAAACCATGATCGAGGTGATGCTGCCCATGGCCACACTCATCACCCCCAACCTGCCGGAGGCCGAGATCATCCTTACCCGCAAAATCGAGACATACGAACAAACCCGGCAGGCAGCAAAAGACCTTGCCAACACCGGAGCCAGGGCTGTCCTCCTGAAGTCAGGACATTCCAGGGAAGCACAGGTCAACGACCTGCTTTACCTTGCCGACCAGGACGAGCTGCTGGAATTTCCACACACACGTGTCAACACAGGAAACACCCATGGCACAGGATGCACCCTGGCCTCGGCCATAGCCGCCTGGCTGGCCAGGGGGGAACCTGTCCGGGAGGCAACCCGCAAAGGGCTGGACTACACCTTCCAGGCCATTGAAAAGGGATCAGCCTACCGGCTTGGCCAGGGTCATGGCCCCGTCCATCATTTCTACCATTTTTGGAAATAAAAACTTTGTCTGCTATGGATTTTTTAAAAGAACTGGGTCAAGCCGTCGAACCCACCTACCAGGAGATCATCTCCCATCCCTTCAACCTCGAGCTGGCCAAAGGCACCCTGGCCGAAGACAAGTTCCGGTTCTACCTCAGCCAGGATGTGGTTTACATTGGCGAATACTCCAGGACACTGGCGGCCATAGCTGCCAAAGCGCCCGATCACGACCGGCTGATGGAGTTCATCACCTTCGCAAAAGAGGGACTCGACATTGAAAGAACCTTGCACGATGAATATCTCAAGATCTTCCAGGTAGAGAAACCCAAACACATCGCCCTGTCGACCGAAGCCTATTCCAATTTCCTGCTGGCCACCGCCGCCTACAAAAGCTATCCCGAAGCCATAAGCGCCCTTCTGCCCTGCTTCTGGCTTTACAACGAGGTGGCCGTTCACATCCACCAAAAAGCTGCAGGAGAAAACAAATACCATAAATGGATCGACACCTATGCGGGAGCCGAATTCGACCAAACCACCCAACGTCTGAAGGAGATCACCCAGGAGCTTGCGGAAGAAAATACCCAGGCCACGCGTGAGAAGATGAAGCAGCAGTTCCTGCGATCCGCCAGATATGAGTGGTTCTTTTGGGACAGCGCCTACAACCTGAGATATTGGTGAGAAATGAGTTCGTGTTGAGATGGGTGATGGATAAAATGCAAGATGCCAGGGAGCAGAGAGATATGGATAGATATGAGATACCAGGGAGAAGTGAGACTTGAACAAGGCCTGAGATACCGGGGAGAAGTGAGATCTGACAAGAACTGAAATGCCGGAGAGATGTCAAATGAGTGGGAGAAGAGAGACGTTGGGGAGAAGAGAAACACTGTGGAGAAATGAATTGTTGATCAGAAAAAGGGTCCAGGTGAAATATGAGATGCTGGTTAAAAAGACCCCGACGGATGGCAAAGTTTTTGCATTTGCCCGTTAACAGGCTGCTTCAGACCGCCCTAAAAAAGCTAAATTATTGGTAAATACGAATAATTTTACTAATTTTGCGGGAGCTTTTTCTTAACCAACATCTCTACTAATGGAAAAAACCAAGGTACTTTTCATATCCCAGGAAATCACACCATACCTCCCCGAAACAGAAATGTCCAGGACCGGCCGCTACCTGCCACAGGGCATCCAGGAGCGCGGTAAAGAAATCCGCACCTTTATGCCCCGCTATGGAAGCATCAACGAAAGAAGAAACCAACTCCATGAAGTGATACGCCTCTCCGGGATGAACCTGATCATTGATGACACCGACCGACCCCTGATCATCAAGGTGGCCTCTATCCAATCGGCCCGCATGCAGGTTTATTTCATCGACAACGAGGACTATTTCCACCGCAAATACACCTTGAAAGATGAAAACGGCGAATTCTTCTCCGACAACGATGAACGTGCCATCTTTTTTGCCCGTGGTGTGCTGGAAACCGTTAAGAAGCTCCGCTGGAACCCCGACATTGTCCATTGCCACGGCTGGTTCACATCTCTTGTGCCTCTTTATCTGAAAAAATCGTACAATGAAGATCCCCTTTTCACCAATTCCAAAGTGGTGTATTCCATATACAACGACGAATTCGACAAACCCCTCAGAAAAGAATTCAAAGACAAACTCAAAATCGAAGGCATCACCAACAAAGACATCAAAAAGATCAAAGACAACCCCGACTTTGTCAACCTGAGCAAACTGGCCATTGATCATTCCGACGCAGTGGTCAAAGGCAGTGAGCAAATCAATTCCGACCTGGATAGCTATCTCGGGGAAATAAAAAAGCCCACACTCGACCATCAGCCGGAAGACAAATACATCGATGCCTACTCCGAATTTTACGATCAAATATTAACCCAATAATTTTATGACATTATCAACCAACGAATTTGTGATGAGAAGGAAAATGAAGCATGTCCTAACGGTCACACTGGTACTTTCTGCCCTTATAGCAAGCTTTACCGGCTGTGAAGACGATCCGAAGAGATTTGGCGAACAAATCATGCATCCCGACGACAGCATAACAGCAAATTACGACACATCATATGTTCTGGACACCAGGGTGGTTCCTTCAGACTCTTTTTCAACTCTTTATCATTTCTTTGATACCAGGGATTTCATAAGAAATTATCCCAGTATGCTGGTCGGAAAGGTGAACAACGAATTTTTCGGCACCATGGAAGCAAGTTTCATCACCCAGGTGAGCAAAAGCGACTCAATCAACTTCGAAGGCGATACCCTGGAAGCTGTTGGGGCAGACCTTTACTTTAAAATTGATGATTATTACGGACCGCAAAATACAGGAGAATTTCAGGTCTATAAGATCAATAAAGATCTTGCGATCGATGAACCCTATTACAACAACACAAATGCGGAGAACTTTTATTCCGATCAGGATCTCATCTCATCCTCCACAACTTATATGGGCGACTCCCTTATAAAAGTCAGCCTGACCAAAAGCTTTGCTGAAGAACTGACCACCGCCGATGACACCACCATGGCCGATCCCAATGATTTCCTGAAATTTTTCCAGGGCATCTATGTGAAGATGACTCCACCCAACCAGGATGGATTCATTAACAAATTGAATATGACCAACGACACCACGCATATGGAACTGGTCTACAGAAGGGAAGGCACAACAGAAGAACCGGACACCCTGGAATATCCAATCAATCAGGGTTCTATCCGCTTCAACATCTTCCGCCACGATTACCAGGCAGCTACCAACCCGGAGGTGAATGTCAGCAATTTCCTGAACAATGATGAATCGAAGAACGACAGCATCTTAATGATCAGCGGCCTGGGAGGAACAAGAGCCAAGATCACCATCCCACCGGAAATACGAACAAAATTCCAGCAGGACAGTGTTTTCCTTGCACGCGCATCCATTGAAGTCAAAACGATGCCCGAATACAACGACTTTCTGCAACCCGACCAGCTGAGCATGTACAGCTACTTCAATGACACTTCCTATGTCAATGTCTCCAACACCAATTTCTTTGATGGTGAGCTGGATGAGGACAACAACATGTACACCTGTAATATAACAAGTTATATGCAGGCATTTATCAATGAGGAAACTGACGGCACCGTATATTTGCACAACAACAGTTACAAAACGGAACCTGCCCGTCTGATTTTTAGCGGTACGGGTATAAGCAGGCCCATTAAATTAAAAATCAAATACTTCAAACCATAATCCATTATGTGTGGAATTGTCGGCTACATAGGAAAAAAAGAAGCTTATCCCATCCTGATCAACGGGCTTAAGCGACTGGAATACCGGGGTTACGATTCTGCCGGTGTCTCCATGCTGGACGGAAAAAACAACATTTCCATCCTGAAGAAAAAAGGCAAAGTAGGGGAGCTGGACGAATATGCCAGGCAATATGACGTGACCGGTAACATAGGTATAGGGCACACCCGCTGGGCGACTCATGGTGAGCCCAACGACATCAACGCCCACCCCCATACCTCCTTGAACGGCCACTTCACCATCATACACAACGGCATCATTGAAAATTACGGGAGGCTGAAGAAAAGGCTGGAAGACAGGGGATACGAATTCAAAACGGAGACCGACACCGAGGTGCTGGCCAACCTGATGGAATACATCTACCTGAAGGGGCAGGTTTCCGCCGAGATAGCCGTCAGACTGGCCCTTCACAAGGCCATCGGAGCCTACGGGCTGGCCATCCTCTGTAAGGACGAGCCCGACAAGCTCATCGCCGCCCGCAGAGGCAGTCCGCTGGTGATTGGGGTGGGTGAAGACGAGTACTTCCTGGCCTCCGATGCCACACCCATTGTAGAACATACCAAGAGCGTCATTTACCTGAACGACAATGACGTGGCCATCCTGGGACGCGATGAGCTGGTGCTCAAGACCATCAAGAACGACAAGCTTACCCCCAAGGTCCAAAAGCTCGATATGGAGATAGGCGACATCGAGAAGAACGGCTACGACCATTTCATGCTGAAGGAGATTTTCGAGCAGCCACGATCCATCAAAGATACCTTCCGGGGCAGGATTTCGGCCGACCGCGAAAACATTTCACTGGGCGGACTTTATAGCGTTCTGCCAGCCCTGGAACAGGCCAAACGCATCATCATCCTTGGATGCGGTACATCCTGGCATGCCGGACTCATTGGCGAATACCTCATCGAAGACCTGGCACGCATTCCCGTTGAAGTGGAATATGCTTCGGAATTTCGCTACAGGAACCCCATCATCAACTCCGACGATGTGGTGATCACCATCAGCCAGAGTGGTGAGACCGCCGACTCGCTGGCTGCCATACAGCAGGCCAAGCAGGCAGGCGCCACCGTGCTGGGGATATGCAACGTTGTAGGATCCAGCATTCCAAGGGAAACACATGCAGGGGTCTACACCCACGCCGGTCCCGAAATCGGTGTGGCTTCCACCAAGGCTTTCACCGCACAGGTCACCGTGCTGGCCATGATGGCCATCCTGCTGGGGAAAAAACGCGGACAAATAGATGCGAACGCCTACCAGCAACTCATCCAGGAGCTCTCTGACATACCCGGCAAGATAGAAAACATGCTCCAGTACAATGAGGAGTACAAGAAGCTGGCCGGGCTCTATAAAGATGCCACCAACTTTCTCTACCTGGGCCGCGGATATTCCTTCCCGGTGGCCCTGGAAGGAGCACTCAAGCTGAAAGAGATATCCTACATCCATGCCGAGGGCTATCCCGCCGCCGAGATGAAGCACGGCCCCATTGCCCTGATCGACGAGAACATGCCGGTGGTGGTCATTGCTTTGCAGGACAAGTCATACGACAAGATCGTCAGCAACATACAGGAGATCAAAGCCAGGAAGGGCAAAGTGATTGCGCTGGTCACCGAAGGCGACACCACCATCAAGGAGATGGCCGATCATGTGCTGGAGGTACCTCCCACCCTGGAGTCGCTGGCATCACTGCTCACGGTCATCCCACTCCAGCTGCTCTCCTATCACATAGCTGTGATGCGCGGCTGCAGTGTGGACCAGCCCAGGAACCTGGCCAAGTCGGTAACGGTAGAGTAAAGAAATGCGTGAATGCATTGTATCATTGTTTACCTCTCCACATACTGCTTCCGGTAATACTCCTCATATTCACCGGTAAGCACGTGGTTGAGCCACTCTTCATTCTCCAGGTACCAGTCGACGGTCCTTTCCAGGCCCTCAGCAAAAGTAACCTCCTGGCTCCAGCCCAGCTCGTTCTTGAGCTTGGAGCAGTCAATGGCATAACGCAAATCGTGGCCGGCACGGTCCTTCACATAGGTGATCAGTTCGGCAGATGATCCAGCCATGCGACCCAGCTTATGGTCCATGATCTCACACAGCTTCCTGATCAGGTCGATGTTGCGCCATTCATTATCACCCCCGATGTTGTAAGTCTCACCAATGCGACCCCTATGATAGATCAGATCGATGGCTTTGGCATGATCTTCCACATACAGCCAGTCCCTCACATTCTCACCTTTCCCGTAAACAGGCAGCTCCTTGTTGTTCCTGATGTTGTTGATAAATAGCGGGATGAGTTTCTCCGGGAACTGGTGGGGCCCGTAGTTGTTCGAGCAGTTGGAGATGACCACAGGAAGCTTGTAGGTGTTGTAATAAGCCCTTACCATATGGTCGGAACTGGCCTTGGAAGCCGAATAAGGACTCCGAGGGTCGTAGGGCGTCTCCTCGGTGAAATAACCACCTTCCTCCAGGGAGCCATAGACCTCATCGGTTGAGATGTGGTAGAAGAGCTTGCCTTCAAAATCACCCTGCCACTGGTCCTTAGCCACATTCAACAGGTTCACCGTACCCACCACGTTGGTCTTGATGAACTCATTGGGATCGCTGATGGAGCGGTCCACATGCGACTCGGCAGCCAGGTGTATCACTCCGTCAAAACGGTATTTCTCAAAAAGCTCCTTCAAGAAGGCCGCATCGTAAATATCTCCCTTGACAAACTCGTAGTTGGGGGCATCCTCAACATCCTTCAGGTTTTCCAGGTTGCCGGCATAGGTAAGCTTGTCGAGGTTGACAATGTGATAATCGGGATAACGCCTGACAAACTGGCGGATGGTGTGAGAGCCTATAAAACCGGCTCCTCCTGTGATTAAAATGCTTTTCATATGATGGTTGTTTTGTTTATTCAGATATGACTTAATCCCGCTGAAGCGGGAACGTCCTTTATGCTTACTGTTCCTTTTGTTTTTGACGGTATGCTTTTTCCCAGTTCCAGGCAGAGAGCAGCGTCTCTTCCAGGGTCTTCTCAGCTTTCCACCCCAGCTCCTGGTTGGCATAGGAGGTGTCGGCATAGACCTTCTCCACGTCACCCGGCCGGCGACCTACAATCTTGTAGTTGATCTTCTGGCCGGTAGCCCGCTCGAAGGCTTCTATAACCTCCAGTACCGTGTTGCCACGACCGGTACCTATGTTAAAGAATTCATACCCGTCATTGTTCTTCCCGCCGATCAGTCGCTCAATGGCCGCCACATGTGCCCGTGCCAGGTCCACCACATTGATATAATCCCTTATGGGCGTCCCGTCGGGTGTATCATAATCGTCGCCAAAAACTTTCAGCTGCTCGCGTATACCAAGGGCTGTCTGGGTGATATAGGGCAGCAGGTTGTTGGGTACGCCCTGGGGTGCTTCACCAATTTTAGCGGAGGGGTGGGCTCCTATGGGGTTAAAATAGCGCAGAGAAATACCCCTCACCGGGTTGCCTGCCTCAACGGTGTAGCGTATCATCTGTTCATTAACCTGCTTGGTGTTGCCGTAGGGAGAAAGGGGTTCTTTCACCGGTGCGCTCTCATCCACGGGTAGGTGATCGGGCTGGCCATAAACGGTGCAGGAGGAAGAAAAAACGATGCTGGAGATGCCAAATTTTACCATGGCCTCCAGCAGGTTGAGGGTGGAGACCATGTTGTTGCGATAGTACATCAGGGGTTTCTCTGACGATTCTCCCACTGCCTTGTAAGCTGCAAAGTGGATCACAGCATCGATGTCGTCGTGCCTGCCAAGGAAATCTTCCAGCCGCTTGC
>CAJXLE010000053.1 GCA_913055895.1 uncultured Bacteroidota bacterium | reverse complement strand
GGGCATGAACCACGAAAACGGCATGGCAAGAAGGTACCACTGGCATTCGGAGAGGGTAAATTCCTTTGTGGAAGAGCCCCATGCTGCCATCTGCGGAAGAAATGGCGGAGAGATACTGAACCTGACCGACAAGCTGGCTGCTCCCACCCGCCGGGGTATATTGGAGGTGGCCGGCGGGCATCCCGAAAAGATGGTGCGCGAGATCAAAAAAATTGTTCTTCCCGCCAGGCATGCCGTCACAGAAGATGACCTCGACCTGCGCCGCCTGGGTTCTGTATTGGCCATGGCCTATGAAGCGGGTTTCAAGGATTTTGAATCGTTGTTGTTGCTAAGGGGACTGGGACCAAAAACGTTGCGATCGCTTACCCTGGTAAGTGAAGTCATTCATGGAACGCCTTCGCGCTTCAGCGATCCGGCAAGGTTTTCTTTTACCCATGGTGGCAAGGATGGCCACCCCCACCCTGTGCAAACACACGTGTATGATCAAACCCTCGAGGAGCTTCAAAATGCCCTGGACAGGGCCCGGCTGGGTTACAGCGATAAGAAAAACGCCCTGAAAAAACTCTCGGAGGCGTCCCGTGCGCTTGAGATGAATTTCCAGGCCCGTGACGATGGCCTGGAAACTTACATACAAAAAGAGCGGGATGAATCACACCAGTATGGCGGACGAACTGCTTTTGGATGGTCTGTTCCCCCGTCCGACAACAGGTCAAGGGGAAAAAACCAATTTTCTTCTTCGCCCGGTAAGCAAAAGAAAGGCGAAAACAGGAATGGTCCCCGTCAGCTCAGGCTTTTTTGAAACCTGCAACTATTTAAGATACCGGCCAAACTGGTTTTGGAGTTTGTCCATCTTGGGATCGATGTTGAAACGGCAATAGGGCTGGTTGGGATTGTTTTGATAAAAATCCTGATGGTAATCCTCGGCCACATAAAAACTGGTGTAGGCTTCAATGGCCGTTACAATGGGATCGTCGAAATAGCCCGACTGGTCCGCCTGTTTTTTGCTTTTCTCTGCCATGGCCTTTTGCTGCTCATCGTGATAAAATATGACCGACCGGTACTGGGGTCCGATGTCCGCACCCTGTCGGTTTAAGGTGGTTGGATCGTGGGTTTTCCAGAATACCTCCAGCAATTGTTCGTAACCGATAACCTGTGGGTCGTAGAGAATCTGAACGGCCTCGGCATGGCCCGTGTTGCCCCTGGTCACTTCTTTATAGGAAGGGTTTTTGACATGTCCACCGGCATATCCCGAGGTGACTTTCTCTACGCCTTTGAGTTTTTGGAAAACAGCTTCCACACACCAGAAGCATCCGGCTCCCAGTGTGGCTGTTTTAAGTTGATCGTTGCCCATAGCCTCACTTGTTTTATCGTTTTGTGCCATCATACCGGTGACTGTTGCAAAGGCAAAGACAGTCACCATGGCTGCGGTTAACATATATTTCATAGCAACCTCCCAGTTGGTATAACAAGGCGGGGCCACAGTTGTTCAGTCAAGATTCTTTGATGCCGGTTACCGGAATGTAAGTGGCTGACATATGTGGTTGTTGGCTTATAAACACGATCCCCGGCAGGGGTCTAGAGTTTTGTCGGGGATCAATTATCATGGTGGTGATAAGACATCAAGGCCTATGAAGTCTTTTTGTTGTGGCTGATTCTTTTGTTTTGGCTGACTTCGCGGAAGACCCTCATGAAATTGCCACCCCAGATTTTTTCTATCTCCTGTTGGGTGTAACCCCTTTCAACAAGTTCTTTTGTGATGTTGGGCACTTGACTTACATCGCGGCAGCCCTCAACACGTGCCCCGCCGTCGAAGTCTGTTCCAATGCCTACATGGTCAATGCCAATGGTTTGAACCACATGATCAATGTGGTCGACCACATCGGAAACGTCGGCCAGTTTTTTGGGGTATTCTTTTTGCAGCATGCGCCATTCTTTCCGGGCTTTTGCCCGCTCTTCCGATGTGAGGTCATTGAATCCGTTGTATTTTTTGCGCAAGGCAGCAAAAGCTGAATCTCTGGCAGGTTGTGGCCCGGGTTTATCCAGGTAATCACTTACCAGGCAAATCTGTATGACCCCGCCATTTTTTTGGAGGGCTTTGAGCATCGGGTCGGACAGGTTTCTTGGGTGATCGCGCAGGGCCCTGGCACAGGAGTGGGACGCTATCACCGGGTCGTCGCTGATCCTGAGCACATCATAAAAAGCTTTGTCGGAGATATGCG
Organism: uncultured Bacteroidota bacterium; assembly: GCA_913055895.1. Taxonomy (GTDB): domain Bacteria; phylum Bacteroidota; class Bacteroidia; order Bacteroidales; family UBA12077; genus JAGXLC01. The sequence continues at coordinate 15,302 of CAJXLE010000053.1, read as the reverse complement.
ATACATCCACCATCATACCCAGGCTGTTCATCTTCCTGACAACCTGCTCACCAAAAGAGCTTAAGCCGTTGTGTTCAGCTCCATCCGGATCGGTTGACGAATCGCAGAGGTCGTTGTTGGAGGTATGACACAGGGTGATGTAGCGTGCACCTTTATTATAGAATTTTTCAACTGCCTGGAGCTTTCCCCCGAGGGCATAGCCGTTTTCGATGCCAATGTATATGGCTGTTTTATCTTCTTTTTCCAGGCGATAAGCATCTCCGGGTTGTCTGACCAGTTCGGCCTGTTCCGGATAGGGCTTGAGGGAGCCTTGTGTGTCATTGAAAAGCGACATGGCGGTCTGGTGAGCATCGCGGTGTCCCTGGGGGGTCCGCTCGCGTTGACCGATATAAATGGCAAAGAAAGCGGCATCCATGCTTCCCTCTCTCATGCGGGGCAGGTCGATGCGGCTGTAGCTGGTGTCGGGATCATGCCGTTGGCCAATGTCAAAGGTTGAATCCCTCAAATTTAGCGGGGTGTCGGTATGGGTGTCGACCGTTAATACCTGGCGGTGGATGCGCTGGTATTTTTCAGTTGTGTCATTTTTCCTGTTCTGCTGGCAGCCCGTTTGGAGCATCATCAGACATGCCAGGGCGGTAATTGAGAAAAGGTTCTTCATGGAGATGGCTTTTAAGGATTGGATAATCGGGTTTTGCTAAGGTTATAGGACAAAAAAAACACACCATCGTTTAATGGTGTGCCATGGGTTTGTGGGAATTTGTAAAAGTCAGTGTCGGTCACCTTCCTCATCGATCATGGGGACAAAACGAACGGAGGTCACATCGGTTTGCTTGACCTTGCCATCTTTCTTACGCAGAAGGACGAGCTTTTGGAAGACAGGCCCGCCTACGGGTATCACCATCCTCCCTCCTTCCGCGAGTTGCTCCTTTAGCGGTGGCGGGACATCGGAAGGAGACGCTGTGACGATGATGGCATCATAGGGGGCATGCTCCTGCCAGCCTTTGTAACCATCGCCAATACGTATGTGCACATTGTCGTAACCCAGTTCCCCGAGGGTAGACTGTGCCCGGTGAGCCAGCGGCTCTACGATCTCGACGCTGTAGACCTGATCGACAATCTCGGCCAGCACGGCAGCCTGGTAACCCGAGCCGGTACCTATCTCGAGTACTTTCTCATCTTCCTTGAGCTCCAGGTAATCGGTCATCAGGGCAACGATATAGGGTTGCGAGATGGTTTGCTGGTGGCCAATAGGAAGTGGACGGTCGCTGTAAGCCAGGTGGCGGTATTGTTCAGGTACAAACAGGTGTCTTTTAACATTGCGCATGGCCTCGAGCACCTGACTGTTGCGAATGCCCCGGTTGCGTATCTGCTGATCGACCATATTGTGGCGCTCAGCCTGGTAATCCTGGCCAGTCGCGGTAAGGGTGATCAGGGGCATCAGGCACAGCAGGAAAAAAAATCTGTACATACGACGGAATTTTCTTAAAAACGAATATAATACAATAATCTTATCAAAACAAGGCTGAATCAGGCATAAAAATCACAAAAGGGCCTGGTAGAGCACTTCCACAGGGTGCATGGCTTTTCGCCCTGTGCCGTCGCTGATCTGGTGCCGGCAACTGGTGCCGGGGGCTGCGATGATGGTTTCAGCAGCAGCACGGCGTACTGCAGGAAAAAGCACCAGCTCTCCCACTTTCATGGCAACATCGTAATGCTCTTTTTCATAGCCAAAAGACCCGGCCATGCCACAACAGCCCGATGGTATCTCTTCCACCTGGTGGTTTCCCGGAAAAGAGAGAATGTAGACAGAGGGGTCGGTGGAGGCCACTGCTTTTTGCTGGCAATGGCCGTGCAGCAGGATGCGTCTCTCCTGCATCGAGAACTGCTCTTTCCGGATGCGTCCCTGCTGCATCTCCTGCTGCAGGAACTCTTCGATGGTCAGGCTGTGGTTGGCCAGGTTGCGGGCTGCCTGGCGGTTATGCCTATAAGCCAGCTCCGGGTATTCATCCCGGAAAGTCAGTATGGCAGAGGGTTCAACACCTATCAGGGGTGTGTGCCGGCCGACCAGGGGGCTGAGGCTTTCCATGTTGCGGTTGGCAATGCGCCGGGCTTTGCGCAAAAGGCCTTTGGACAGGAAGGTGCGCCCGCTTTCCAGGTGTCGGGGGATGGTTACCTGGTATCCCAGTCGTGTGAGCAGTTGTATGGTTTTGATGCCGATATCGGTGTCGTTGTAGTTGGTGAACTCATCATTGAACAGGTATACTCTCCGGCCTGCCGGTTTGTGACCGGCAAGATTGCTGACGTAAGCCCTCATCCAGCGGTTCAGCGTGGTGGACGTGAGCAGGGGCATGCTTCGCTGCGTGGCGAAGCCGGCCAGGCGGTTGATCATACCCGAAAATACGGTGTTTTTCATGAAAAAGTTGAACAGTCCAGGCCAAAGGCTTCCCAGCTTATTGAGCCGGGTGATGTTGGCTATCAGTCGTGTACGAAGGGGTATGCCATGGGCGTCGTAATAATGCTGGAGGAACTCTGCCTTGAGCTTGGCCACATCTACATTCGACGGACATTCTCTTTTACAGGCCTTACACGACAGGCAAAGGTCCATCACCTCGTATATCTCCCTGTGGTCGAAGGGATTGTCTTTGGGTGAATGGGTGAGAAATTCCCTTAGTATGTTGGCCCGGGCGCGGGTGACATCGTTTTCGTCGCGTGTGGCCATATAACTGGGGCACATGGTGCCACCGGCCTTTTCAGTCTTGCGGCAATCGCCGCTGCCATTACATTTCTCGGCTGCCCTTAGAATGCCTCCCACGTCCGAGAAGTCAAAAACCGTGCTGATCTGGCGTATGGCCTTTCCCGGCTCATATCGAAGGTTTTCATTTACCGGCGGCGCGTCGGTGATCTTTCCCGGATTGAAAATGTTCAGGGGATCCCAGGTGCTTTTGATATCGCGGAGCATCTGGTAATTCTTTTCCCCCAGTATCAGTGGAATGAATTCACCCCGCACCCTGCCGTCGCCATGCTCGCCGCTGAGCGAGCCGTTGTATTTTTTGACCAGCCGGGCAATCTCCCGTCCTATGGTACGGAAAAGCTTTACATGTTCGGGATCTTTCAGGTTCAGTATGGGGCGCAGGTGCAGCTCACCGGAACCAATGTGGGCGTGGTAGACACACTCCAACCTGTAATGGTCGAGTATGTTTTGGAAATCGGCCATGTATTGCGGCAGGTCGGCTACATTGACCGCGGTGTCTTCTACGATGGACACCGGACGGGCATCGCCCTGCAGGTTGGAAAGTACGCCAAGTCCTGACTTTCTGAGGTTCCATACTTTTTCCGTATCCTTCCCCAGGATCAGCGGGTAGTGGTAGCCATAGCCCGCCGCCTTCAACTCGTCCACCAGGGCCTGGTGGGCGTCCTGCAGCTGTTGATAGCTGTCGCGGGCAAACTCAATGATCAGGATGGCACCCGGGTCGCCCCTGACAAACTCCCTGTTCTCTTTCTGCTCCCTGTTGTTGCGGGTCAATTCGAGAATGATCCGGTCCATCATCTCCACCGCCCCGGGCCTGTGGCGCAAGGCAACCAGGTTGGCCCGGAAGGCTTCTTCGCGTGTTTGAAAATGTGCAGCCGTCACACCTTTATAGCGGGGAGGCAGGGGCACCAGGTTCAGGGTGATTTCGGTGGCCATCATCAGGGTGCCCTCCGAACCGCACACAACCCTGGACAGGTTCAGGGGCTCCCCTCCTTTTGTGAAGGGGGCACATTCAAGCAGCAGATCCACTGAGTAGCCCGTATTTCTTCTTTTAATGGATTTATCAGGATATTCTCTTTCGATCTCCCGGCGGGTTTGCGGATCGCTTAGCAGGTCATACAACTGTCTGTATATGCGATTTTCGAGTGTGCTGCCCCGGCGTTTTTCATGAAAACGGTCTTCGCTGAGGGGGCCAAACTCCACCAGGCTGCCATCGCTGAGAAAACCTTTCACCGAGATGGTGTGGTCGCGTGTCGAGCCGTAAAGAATGGAATGCGACCCGCAGGCGTTGTTGCCTACCATGCCACCTATCATGCAGCGGTTGGATGTGGAGGTCTCCGGACCAAAAAAAAGTCCGTAGGTCTCGAGTTGTGCGTTCATCTCATCAAGGATGACACCGGGCTCAACCCTTATCCATTGCTCCCTGGGGTTGATCTCCAGGATGCGGTTCATGTAACGGGAGAAGTCCACCACCATGCCACTTCCCACGACCTGTCCTGCAAGAGATGTGCCGGCCGTCCTGGGAATCAGCGATACCTGGTTGTCGCGGGCATAACGGATCAGCTCACCAACATCCGACTGGTTCTTGGGGTATGCCACAGCCATGGGAACTTCACGGTAGGCACTGGCATCGGTGGCATAGAGCAACCGTGTTTTGTTGTCGGCAAGGACCTCGCCTGCCAGGTTGTTTTTTAAGTCGTTGAAGCTCTGTTGCATAGATGATCCATGTGATGTCAAACGGAATGCTGGTATGGCAACCGGGCATTTACCGACCGCCCAGCAGGCGCTGACGCAGGCGTACCATCAAACCGACCTTCGTCCTCAGGTCCACCGGGTTGAAAGGTTTGGTCAGGTAGTCGTCGGCGCCGGCCTGTATGCCGGTTTTTTGCGAATCTTTATCGGTCAGTGCCGTCAGGATGATCACAATGGTTTGATCCAGTCCTGGTTGTTGACGCATTTGACGGCATATTTCAAACCCGTCCATGCCGGGAAGCATCAGGTCGAGAACAACAAGCTCAGGCTCATGATTCCGCGCCAACTCCAGGGCGGCCTGGCCCTCTTCGGCGAAAAACAGCCGGTAATCTTCTCCCAGGATCTCTTCGATGATCCTGCGGGTAACCCTGTCGTCTTCCACAACGAGGATTGTCAGCTTATCATCCGATGCCTTTTGGTCTGCCTGCATGCAATGTTTTTTTCGGTCCCGTCATATAAGTTGCCGAACCATGGTACGAATTTAATGGCTTTTGCTATAAAAAAACAACAAGATTTGATATTTTTACCCGGTTCAGAGAAGCTCAACCGATCCCACTGCAGAATGCAAAAGGCACTTTTATGACCAACACCACCCTGAAACTGGTTGTCAAACTTTTTGCCATCGCCTCCGCATTTCGCCCGGATGATCCAAGGGAGTTGCGGGAAAACATATTAAAGTCTTACCTCAGGTATTATTTGCAGGAAAAATACATCCAGGAGTTTATTTCAATTTATTATTTCTATATCCAACAGCAAAAACCCCGTGAGGCAGGATATTATAAAGACCTTTCCCTAAAGTCGGTCAAAACCCTGCGTTTGCTGGCTGCCATCAACAACGAAATGCTGTATGGCGACAAGATGTATCTTTTGATGCACCTTGCAGAGTTTTTCCAGGGAAAAGAGGAAGTGGCATCACAGGAGTACGATTTTCTCCAAACCATCGCCCGCTCATTCACCATGCCTGAAATGGAGTCCCATGACTTTTTTTATTTCCTGTTGTTTGGATCGCAGCAGGTTGTGCGCCAGGAAAGGTTGTTGAAAGTGGTGGGAGATTCAAGAAAGTATTTAAATGAAAATCACCAGGTCATTGAAAGAAAGAATTTTGAAGGTTTAATCAATTTCCTGCACCTGCCCTCCGCCCACCTTTTCATCTTCTACTACCAGGGTGAAGAGCCCTTGTTTTTAAACAATGTGAAAGTCGTACCTGGTAAAAGCTATTTTTTTGACAAAGGAAATTCTCTGTCAGGATATAAAGCTGGATTACATAATGTGAAACTGGAGCCTGTTTATTACAACGAGGTGGCTGAGCAGTTTTTGTCCGGCCGCCTGCCGCACCCCGTTGAGCTGAAGATCGACCAGCTCGGATACCATTATTCAGGCAGCAGGGAAGGCATCCAGCCATTTTCTTTTTCCAGCCGCTCGTTTTTCCTGGTGGGCATCATGGGATCGAGCGGAACAGGGAAAAGCACCCTGCTCAAACTGCTCAACGGCAGCATAAGACCGACAAAAGGCAATGTCTGGATCAATGGTTATGACTTGCATGCCTACAGGAAGTCGTTGAAAAACCTGATTGGATATGTTCCCCAGCACGACCTGCTTTTTGAATCGCTGAGCATATATGAAAATTTGTTCTACAGCGCCAGGTTGTGCTGTGGACGGCAGAAGGGCGGACAAGTACACCAGCGGGTGGCAGACCTTCTTCACGAGCTGGGCCTGTGGCATATACGCCACCGTCGGGTGGGAAGCCACCAGGAAGGCAACATCAGCGGAGGTCAGCGCAAACGCCTGAACCTCTCGCTCGAGCTCATACGTGAACCGGCTGTATTGCTGGTGGATGAACCCACCTCAGGGCTCTCCTCCAACGATTCCCTTCAGGTGATGAACCTGCTCAGAAAACAAACCCTTAAAGGCCGCCTGGTCATTGCAAGCATCCACCAGCCCGCCTCAAGGATTTTTAAGCTGTTCGACCAGCTGCTGGTGCTCGATGAAGGAGGTCGAACCACTTATGCAGGCGACCCCGCTGAAGCCCTGGTCTATTTTAAAACCCTTCATGAACACGTCAACGCCCAGGAAAAAGAATGTTCTGTTTGTGGCAACCTCCCGGCTGAAACAATCCTGGAGATCATGGAAGAGCGGGAAGTGAACCCCGACGGGGAGCAGGCACCACAAAGGCGAATGCCGGCGAAGCGTTGGTATGAGCGTTACAAAGACCACCTGGAACCGCGTGATACGGGACCTCCCGAACAAAAACTCCTGCCCCCGCTCAACAAGTATACCCCGGGTTGGGGACTGCAGTGGAAGATTTTTACAAAAAGAAACTTGCTCTCAAAAATAAGGAACAAGCAATTCTTACTTATAAGTTTACTTGAAGCTCCTGTCCTGGCCCTTATCCTGGCCTTTTTCACCAAGTATACAGCCGGGACACCCGGCGATCAATATGCCTACATCTTCAGCCGGAACATGAACCTCCCGGTGTACCTCTTCATGAGCATCATCGTGGCTCTTTTTTTAGGCTTGCTGAGCAGCAGTGACGACATCATCGGTGAAAGGCGGATTGTGGAAAGGGAAAAGTTTCTTAACCTAAGCCGTTCAGGGTATTTGCTCTCCAGGTTGTTCATCCTCGCCGGGTTATCGGGTTTGCAGATGCTGATTTTTGTGCTCCTGGGCAACACCATACTTGAGATCCGGGGTATGACCCTGCCTTATTTTTGGGTGCTGTTTGCAACCGCTTTTTTTGCCAACATGCTGGGATTGAACCTCTCATCGGGCATTCGCTCCAGGATTGCCATTTATGTGTTGATCCCCCTTATCTTGATACCCCACATACTTTTCTCGGGAATGGTCATTCCTTTCGACCGGTTTCACGGTCGCCTGACCCACGGGGTTTATCCACCCGTTGTGGCAGATGTGATGGCCTCTCGATGGGGCTTTGAGGCCCTGGCAGTCAAACAGTTCAGGGACAATGCCTACGAACGTCCACTGTTTTCCGTCCATCGGTCGGAAAGCTTCTATGCCTACCGCGTGAATCATTACCTTCCCCGGTTAATTGAAGAATGCCGGGTAATTCGCCAACATATGAAGCAGTCCGACCCCTCCCGGTCGACGGGGAACGACATGGTTGGGCTGGTGAGAAATGAACTTGAAGATCTTCAAAAATGGAAGCCGTTGCCCACTGCCGTGGAAGATGCTGTATCGACCCGGGCCCGTTGGACCGAAGCCACCCTTCACGGTATTGTCGATTACCTGCAGTCGGCAAGAAGAAGCCAGGCCCGTAAGCTGGAGCGGGTAGTCTACCGCAAGGACAGCATGATAAGAGAGATGGCTCAAAGACATGACCTGACCGAGCGCAAGAAGAATCACCACAACCAGGGGCTGGCGAAACTGGTTACGCGACAGAATCAACGTAATAAGCTGGTAATCATAGATCAAAGGTTGGTGCGTAATTTTGAGCCCGTCTACCAAAAGCCATCCCATTCCTTTGGCCGGGCTCCTTTCTTTGCTGCTGTCAAAAAATTGGGAAGCCGATGGATCGGCACCTGGAAGTTCAACCTGGCCGTTTTGTGGTTTTTTGTCTTCATACTCTATTGGCTGTTGTATTTCGATGCACTGCGCAAATTACTTGATGCTCTTCATTTGCAGGGGGATGTGGAGGCATGATTGTGGCCGGGCATTTAAGACAGTTCTTGTGAAACCTGCATCCAGTAACCTGCACAACAAGGACATGATTATTCATGCAGGTTCCATACGGCCAAATTATTAAATAAAAGATAACCGTATGAAATAGTTTGTGCTTCTTGATAAATATTGGGTGAATTCATATTTTTATCCCCACAAATGAGAAACAGACCTATGACCAGGATTTCTCTCTTGCTCATACTTCTACCTCTTGTTTTGCTGAACTGCAGGCAACAGGAAAACAAAGGAAAAGGCAGATCTGCCCACCCCACGGGTTCGCACCAGGCATCTGTTCGACAGGATGCGGCAACCGATTCCAGCGTTTACCACCGTTTCCCTTCATCCAGGGAAATGCTCAATTATATCAGGAGCAGTGATTTTACCTACCAGCCAGGACTGACCAATCCCACGGGCAACAAGGGCCATTATCACAGCAGCTTTTCGCGGACCCTGAACCTGGGGGGTTACCTTACAGATATGGCTTATCTCTCGCATTTTAAACAAACCCGGAAAACCCGGGAGTATTTCAATACCGTCGTTGAACTTTCCAATGATCTGAGAATCAAAATACCGGAAAAACAGGAAGTGGTCGACCGCGCATCGTCCGATCTCTCTAATATCGACTCCCTGGTGCGCATTGGCCGCGACTATGAAACGAAAGTACTCGATTACCTCAAGGAAACCGGTCAGGAGAGAACCCTGGCCATCCTAATGACGGGCAGTTACATAGAGGGTTTGTACCTGGCCGTTCACCTGGTGGGCGACTATCGGGAAGGCGATCCGGCTGTGGAAAAAATTGCCGAACAGAAATATGCCCTCGACCACCTGGAGTCTTTTGTCCGCAAGCACATAAGGGGAGCGGGCGACTCTCCTGCTTTGTCTTATCTTAAAGACTTGAACGGGATCTTCCGTAAACTGGAGATCAGTAGGGAGTCCACGCGGATTCGGCGTGACTCAGCCCGGCATATGGTCATTGAAGGAGGCGACCGACTGGTGATCTCGGAAAAGGATTTTGTGGAACTGCGCAACAAGCTGGATGAGATACGTCATCAGATGACAGCCAAAAATAACAAGGAGGGGTATGTTGAAGAGGATTAAAACCACGGGCATTCTTCTGCTTCTTTTTTTCTCTGCACTCTTGGTCAATGGACAGAACTGCACCAACTACCACATTGAAAACTGCCGGTGGGCCGGCCGTTCGTTTTTTTACAGCAGACAATCGAGGAGCGCACCTTTTCTGCCTGGCATGACCAGCACCTTCAGGATCGTGGTATACGGGGGTGAAGAATACTACATCAGTGTTGACGGCCACAGGAAACTGGGCGACATACGCTTGCGCATCTATGATGACAGCAGCGAGGAAAAGCCTCTCTACGACAACGCCCGGTTTAAATACGAGGAATATTTTTATTTTCAAAATTCAAGAACACGCGACCTCCTGCTGGAGGTCACCTCTGAGAACCCCAAAGTGCCAGAAGGGGAAAGGTCCGGAGAGCAATATTGCCTGGGCGTGCTCATTGAATTTAAGAGCACCTCCCAGGCAAAAAATCCTTTTCGCGATTCGGTGGGTTTCTGATTTCCTTTCCTGCACCCTGGCCGGCCGGTCAGACACCCATCATTTCTCGTAATAATTGGTACTCTCAAAGATCTTGTCGGCCGATTGGGTGATGAAACCGTTAAAAAGCCGGTTTTTTTCGTCGCGGTACCTTTTGGTGAATTCATAGTAACAGGCCGGTATGCCATGGGTGCCTTCCCTGAAGGCAACCTGGTTGTGATCGGCCATGATGCTCGATTGCTCCAGCAACTGCTTCCTGCTACCCTTGATCTCACCGCCCGATTGGTTCATGATGTAGCCCCGGCCCTTGAGCAGGTCGTTGACTTTTTCAGGGGTGTCGTATTTTCCGAGGCCGTTGATGCTGATGGCAAAATGGTTGACGCGGAAACCGAAAGCATACATCCAGGCGGCATACTCCGATTCATCCCTGAGTTTTTGGTAGGTCTCATAAGACAGAGGCCCCCATGGTGTTCCGAGAAACATCAGCTTTTCCGGCTCCAGTGATTCGCCGGGTATTTCATTCACCAGCCCGGCCATCGTTTGCCGGATGAAAGGACTCAGCTCTTCGGTCTGAAGCTGGCTGATAAAGACCCTCAGATTTTCTTCATCCCCGGGCAGCTCGTAATGTTTGGCAAAGGCATGTTTGCGGGTGAAAGTGTAGGTTCCCATCTCCCGGTAGCCGGCATCCAGGAAGGGTTTCTCCAGCACATCGATGTTCACCCGCGGGTCGCTGAAGGTACGGAAAGCGATGTGGTCGTGGCGGACCTTTTCTCCCTGTGAGGTCAACAGGTTGTAAATTTTCTGCACCGAGGGATTTTGCCGGGTATAATCCACCCAGTGGCGGTCAATCAGCTGTTGTAGTTGCATGGTTAAAGAAGTTTGGTTTTCAGTGTAATACAGATGAAAAACCACAATGTTCAACAAAAAGCAATGCCCCGGAAGTCAGCTCATGACAGGCTCCGGGGCATTGTATATATCAGGCCGTGCTGTTGGCGCAGGTCCCTGTATCAGGATTTGTGATTGTACACCACATCGAGCACATCGTCGAAATAATCGACAAAATGGGGTTTGATGCCTTTTTTAAGATAATCGGGCAGGTCGTCGAAATCCTTCTGGTTTTCCTTGGGGAAGATCAAATCGTATACCCCTACCCGTCTGGCAGCAAGGGCTTTCTCCCGTACGCCGCCTATGGGGAGCACCTTGCCGGTAAGGGTCAGCTCACCGGTCATGGCCACATCCCTTCTCACCGGTTTGTTGGTGGCCAGAGAGTAGATGGCCAGGGCCATGGTGATGCCGGCACTGGGACCATCCTTGGGTGTGGCACCGGCCGGCACGTGCAGGTGGATGAAATTGTCCTTGAAATACCTGTCTAGTCCGTCTTCCGAACCATCCTGGCTGCAAAGGATGGAACGAACATAGGAGTAGGCAATTTCGGACGACTCCTGCATGACCTTGCCCAGCTGACCGGTCTGCTTGAAGCCGCTGTTCGTGCTCTTCACCGACGAGGCTTCCACATACATGGTGGTACCGCCCATGGAAGTCCAGGCCAGTCCAAGGGAAACCCCGGGCATGTCTTTGGAATAGAGCTTCTCGGTGGAAAACACGGGTTTGCCCAGGAACTTTTCCAGGTTGTTTTTGGTCACCGAGAAGGTCTTTTGTCCCGACTCACTCTGGCGCAGGGTGACCTGGCGCATGACCTTGGCGATGTTCTTCTCCAGGCTCCTGACCCCGGCTTCCCGGGCGTACTCATCGATGGTGCGCCGCAGGGCCTCGTCGGAGACTTTCACCTCGCTCTTCTTCAGTCCATGCTCCTTGATCTGTCGTGGTATGAGGTATTTCTTGGCGATCTGTACCTTTTCTTCCAGGATGTAGCCCGGAAGCCTGATCACCTCCATGCGGTCGAGTAAGGCCTGGGGTATGGTGTCCAGCTGGTTGGCCGTGGTGATGAAAAGGATGTTCGACAAGTCGTAGCGCACATCCAGGTAATGGTCGAGAAAATCCTTGTTCTGCTCGGGGTCGAGCACCTCGAGCAGGGCCGAGGCGGGATCGCCCTGAAAGCTAACTCCCATCTTGTCTATCTCATCCAGCATGATCACCGGGTTGGAGGTCTGTGTGCGTTTGAGGCTCTGGATCACCTTACCGGGCATGGCCCCTATGTAGGTGCGGCGGTGGCCTTTGATCTCAGCCTCATCACGCATGCCGCCAACAGAGAAACGGAAAAACTGCCGGTTCATGGAGTCGGCAATGGAACGGCCCACCGATGTTTTGCCCACCCCGGGCGGACCCACCAGGCACAGGATGGTGCCGGTGTGTTTGCCTTTCTTGATCACCGTGCTGATGAACTCCAGGATGCGGTTCTTGACGTCTTTCAGTCCGTAATGGTCGCGGTCCAGTATCTTCCTGGCCTCCTCGATGTCGAGGCGGTCCTGGGTGTAAAGCCCCCAGGGCAGCTCGGTCAGGGTGTTCAGGTAGGCCCTGGTCACCTGGAACTCGGAAGAGCTGGGCTCCAGTACCTGCAGCTTGTCGATCTCCTCGTGGATCACATCGGAGGCCTCTTTGGTCAGCTTCAGGTTCTTGATGCGGTCTGTGAACTTCTGTATCTCCGACTCCTTGTCGTCTTTTTCCATGCCCAGCTCTTTTTTGATCACCTTGAGCTGTTCGCGCAGGAAAAATTCACGCTGCTGCTTGGAGACTTTCTCGTTGATCTGCTTTTGTATCTCCTCCTGTATCTGGCTGCGCTCGATCTCTTCCTTCAACAGAACCAGGAGCTTTTCACCCCTTTTGTAAAGGTCATAGGTGGCCAGAACATCCTGCAACTTCTCGCCGTCGGCAGTCATCATCGAGGCTATCAGGTCCATCAGCATTCCCGGCTTCTCAATGCTGATCTGGTTGAGCACCATCTTGATCTGCTCCTGGAAGACAGGGTTCAGCTTCAGCAGCTCTTTTACTGAAGAGACAATGGAAAGGGTATAGGCCTTGAGCTCCTCGGTGGGTTTCTCGTCGGGATCCCTGTAATATTTCACCTGCCACTCGATGGCCGGCTCCACACGCACGGTCTTAACGTGGGAAAACCGCTCCAGGCCCTGCACCAGAACCTGTATGCTATGGTCCTCGATGGGTACAATTTTCATGATGCGCACCACCGTGCCCACCTCATACAATTCCGATTGCATGTAATCCTGCTGGTTCATCTCTTTGATCAGGGCCAGACCCAGGAAAGGCTGGTTGCTGTTGGCGATCTTCTTGATGGTCTCGATGAACCGTTCACCCGAAAAAGTCATGGGTACCGTAATACCCGGAAAAAATGGCCGGGTTTCGGTGGGCAGGACTGTTAAATTGTCAGGAAGCATGTCGGATACCATCGCCAGATCGGCGGATATGCCATGGGCACCTTCCCCTTGCTCCGGACCCTGTTGATTTTGCTGGTAACCCTGGTTGTTGTTGTTCTGCTGATTGCTCATATCGTAAGTTTTCTTTTATGGTTGTAGTATAAATGCACGTGTTTACCTTAAGTTGCAACCACTGTGCCATTATTAGAAACCAAAAAATCAGTCAATTGTTGATGGTCGGTGACCCCGAAGGCAGCCATAACCTAGTATCGGTCGGAAAGGACGGAGGGATATTTCAAGTTGCGGGTCGATTTGAGCACGGCTTTCACCGAGCCCACGAGAATTTTTGCCTTGACCATAACGGGTATTCGGTTCTTGTCGTCGGTAACCCAGACAGTAAGGTGTTCGCCCCCGCTGAAGATGGTTCCCTCCACCAGCATGGCCGAAAACTTGATGCAGTTGTAGCGCTTGCCGCCGCGAACTTTGATCTCTTCCCTGCCCTGATAGCGCAGGTACAGGTCGTATATCTCGTTGTCGATGATCAGGGAGAGGGGAATTTTCTGGTCGATGGAATATTTTGAAAAATCAAGGTTGCGGGCATGATAGATGGCCGTCAGCACATCATAGATGGGTGGGGTAAAACTCAGGGTATCCTCGCGGTAGGGCTCTTTCGAATTGTCAACCTTTGTATAGATCTGTCTGTTGGAGTGGTTGAAGGTGTATTCGTTGTTCACCGCATAACCACCTTCATAGGTGTCTCTAATGAAATGAAGCGGCGAGAGGTTGTCCGAGCGGGCGTCCGACTGGAAGCGGTCCCTGACCTTGAACATCCAGTCGTAGGATTTGAGTGATCTGCCATATGCCTTGAAGCGCAATTCGCCGTCGCCTGGTTTCTCCACGCTAAAAGTAACGTTGCCGGCATGGATCCAGATGAAACCCCAGTTGTAGTATGCTTTGTAGCGTACTTCCTCTCCGGCTTCAAAGGCCCTGTGGCTTTTGCTTTGTGACCAGGCGGCAAGGGGCAGGATCAATAGGAGCAGTCCGGTAACCAGTCTGTGCATCATGGTCAAATCTTCTCTTGTTCCAAACGGCAACTCACCACGGATAAGTTTGGTAGCCCCTGTGGAACCTGTTCTGGGGTGAAAAAGGACTGTTCATTTGGTTGTAAGGGTTGGCGTAGGGATTGTATCCGTCGGACAGCTGCATCCTAAAGCTGATGCTGGAGGATTCCGATATTTTGTAGCCCATGCCCAGGTGGAACGACTTGTAGTCGGTGTTTTTGTGGTTGCTTTGCGGATAAAGATGAAAAGGCTGCATGGATCGGTCGGCATACTGCCCGCCGGCACGAATATAGAATTTGTCGTTGGGCCGGTAGATGCCTTCCCCCGAGAAGGCAAAAGAGTTGTTGCCCTGGCTCAGGGGCATGTTGTTGCTGGTTTGGCTGGCAGGAGTGGCCATACCTGGTGAAAGGGTATTGGTGTTGGAGAGTATTGTGGTAAAACGAAGATTTAGATCGGGGTTTACCTGGTATTCTACACTTGGAGCCAGGTAGGAATTAAGGGTCGGGTGGCCGCCAAAAGAGGTGAAGCCGGTTCCCACGGTCATGTTGAAGTCCAGTTTATCGGCATTCTCCGACTGGTTCGTTTTTTCAATGGCAGAGGGATCCAGCGGCCTGTAAAAATCGGGCAGCATCTGATACTGCTGTCCCATCGAAAATATAGGAACAAGCACCAAAAGTATCGTATAAACCATTCCTTTCATAAGGCAACCTTTTTATCACCAACAAATGTAAACAAAATTTTGTTCTATAAAACGCCTCTGTGAGGCGTTTTATTTTAATGCGGTCAGTCTTTCATATCCGTGCGCACCACCTTCAGGATGCCCTTCTCCTTTTTCAGCTTGCTGATCAGTGCATCCAGGTTCTTGGTGCTGACCACATAAAGATTGATGTATCCTTCAAAAAGCCCGTTGTCCGATTCTATGGAGATGGAACGCATCTTCACCTTCATGTTGTTGGAGATGATGTCGGATATGCGGTTGACCATACCAATTTCATCGATGCCCGAGATTTTGATGCGGGTCTGAAAGGAGGTTTTTTCCCTGGTTTTTTTCCATTGGGCCGGCACGACCCGGTAATTGTACTTGGAGACCAGCCGGCGGGCATTGGAGCAGGAAATGAAGGTCGGCCAACTCAAAGCGCAGATTAGCGGGCTCAACGACCGGATTGAGGGCTATCAGGGAC
>CAJXLE010000052.1 GCA_913055895.1 uncultured Bacteroidota bacterium | reverse complement strand
GTGATGGAAAATTTTCATGTCTATTCACTGCACCGGGATCTTTTCCCGCTGATCCTCTATCACAACACCGATCTGTTCGCCCGGGCAGGCATCAGGCTGAATGAGGCCAACTACCGGGAAGCTGTTCCTAAGATCCGGGAGGTTTTCAAGCAGGTATTCCCCAACAGCCTATTCCGCCATCATATCTATGAAGATTTTATCCTGGAAAGGCATGAAAGGGCGGGTTTGTTTTTCGGCCAGCTTCCGATTTTCACCATTATAGCCATTGTACTGGCTTCTATGGGGTTGATTGGCCTGGTATCGTTCATGATGATCCAAAGAACCCAGGAAGTAGGGATTCGAAAAACCCTGGGCGCGGTTCCCGGAGGTATCGTGCTTTTATACACCCGGCGATTCGCCAGCCTGATAGTGATCTCCGGTGTTTTGGCCTGGCCCCTGGCTTATGTGGGACTGCAACAATGGCTGCAAAACTATGCATATCGTATACCCCTGAGCATCGTGTATTTCATTCTGGGCTTTGTGCTAATCCTGGGAGTGTCTCTGGGCTCTATTTTATACAACACCCTGAAGGTGGCCCGAATCAACCCGGCCGAGAGCCTGAGGAGTGAATGAGTAAATGAGTGAATGAGTGAATGAGTAAATGAGTGAATGAGTAAATGAGTGAATGGAAGAAGTTAGTATGTTGAATGTTAGACTTCAACTTTCAACCTGTTAACCTGTACCTGTTAACCTGTAAACGCTTATCTTTCATCCTGAGACGTTAAATTGGAAACACATCAATTATGTTACGCAACTACTTGAAAACTGCGATCCGGATCATCAGCCGAAACCGGGTTTGGTCTGATCGCGGGCATTTATCCGGCCCTGTTGCTGCTGCTGGTCAGCCTGGGGGGCATCCTTCAGCAAACGATCAAAACAACCCACACCAACCCGGCCGAATCGCTGAGGACGGAATGAGAGAATGATAGAATGCCTCATGGGATAATAAGTCCGTCAATCCTGCCAGGTTGAGATTGACAAACGAAGATGGTATATGTGAAAACAGGCTGGCCGGGAAGCAGGTCCTGAGAAGGTACTGCCTGGAAAAATCATCCCGCCCCCCATGTAAAATCATCCTGAAAAGAAAATCATCGGTCCCCTGCGCATTGTTTATAATTCAACCATTGCACCTCCACCACGCCTAAGCAACTTATTATGTATAACCAGGAGGAGATGCAGGGATTTGTAAGCAAGAAGTCAATTAATTAGATTTAGATTTAATAAAAAAAAGTTTATTCATGAATGAGCAAAATGATTGGAAAATTGTTGAACATTTAACTGCCCCTTTATCGCCCAAACTATTTCGTATACCGGTGTTGAATCTGGTGTATGGATTCTTTTACAACCGGCTCTGAAAGATGTGATCAACATCATTCTGCGCACGCTACCAAAACAGCCAATACCAGGCCGATACCCTGAGAGACGAATAACTGAATGCTAAGGAATGGAGACTAAGCATCATGTGGTACAATTATTTGAAAACCGGTTTTCGATCTTTGCTCAGGTATAAGATGTTTTCGATCATCAACATCGTGGGGTTTTCCGTGGGACTCGCCACAGTTCTGATCATCTTCCTTTATATCAGGCATAAGCAGAGTTTTGACCAACACCTGAGCAAAAAAGACCGTCTTTTCAGAATACTGGTCAGGTATTCATCCCTTGGCGAAGTCAGATATGTAACGCCACCTTATCCACTTGTAAAGACTTTGCGCAATGAGCTGCCAGCCAACCATCAGGTGGTATCTGTTTTCCGGGATCTGCCGAGGCCTGTCCAGGTGAATGGCAAAACCTACATGCAGGAACAAGTTGTGTTCACCGATTCAGTATTCTGTTTACTTTTCGATGTAAAACTCACTCACGGTAGTGCGGAAGATTTGAACAAACCCCACTCCGCATTTCTTACTAAACGCCTTGCAGAAAAATATTTCGGAAGCAAAAACCCGATTGGAAAGGAAATCATCCTGGCAAGGAACATAAAGCTCACTGTCCGTGGCATTTTTAAAGAACCTCCCCCAAACACCCATCTTCCATTTCAAATGCTCGTTTCTGAAAACGCCCTTACTGTAGAATATGTCAGCATGCCCTATGATACCTGGACATATTCCCTATCATTTGCCAGGTCATATATTTTGCTGGAGGACAAAGAAAACAAGCATCAAGCAATAAAGAAAATCGAGGACATCAACCGGTTCGATACCAACGAATGGCGCCAGGAAATCATCCTGGAGCCTGTGGACGAGATCCACCTGAATGAATACCTGAGCAGTCTTCTTCCCGATTCTTATACCATCAACAGAAATACGATATGGATTTTCCTCTCTGTTTCGGTGCTGGTTTTGTTCATAGCCATGGTTAACTTCATAAACCTGTCGGTGGTTCAGGTCATGGGCCGAATAAGAGAGACAGGCATGCGCAAAGCAGTGGGGGCAAACAACAACAACCTCTTTGTCCAATTCATAACAGAAACCTCCTTTATTTTTCTTCTGTCTCTGCTCGTTGCCATCATCCTTGTGGAGATCTTTCTTCCGGTTCTCCAACGGACACTTGCACCGGGTATGCATCTTAACCTGAACGCGGATTGGGAAAACATCCTTTTTCTCGTGGCAGTTTATGCATTTCTAAGCTTCCTGGCAGGTTTTTTTCCGTCTTATTTTGTTTTGAAATACCGGCCCATCGAGTCCCTTAGGAAAAATTATCATGCCCCTGCCCAAAAAAGGTCTTTTTCGGGCTTCAGAAAACTGGTTTTTTCCCAGTTCATGATCACACAAATACTGCTGGTTGGTTTTCTTGTCATTCGGCAGCAGGTTACCTACCTGCACTCCAAAGACCTTGGCTTCCAGGCCGAAAATGTCCTCATTGTGAAAGTTCCCCGGGGTGATACCACAGGAAGGAAGGCTTTCAGGAACGAAATAATGGAGCACCCGAAAGTATCACAGTTTTCTTTGGCATTTGACCTGCCCAATCAACCCTTTTCGAGTGACGTCTCAGAATTCACCATACCGGGCAATGGGGCAGAGCATCCCGCTTATCTGAAAGTTGTGGACAAATATTTCTTTGATGTGTTTTCCATCCATCTGAAAACCGGTCGATGGTTTGAAAACCCTCCAAAAGATCCCCACAACCAACATATCCTTGTCAACGAGACACTGACCAGAAAAATCGGGTTTGAAGATCCCGATTCTGCATTGGGTCAAACCATTGCCCTGGAAGTTAACAGGTTGGGAATGAACAAAACCCATTTTGATATCATTGGGGTTACAAACGACTTCAACGTCTTCTCCCTGCACGATGAGCTGTTTCCCGTTATTTTCATCCGGGGACCCAACAAACGGGACCAGATAAGCATCAAGCTGAAAGCCCCTCCCGACAGTCAAACCCTCCAGGATATCGGGAAAGCCTATACAAAGCATATTCAGGGCCATCCTTTTATCTATGAGATTTACGAAGATGAGATCAAAAAGCAATACCAAAAAGAAGAACAAGCCTATCGGCTTCTCATGATGTTTGCAGTCATCGCCATCATCATGGCATCCATGGGTTTGTTTGGGTTGGTCTCCTTCATGATGATTCAAAAAACCAGGGAGATAGCAATCCGCAAAGCCAATGGGGCTTCGGTTCAGCAGTTGGTCAGGATGTATGTGTCCAGGTATCTCGGCATCATCCTGCTTGCGGGCATCTTTGCCGGACCCGTGGCCTATTACCTGATGGATCGGTGGCTCAGTGATTACGCCTACCGGGTTGACCTCACGCTGGAATATTTCTTTGTGGGCCTGCTGATCATGTTGGGCTTTGGTTTGTTGTCGGTTGTTTTCCAGACGGTCAAAACAGCAGGAAGGAACCCGGCCGACACGCTGAGGGATGAGTAAGGCTTCCGAAATCGTTTGCTGGAGTTCTGTGAAACCTACAAAATTCTGGCAAACAAACACACACGTACAGATCGATCCAATAAAGGCCGGGGCTTTGACGGGCTCTGATATTTTGTATAATT
Organism: uncultured Bacteroidota bacterium; assembly: GCA_913055895.1. Classification (GTDB taxonomy): domain Bacteria; phylum Bacteroidota; class Bacteroidia; order Bacteroidales; family UBA12077; genus JAGXLC01. The sequence continues at coordinate 13,580 of CAJXLE010000052.1, read as the reverse complement.
TTGAGTGATTATACCACAAGACTTTAGCCATGAAATTTGTACCTTCAACAAGGATTCAGACCATAGCGAAACATGCAGCTTTACTGTTCATTGCCCTGTTTCATCTAACAGCCTTAACCATGTGTTCAAAACAAAATGCCCGACATACCATCCAGTCGCCCGACGGCAGGCTCACCGCCAACTTTCTGCTGAAAAGCGGGGAGCCCATGTACATGCTCAACAAAGGCAACCAAACCGTCATAGACACATCGCACCTGGGATACAAGTTCAACAGCCTGCCCGCCATGGATGGCAATTTTGAACTGGTGGAAGCAACGACCGACTCACATGATGAGACCTGGACACAGCCATGGGGCGAAGAAAAGGACATCAGGAACAATTACAACCAGTTGAAGGTGCAATTGCACAATCCCGCCGAAAATGTGCATCTCAACCTGTATTTTCGTATTTTCAACGACGGCCTGGGCTTCAGGTATGAAATACCACAACTGGCATCCTACAACCAGGTGGAGATCGCCTCCGAGCTCACCGGCTTTAATTTTACAGGCAACCACTTATCGTGGTGGATACCAGGAGATCCCGACTCATACGAATACCTTTACCACGAGACCCCCCTCAGCAAGATCGACTCTGCCAATACACCGGTCACCTTTAAAGCAGACGACAACCTGTACGTCAGCATTCATGAGGCGGCCCTGACCAACTATGCCGGCATGCGCCTGCGCAGGAATGAACAGGATAAAAATGCCTTGAAAAGCGACCTGGTACCCTGGCCCGACGGCATCAAGGTGAAGGCCGACCTGCCGATGCAATCGCCCTGGCGTACCATCCAGGTGGCCGAGACTCCCGGCGGACTAATCGAATCGAACATGATCCTGAACCTGAACGAGCCCAACAAGCTGGATGACCTTTCTTACATCAAGCCCATGAAATATGTGGGCATCTGGTGGGGCATGCACATAGGTGTGAACACATGGCATGCCGGCCCGCATCACGGGGCCACCACGGAAAATGCCAAACGCTACGTTGATTTCGCCTCACAGCACAACATACCCGGCCTGCTGGTGGAAGGCTGGAACAAAGGATGGAAATCCTGGCTATCAGGCAACAACGAACAGGACTATACCCAGCCCTACGACGATTTCAACATCCAGGAGGTAACCCGCTACGCTAAGGAGAAGAACGTGGGTTTGATAGGTCACCACGAAACCGGCGGCAACATCCCCATGTATGAAAAACAACTGGAGGAGGCTTTCCAGTACCTGGAAGACCGGGGCATTCATGCCGTAAAAACAGGCTATGCCGGTGAGATGAAACCCGAGGGCATGCACCACCATGGCCAGTGGATGGTCAACCACTACCGGCGCGTTGTCAAGACAGCCCACAGGCACAAGGTGGTGATCGATGCCCATGAACCCATCAAGCCAACGGGCATCCGTCGTACCTACCCGAACATGATGACCCGCGAGGGCATACGGGGAATGGAATACAATGCCTGGAGCAAAGGCAACCCGCCCAGCCACCACACCATCCTGCCTTTTACCCGTCTGTTGGCTGGTCCGGCCGACTATACACCCGGTGTTTTTGATGTGCTGCTTCAACAACAACACGACAAACGTAAAAAGCTGGTCTCTGATAAGAACCTGGAAAACAGGGTGCACACCACCCTCGCCAAACAGCTGGCCCTGTTTGTGGTTTTCTACAGCCCGCTGCAAATGGCCTCCGACCTGGTGGAGAATTACGAGAGCCACCCGGCTTTCAAATTCATTGAAGACGTGCCGGTAGACTGGCAGACCACCCGGGTGGTGAACGGTGAGATCGGCCAGTATGTTACCATAGCCAGGAAAGACCGCCACAGCGAGGAGTGGTACATCGGCAGTGTGACCAACAAGAAGAAAAGAACCCTGAACCTCTCCTGCAGCTTTCTTGATTCAGGTAAGCATTATACGGCTGAGGTATATAAAGATGGAAAGACGGCCCACTGGAAAAAGAATCCCACCAGCTATGCCATCGATACCATCGAAGACATCCGTAAGGGTTCGGAAATTGCTGTAAAACTGGCTGGCGGAGGTGGTGCAGCCATACGCCTGTATCCTGAAGAATAGAAAAAGAAGCAGGGTGCCCGCAATCAGACACCCTGTCTATGAGAAAACCAACATGCGGTATATATAGAGGTTGCGGAAACGGTGAGCAGAATCAATACATTTGGTTGATGGCCTTTCCCCAGGTATCGCGTTTTTTCATTTTAAACTTCAGCTGGCTGCCATCTTTTGTAACGATATTCAAACCATTGGATGAAAACATGCCCGTATTGAAATAGATCACTTCCTCAATGTCGGAGGGCATGATTTCCATATTGTAAGAACTGTCCTGCGGACTTTTAAAATACACGCGCTGATTGGTCAATATCAGTTTTCCGTTGATATTGCCCCTGCCATTCATATGCTGCGAATCTCCGGCTTTCACTACAACTTCGTTGGCTTTCAGATCGACTTTCATGACGTATATGTTTTTGTGGTTTATACTGATGATATCACATTCCATGCCAAAGCTTGTTTTAAACTGAAAATAAGTGTTTTAACAGCCAATCCACCCGCCTGTAAACGCTCCCTTATGAACGATATCGAAACACCGTCTGTACGATTGTGAACATCTTAAATCTGGTTTAAAGACGAAACCATTGGATGGGCGCTGCACATTTAAAGACAAAATTTGCAGAACCAGGGGTCAAAACAGGACAAAAGTCAGCGCTATGCGCAGCCATAAGCACCGAAAGAAACCTGCTCATCGCCTAACGTTGGAAAATAAACAGAAATAAAAAACCCCTGCCTGGGGGCCAGGCAGGGGAAAACTACATACGGCTAAAAAACCGTTGCAGATAATGATTAATAGGCTCTTGCAAAGACCACCCTTTGCTTTGATGGTTTGCCCGAATAGATGCACTTGCCGGGTTCGGGGTTTTCCTCGACGGGCACCAGGCGGATGGTGGCTTTGGTCTCCTCCTTGATCTTCAACTCCGTCTCTTCCGTTCCGTCCCAGTGGGCCCAGACAAAACCACCCTTTTCACTCATGATCTGCTTAAACTCCTCGTAATCGTCCACATAATAAGTGTTCTCTTCTCTGAAGCGAAGGGCTTTCTCGTAAATACCTTTTTGTATGTCAGCGAGCAGTTGTTCTATATGGTCGGCCACCCCTTCCTGAGAGATGATCTCTTTCTCCAGGGTGTCGCGACGGGCTATTTCCAGGGTAGCGTTTTGTATGTCACGCGGACCAATAGCCAGTCGCAGGGGCACTCCCTTCATCTCGTATTCGCTGAATTTCCACCCGGGTGTTTGGGTGTCGCGGTCGTCGTATTTAACCGTAATGCCTTTTTGCTGTAGCTGGTCTTTGATCTCGTGGGCTTTTGCGCTGATCTCGTCCAGCTGGGCATCCTTCTTGTATATGGGCACGATCACCACCTGCGTGGGGGCCAGTTTGGGTGGGACAACCAGTCCGTTGTCATCGGAATGGGCCATGATGAGTGCTCCCATCAGCCGGGTAGACACACCCCAGGAAGTGGCCCAGACATAATCGAGCGTTCCCGATTGATCGGTAAATTTGACATCAAAAGCCTTGGCAAAATTTTGACCCAGGAAATGGGAGGTACCGGACTGGAGGGCCTTGCCGTCCTGCATGAGGGCTTCAATGGTGTAGGTCTGGATGGCACCTGCAAAACGCTCGGCATCGGTCTTTGTTCCCTTCAGAACGGGCATGGCCATCCAGTTTTCAGCAAAATCGGCATAGACATCGATCATCCGGCGTGTTTCCTCGAGAGCTTCCTCCTTGGTAGCATGGGCAGTATGTCCCTCCTGCCAGAGAAATTCAGCTGTTCTCAGGAAAAGGCGGGTGCGCATCTCCCATCGAACGATGTTGGCCCACTGGTTGACCAGGATGGGCAGGTCGCGGTAACTTTGTATCCATCCCTTGTAGGTGTGCCATATGATGGTTTCGGAGGTGGGCCTGACGATCAGCTCCTCATCCAGCCGGGCGTTCTTGTCGACGATGATCTCCTTTCCATCCTCATCGGTGGTAAGGCGGTAGTGGGTGACCACAGCACATTCCTTGGCAAAACCCTCTACGTGGGAAGCTTCTTTTGAGAAGAATGATTTGGGGATGAAAAGAGGAAAATAGGCATTGGTGTGGCCTGTATCCTTAAACATCCTGTCGAGCACGCCCTGCATCTTCTCCCAGATGGAATAGCCGTGTGGCTTGATAACCATGCATCCCCGAACAGGGCTGTTCTCCGCCAGGTCGGCTTTATTGACGATATCGTTGTACCATTGTGAATAATTTTCCTGTCTGCTGGTGATTTCTTTTGCCATTTTGGAATAAAATTTGCATTATATTAGGTGAACAAAAAAACGGTATGCTGGTACAAATTAAAGAAATAAAATCTTAATTATAAAATGTGGTTCACCACGATTTTACTATAATATAAAGAAGCCAATATGCGTTTTAAAATTTACATTAAAAGGAGGTTGTTATCATGAAACTAAGGTCCATATTACTCATCACAGTAGCTGCTTTGTTTGCTGCATCATGCTCCACCACCCTGCAGCAAAGAAATGTAGCTGACGAGCTGTATGAAAATCCTAACCCACAGGAGCAGCAGGAAAATTACATGGCCTATTACGACGAGGCTGAAAACATTCTCAAGGACGAATCCAAACAGAATGTAGACTCGGTCATTGTTGAAAAAAAATCAGGTTCTTACACCAATCCTTACGACGACATCCTGGTAGATGATTACAACCAGGCCTATGCCAAAAGGCAGGCCGGCATGATGGATGCATCTTACGGTATGAGCGACTGGTATGAATTCTATTACTCTGATGCATACCATTACGCTTCGGCCTACGATCCATCATTCTACAATGTCATGGTTATGGGTGATGAAGTCTGGGTTGAGCCAAGATGGATGACCAACCATTTTGGGTATGGTTATAACTATGGCAACTTTTACAACTATCCCTACAATCCGTTTAGCTCATTCTCCCCATACAGCAGTTCGCTGTCCATAACCTCGATTTATGGATTTAATGCTGGATTTAGCGGATTCAGGTCGTCTATGTTTGGCTACAATCCTTATGGTTATTATGGTATGGGTTATGGTTACGGGTATGGCTCAAGTGCAGGTTTTTACAGCGGAATGTCGCCGTTTTACAATCCCTACAGCAATTATTTCAACTCAAATAATATCCAGCAACAGCAGGAAAGAAATCAACCCAACTACAGCGATCATTTTACCCGTATACGTAAACAACCCGGTAATTCCGGCGGAAGCGGAACGAAAGCTTCGTTTATCCGGACAGCTTCAGACAGGAAAGATGTCCGTGTGAGAAGGGGAGGCAGCAGAACTTCCGTTGCCAATGCTGAAAGGGCAAGATCTTCTCAATATGTGCGCACCCGCAAAGGCAGCAGTTCTTTAAGCAAGCCCCGTTATAACCGTCCCAACCGGGAGGCCAACTACGAAAGGGTTAGAAAGAACCGTTCTGTAAATTACAGCAACAACCAGTCCGATCGTAAGCGCAACTCTGTTTATGATGCCGGCAGCAGGGGATCCAACAGTTCAATAGGATCCAGCAGGGTCAGGGGAAGCAGTTCCGGCAGCTCTTCGGGTTCATCCGGCTCATCGGGTTCTTCCGGCAGAAAACGTAAATAACTGAATCATTCACCCAATATGCCCCATGATCATATGGGGCATTTTTTCTCTCCTTTCTATTTTCACTTTTAATTCTGAAAATCATGAAAAAGATTCTCATAGCTGCGTTGTTTCTAATATGTCCCTATACATTTATCACAGCACAGGAACTGGAAGTTTCCTCGGCTGTTGATAATTCACAAACCCTCTACCAGGGATCGGCCCGGTTTATGGGTATGGGAGGTGCATTTACAGCCCTGGGTGGAGATATATCATCCATTAGTCTCAATCCTGCAGGAGCAGGTGTTTACACAGGCATGCAGTTCGTTTTCACCCCCTCTTTCCTTCAGCAAAATACGGAAAGCATCAGCAGGCAAGGGGGTATAAAATATCCGGATGATGCCCTGGATTACAAGATCAATCTCAACAACCTGGGCCTGATGGCTACCTACAACCTGCGTTCTGTTCCCGGGTGGAACACCATAAGTGTTGGATTGGGCTACAACACCCTGAACAATTTCAACCAGCAAATCAATGGCAACGCTTTCAACGATAATCTTTCCAAAATGCATGAATTTGTGGGCAATGCAAACGACGGGAATTACTGGGGTCCCTATGAAGGGTTGGCAGAAGATACCGAACTTCTGCGTTATGATACAACTTTCAACGAATACTGGAGTTTTGTCACCGATGAGATGAACTATTCCGACACCACATCTCTGAGTGAGGTGGGTGTCAATCAGCAAAAAGAAATTGAAAACAAAGGCAGCCTGGGCGAATATTTTATTGCAGTAGGAGCCAACTACAGCAATAAGCTTTATGTGGGGGTCAGTTTGGGAATAAGAAGGTACAAATTAACCAGGACACAGACTTTCACTGAAACGGAAAATGCAGACCAGATACCCTATTACCATAAAATGCGGTTCACCGAATACGAGAACCATACGGGTACAGGCTACAACTTAAAAATTGGGGCGATATACAAACCTTTTGATTTTTTGCGACTTGGTGCCGCCGTGCACACCCCCACTTTTTACAACAAGGTGCAATACGACTGGTACAACCAGATGACAGCTGAGTACGATTCCATCTCAAGCTTGCAGAGTACCAGTACTGAGACCACTTATGCTTATAAACTTACGACTCCTGCCAAACTGATTGGCGGGGTTGCTTTGAAAATAGCCAATACCCTTATGTTAAGTGCTGATTATGAATACCTGGATTACAGCACCAACATGTTGGACGACAAAGAGAATTATTCTTTCGATTATGGCCCCCTGAATGACACCATACAAAATAATCTGGGTACGGCCCACAACCTTAGGTTGGGGGCAGAACTGAAGCTAAACCAGTTTTACCTTCGCGCAGGCTATTCCTACAACCAATCGCCCTACACCAACAGCTATGAAGGATATCAGTCCAATATAGCCAGGTACTCCGGTGGTGTGGGTTTCCGGAGCAGAGGATTTTTCATGGATGCCACCTTTGTAACAAGTTCCTACACCACCGACAACAGACTTTTATCAACCCTGCCCACCCTTTCCGATGTCGATTTCGACAACAACAGGGTGATCTTAACGGTGGGACTGAGGTTTTAACTGACCCAGCCAACCTCCTGGATAACCCCGGGAGGCTGGCTCTATTTTTTTATCAGCAGGTTCATTGAAAAACAAACCCGAGCGAAAGCAAAAAGTAGTCACAATCGTCTGATTTTTTTTGATTCGGAATGATATTTGCAGTATTCCGACGTTATATAACTAAGTTCTTTAAATTCGTGTGTCTGTATTGTTTTGATTTATGGCTCGCGCAGATACTTCACGTGATTCTGTTTTGATCAATTGATTGGTCACATCCTTATCCCGCTGGAGCAGGCGCTTGTCACTAGATGGATCTTTTAATCATCTAGTGGCCAAATGGTAACCAGCCTTCGGGCTTGAAAGTTCCATACGATTATTTTTTTATTCATATATTGGCCGTATGGAACCTGCATGAACAATCATGTCCTTGTTGTGTAGGTTGCTGGATGCAGGTTATTTGTTTATATTCTAATAATTAATTGATCAGATGGAAGTTACAAGATCAAATAATCATTTCCTTTTTAGATTATAATGACTGTTTGATCATGGGCGTTTCACAAATAAAAGGGAAAGGAATTTATATGAAAGCCAGATTCATTTACCTCACGATAGCAGGAGCGCTTGTAATGAGCGCCTGTAGTGTTCAAACCCGGAATGTGGCCGATGAATTGTATCAGACACCTACCGAGAGTTCGGAGAAAAATTACATTGCCCAACAACCCCGGGACACGGTGCAGGATAAAGATCAAACCCGCCCGCGCTTGCAGCATGCACCCTACTGGATGTATGAGCATTATCCATATCATCCCTATTATGGCTCCACGCCCTTTGATTTTTATGTGTACCATCCTTTCTCCTTCTTCCCTTATCCTTCCTATTATTATGGCTGGGCCATCCACCGACCCTATCACTACAGCTCTTGGTACGGACCTTACTATCCCTATTACTGGTACACACCCAAAAAAATCCAGAGAAAACCGCATCAACGGTCATTTTACGGGTCTGTTGGCGAAAACCGGCCGATAAGTCCGCGTATTAGAAAAACGGCCCCCACAAACGTCAAGGAAATGATCGATATGCAGCGGGTGCGAAAAGGAGGGTATAATCCACAAGCTCAACCACCCAAAAGATACCGCCGTGCCATAGAGCCATTGCGGAAACCCCTTCATATAAACACTCCGCAACGTAAGATTACAACACCACAAAGGATCCGTAATAAAAGCAATCTAATGCCCTTTAACAGGAGCATCAAACAAATATCACCTGTAAGAAACCATCAACCCAACCATATCCGTATAAAAACACCCACAAGGTCAACATCTCCTGCAGGCAGGAAAAGAAAATAACCCCTGCCTCACCATCAAATAAATATGGTTAAGTCAAAAGGCATCTTCGCCGCAAACTTTGCGAAGATGCCTTTTTTATCTAACGTCAACGATTGGCACTCTCTAAGCAACCAAATGTCCAGCTGTGCAAAACAGGTTCATCATAAAATGCAAGCTTGAAGAATGAGTCTGTTGCTATTTCAAGATCCATTGAAACCCTGATTCTGGCACCACCCTTTTTTGAAATCAATTTATGTGTTATATTTGTCCCTTTTATAATCCACCCATGATTTTTATTATTCAGATTTTTTAAATAATTTAGTTGTTCAATCTACTTATTTTTCGTGAGTTCAAACAGGTTATATATCTTCGAGCACCAGCCCACGTGACCAATAAAGGCTGAAAGAACAGCCGTGAAGAAAACAGGGATTTCTATGGATATTAAGGACAATCAGCAATTCAACTCAGAGCAGGACCAACCCCATCGGGATGAGGTTGATTCTGTAACCCAAAACCAGCATGATCCTACCGATGATGCCAACAAAGGCCACCAACCCCAACAAGAAGAAAGCCAAACAAAGAGAAAGCAGGAAGAGCAGGAAGGGCAAGTTGAAGAAACCGGCCAGCAGGAAAAATCCGGGGATGAAGGATCACAAGAAGACGATTCACAGGTTGTAACAGACGAGTCTTCTTCCGAAAGTAAGGAAAAAGGCGCAGTGACAGAAGATTCTTCTTCCGAAGATAAGGAAAAAGGCAATGCAACAGGCGAATCTGCTTCCGAAGGAGATAGTGAGCGTGAAAAGGAGCCGACGCAGCAGGCAGATGCTTCTTCGGATAACGAAAGGACGGGCGGAGATGAATCATCAACCGAAGAGACATCCCAGCAAGAGACATCCCGGGAGGAAACAGCATCGCAGGAACAGGAGATACCATCTTCATCCGATGTTGATTATACGACCTTCACCCGGGAGGAACTCATAGAACACCTGAAAAAACTGATCCGCTCCAGCAATGTTCCCGACATCAAAAAAGATGTGGACATTGTAAAGGCTACATTCTACAAAAAGCAAAGGGCCCGGATCGAAGAGCAGAAGAAGGAACACATCAACCAGGGTGGAGAACCCGATGAGTTTGTCCCCGAGAAAGATCCGCTGGAACAGGAGCTCAAAGACCTTCTCAAGGAGTTCAAGGAAAGAAAAGCCCGGGTCAATATCGACATAGAAGAAGAAAAAAAGAAAAACCTGGAGAAGAAATACGAGGTGATCGAGGAACTCAAGAACCTTATCAACAAGAAGGAGTCGCTCGGTCAAACCTTCCGTGAATTCAGAGAGCTGCAGCGCCGGTGGAAAGAGATAGGGCCGGTCCCCCAAAATAAGCTCAAAGACCTTTGGGGAACATACCACCACCATGTAGAGCGTTTCTACGATTATGTCAAGATCAATAAGGAACTGCGCGATCTTGACCTGAAGAAGAACCTGGAAGCCAAGCTTGAATTATGCGAAAAAGCTGAAAAGCTGGATGATATGGACGACATCGTCACGGCCTTCAACACCCTCCAGGAATATCATGATCAGTGGCGCGAGATAGGGCCCGTGCCCAATGAAAGAAAAGAGGAGCTGTGGCAGCGCTTCAAGGAAGCCACCAGGGTGATCAACAAAAAGCACCAGGAGCACTTCAAAGAGCTTCGCAAACAGCAGAACGCCAACCTGGAAGCCAAACAAAAGCTCTGTGAGCAAGCCGAAGAAATAGCCGAGAAGGAGATCGACAGCCACAAGGACTGGAACCATTTTACCAAGCAAATCCTGGATTTGCAGAAAGAATGGAGAAAGATCGGATTTGCCCCCAAGAAATACAACAACAAGATCTACCGGCGTTTCCGCAAGGCCTGCGACCGTTTCTTTGCCCAAAAACGGGTTTTCTATACCCAGCACAAAGAATGGCAGGAAAACAACCTGAAGAAAAAACAGGAGTTTGCAGAGAGAGCCGAGCAACTAAAAGACAGCACCGACTGGGAAAATACGGCCAAAGAGTTGATACAGCTCCAGAAGCAATGGAAAGAGATCGGTCCCGTACCCAAGAAATACTCTGAAGAAGTGTGGAACCGTTTCCGTTCGGCCTGCGACGAATTCTTCCAGAGGAAGAAAAGCCAGGAACCCCAACCCAGCAAGGACTACAGCCAAAACCTGAAGAAAAAACAGGAGCTGATCGAACAGATCAAAAACTTCCAGCCTGGTGATGATCCGCAAGAAAACCTGAAAAAGCTGACGGAGTTTGAAGAACAATGGACCAGCATTGGTTTTGTTCCCTATAAGTACAAGGACAAAATCCAGCAGGAATATCGCGAAGCCATGTACGATCAGTACGACCGGCTCAACATCGACGACAACCAGCGGGAGTTGCACAAATACCGCAGCAAGATCAAGAACATACAGCAAAAGCCCAAGGCTGAGAACAGGCTGAGACAGGAAAGGGACAAGTTTCTGAACAAGATCAAGAAGCTGGAAAACAACATCATCACCTGGGAGAACAACCTGGGTTTCATCTCGGGCGACTCAAGCGAAGCCAGCACCATGATCAAGGATTTTGAGGACAAGATAGCCAGTGCCAAAAAAGAGATTGATTTACTAGAAGAAAAGATCAAGCTGATCGATCAAATGGATACGGAAGAATAAAACAACAGGAAATTGACCACACAGAACACCAAGTATATCTTCGTCACCGGAGGCGTTGCCTCCTCCCTGGGAAAAGGTATCATATCGGCATCACTGGGGAAACTGCTCCTGGCCAGGGGCTATTCTGTAGCCATCCAAAAACTGGATCCCTATATCAACATCGATCCCGGTACCCTCAACCCTTATGAACATGGAGAGTGTTACGTGACCGAGGACGGCACCGAGACCGACCTGGACCTGGGACATTATGAACGTTTCACCAATGTGCTCACCTCCCAGAACAACAACGTCACCACCGGTCAGATCTACCAGTCGGTGATCAACAAGGAACGTCGCGGCGATTACCTGGGCAAAACTGTACAGGTCATACCCCATATCACCGATGAGATCAAGCGCAGCATCAAACTCCTGGGTAAGCGTTACCATTACGATGTGGTGATCACCGAGATTGGCGGCACCGTCGGCGACATTGAGTCACTCCCTTACATTGAGGCCGTGCGTCAGCTCAAATGGGAACTTGGCCCACACAACAGTGTGGTGGTGCATCTGACGCTTGTTCCCTACCTTTCAGCCTCCGGCGAATCCAAAACCAAACCCACACAGCACTCCGTAAAAGGTCTGCTGGAGAACGGGGTGCAGCCCGACGTGCTGGTGCTTCGTACAGAGCACAGGTTGAATGTGGACATCCGCAAGAAGGTGGCGCAGTTTTGTAACGTGGAGCTGGGATCGGTGGTGGAATCGCATGATGTGGACACCATCTACGAAGTTCCCCTGATGATGAAGGAGGAGGAACTCGATCTGACCATCCTCAATAAGCTGGAGCTGGCTTTCAAAGAGGACCCGAAGCTAATGAGATGGAACAAATTTGTCAAGAAGCTCAAAAATCCCAAAAAGGAGATCCAGGTTGGACTGATCGGGAAATATGTTGAACTGCCCGACTCCTACAAATCCATCCAGGAATCCTTCATCCACGCAGGAGCCGAAAACCAGTGTAAAGTCAATGTGGTAACCATCCATTCGGAAGACATTAACGAGAACAATGTCAAAAGCAAACTCAAAGACCTGGATGGTGTGCTCATTGCTCCCGGCTTCGGGCAAAGGGGCATCGACGGTAAAATACAGGCTGCACGGTATGTCAGGGAAAACAACATCCCTTTCCTTGGAATATGTCTGGGCATGCAGTGCGCAGTGATCGAATATGCCAGGAATGTTCTGGGATATGATGGCGCCGACTCCACCGAATTCAACCGACGTACCCCCTACCCTGTCATCGACCTGATGGAGGAACAAAAAAACATCACCGAAAAAGGCGGCACCATGCGTCTGGGCAGCTATCCCTGTAACATTAAAGCAGACACCAGGGTTTATGATGTCTATAAAAACCAACACATCAGGGAGCGACACCGACACCGCTATGAGTTCAACAACCTATACCTGGAAGATTTCGAGAAAGCCGGGATGGTAGCATCAGGATGCAATCCCGACACCGACCTGGTGGAGATCATTGAACTACCCAAACACCGATGGTTTGTTGGAGTCCAGTTCCACCCCGAATACAAAAGTACTGTACTGAGTCCACATCCCCTTTTCGTAGCCTTTGTAAAAGAAATGTGCTCGTCCGGTTCACATTCTCAGGAATAGATTTTGAAAATCTTATGATTTAAGTTTATCTTTGAGCCCCTGTTAAAAAAGGTGTTTAAAAAGTAACAAGATGGACAAAAATTCAGTTATTGGCCTGATTATTATTGCATTGATATTGGTTATATATGGCATCGTCAACAAGCCATCGCAGGAAGAGATTCAAAGGGCCAAGAGAAGGCAAGACTCCCTTCAGAAGGTACAACAGCAAGAACAGACAGATACTGCCCGACAGCAACAGCAAAGTCAACAGCAGCAGGCTGCTGCTTCTCAGGAAAAGGAGCAGCAACAGCAGCAGCAGCAAACCGACATAGATACCACCCGTGGAAACCTTAATAAAAAGTATGGTTCATTCGGTCGCAGCGCCAAAGGTGAACAAAAGTTCGTTGTTCTGGAAAACAACCGGATCAAAGCACGTTTATCCACCAAAGGTGGTAAACCATATATGGTGGAATTGAAGAAATATGAGACCTATGAGGGTGAACCCCTGGTGCTGTTCGACGGGAAGGACAACATCTTTGGCTTCAATTTTTTCGCCGACAACCGGCGGATAGCCACCCCGGAGCAGTGCATAAGGAAGCGCCCAGTGCAGGTGAACACCGTTTTCAGGAACCTGGCCTTCAGCGAAAGGCACGGGATCGTCCGGCCCACCGGTTACCGGCACCAGGGGTTCTGGATTCGATTCGTT
>CAJXLE010000051.1 GCA_913055895.1 uncultured Bacteroidota bacterium | reverse complement strand
CCCGGGTTGTATTGCTAATGGTATTCAAAGGTGCCGTGGGGTCCTTCAATGGTAAGTTTTTTGGTGTCGGATTCATGGCAATAGCCTATTTTTTTGGCATCCAGACCAAAGGAGCGGCTGATGTCAATGACCTCGCCGGCATGTTCCTCCGGAAGGTAGAGTTCAAAACGATGTCCCATATTGAAAACCTGGTACATCTCCTTCCAGGGTGTCTGTGATTCCTGTTGTATGATGCGGAAAACTTCCGGAGTCTCGAAAAGCTGATTCTTCACAACATGCATACTCTCCACAAAATTCAGGATCTTGGTTTGGGCACCTCCCGTGCAATGGATCATGCCGTGTATATTGTTCCGGTGATGCCTGAGGATCTCCTTTACCACCGGGGCATAGGTGCGTGTGGGGGACAGGACCATACGCCCTGCATCCATGTCCAGCTTTTTAATGTGGTCGGTCAGGCGGTAACTGCCTGCATAAACCAGCTCTTTGGCTACCTGTGGATCGTATGCTTCGGGATACTGCCCGGCCAGGTAGTGCGCAAAGACATCGTGGCGGGCAGAGGTGAGGCCGTTGCTTCCTATGCCGGAATTTACCTGCTCTTCATAGTTCGTCCGGCCTGAAGAGGCAAGACCTACGATCACGTCGCCGGGTTGAATGTGGCTGTTGTCTGTCACTTGTTCCCTTTTCATCCGCGTGGTGACGGTGGAATCCAGTATCAGGGTCCGTACCAGGTCGCCTACATCAGCTGTCTCCCCGCCTGTTGAATAGATTTCGATGCCCATATCCCTGAGCCATCGGAGGATCTCTTCCGTGCCCTCTATGATATGGCTGATGACCTCTCCGGGGATCAGGTTTTTGTTCCTGCCAATGGTGGAAGAAAGGAGTATGCGGCCAGTAGCCCCTACACACAGCAAATCGTCCAGGTTCATGACGATGGCGTCCTGGGCAATGCCTTTCCACACATCCAGGTTGCCGGTCTCCTTCCAGTAGAGATAGGCCAGGGCCGACTTGGTGCCGGCCCCATCGGCATGCATGATGTTGCAGTACCGTTGATCCCCGCCCAGCAGGTCGGGGTTGACCTTGCAGAAAGCCTTTGGGAAAAGACCTTTGTCTAGATGTTGTATGGACTGGTGAACATCTTCTTTCGAGGCTGAAACGCCCCGCTGGTCATACCTGGATTGTTTCGTCATGATCCGCAGCTGGCTTTTTGGGATCGACAAAAATACGAATTCAAAATGGATAAAAACAGCAAAATGGTATCTTTTTGCTGCGACCCATCGCCGGTTTTGGTTTAGGGTTCAAAATCGGTTGCGATGACTTTGAATTCGGTTCTTCGGTTGATCTGATGTGCAGTTTCTCTCTGTTCCTCGGTTTCCAGGTTCTTGATGAATGCCTCGGTCAGCACCTCACCCTCCTCCAGGAAATCATGCCTGGCCGCCAGCTTGGGTCCCACCTGCTTGGGCTGGGTGGCGGCGAAACCTTTGGCCCGCAGGCGCTCGGAATCAATGCCGTGTTCGATGAGGTAGTTGACTACCGATTCTGCCCTTTTGGTTGACAGCTCGACGTTGAACCAGTGTTTTCCCCTGAAGTCGGTGTGGGCCCTCAACTCGATCACCACCCTAGGGTTGTCGTTGAGGGTCTCGACCAGGCGGTTCAGGGCATCCTTGGACTCAGCGCGCAGGCTCCATTCGTTGAAGTCGTAGAATATGTTGGGAAGTTCGATGGGTTCTTCAATCGACGACAAGGGGATTTCGCGCTTGAAAGTCTTGCTCTCCTCCAGGCCCTGGGTGGAAGCTTTGCCCTTGTTGGTCAGGTATTTTTCTTTGGAGGCAACGAAAACGTAATCGGTTTCCGGACGAAGCATAAACTTGAACTTTCCGTCTTCCCCGGTTTTTGAGCTCATGGTCATCCCGTCGCTGCCCACCAGTTTAACCGTGGCGTTCTGGAGGGGGTCTTCGCTTTTCTTGTCCAGGACAGTGCCTTCTACACTGAATTTCAGGGGAGGCAGCACAAAGGAGAATATCTCATCGTCCCCTTCCCGGGCCGAACTAAAATGGCCGCGTTCCTTTTCTGATTCGAAGATGATGCCAAAGTCATCGTGGGTGGAGTTGATGGGATACCGCATGTTGGAGACCTGGTAGCTTCCATTGGGCTTTGGCGTGGCTTTGAAGATGTCCAGTCCGCCCATGCCCAGGTGGTAGTCGGAGGAAAAATAGAGGGTGCCATCGGGATGGATGAAAGGGAACATCTCGTTGCCCGGGGTGTTGACCTTGCTGCCCAGGTTAACCGGGGCACTCCATCCCTGCTCTCCCTTTCGGTTCACCTTCCATATGTCCATTCCGCCATAACCCCCGTCGATGTTGGATACAAAATAAAGGGTTGAACCATCGTCGGTGATGGTGGGGTGGGCCACCACCATGCTGTCGGGGGCCAGGGTCAGGGGTTCGGCTTTTTCCCATTCGCCGTTGTCCTTCACCGTACGATAGATCTTACAGCCCAGCTTTTTCTTGCGGTCCACCTCACACCGGGTGAAATACATGGTGTTGTAATCGCCGGTGAAAGCGGGTGCACCTTCTTCCACTTCGGTGTTCACCCGGTTGGTGATGGGTTCGGGGTCGCTCCACTTGCCCGACATGTCCTGCTGTGAGTAGAAAATGTCGGTGAAGGGCTGTCCGGTGGCCCCGTTTTGTTCATCTCCGTTGGCTTCCTCGCGTGCAGAAGTGAAATAGATCTCATTGTATTCGGCTTTTGAATAGGCGGGGGCAAAATCATCCTCGGTTGAATTCATGTAGCGAAGGCGTGAGACTTTGTAGCCATTGGGGTTTTCCATCCATTGCTTGGCTTTGCGGCAGGATTCTATTCCCATTTGACCCCTGGGGTCATCGGGTTTGAGCTTTTTGTATTCCTTATAGTTTTCAATGGCTTCGTCGAACTTTTCATTCGTCTTCAGCGCATTGGCGTGATAGAGATAAATCATCGGGTTGTCATACTCCTTGGAGATGGCCTTGTTGTACCATAGCTCGGCTTTTCGCGGCTGTCCTGTTTTTCTGTAACATTCGGCGATCTTGAATACAATCTCGCCTTTGATCTCACTCCCCTGGATCTTATCATAGGCGTTGCGGTACATATCCACCGCCTTATAGTATTGCCCGGCCTTGTAGACATTTTCAGCCTCGTTGAAAAACCGCATTTGAGCCTGGGCTTTTCCAAATAAACCCAGGACCAAAAGCAGGAGAAGGAGATATTGGATTCTCATGTCGGGTGATTTTTATTTTCAGGATAAAACAACCTCTACATAACGTAAAAGCCGCGAAAGTGTTGTTTTATCGACACAACAAATTTATTCGTTGCGTAAATGTAAATATTTTTACTGAAAATAAAAAAGTTGCCCCGCAAAACTCATCAACGGGTAAATAACATTTCCCTGTATTTTGGGAAGGGCCATAGCTCATCATCCACGATCATTTCCAGTTTGTCGGTGTGATAGCGGATGGGTTCAAAATATGAAGAAACCTGCTTTTCATATGCATAGGCCTTGTCCCCCATATTTCCCAGTTTGTTGGCTTTCTTGCGTTCATTGATCATCTCCAGCACATTTTCCCGGATGGTATTGACATGGCGGCCAATCTTTTCAATGGTGTCCAGCTGATGGTGGGCCATGACCTTGTACTGTTCCTCGGGGTATATCTCTTTGAGACCCCTGACGTTGTCCAACAGCTGATTCTGGTATTTAAGGGCCGTGGGCAGGATGTGGTTCATGGCCAGGTCACCCAGTATCCTTGCTTCGATCTGTGTTCGTTTGGTATAGGTCTCAAGGCTGATCTCCTGGCGTGCCTTCAACTCCCTCTCATTGAGTATGTTGTTGGTGCGCATCAGGTCGGTCGTTTTGGACGAGAGCAGGGCTTCAAGGGAGCCCGGGATCGACCCTATGTTTGTAAGCCCCCGTCTTTTGGCTTCTTCAATCCACTCCTGGCTGTATCCGTCGCCTTCAAAGCGGATGTCCCTCGACTCGATAATGTATTGCTTGATGACCCGCAGGATGGCCTCGTCCTTTTTGATGTTTTCTGACTGAATCAGCTCGTCCACCTCCTTTTTGAAGCTGTTCAGCTGGTTGGCAACAGCCGTGTTGAGAACGATCATGGGGGAGGCCACATTGGCCGAAGAGCCGACAGCCCTGAACTCAAACCTGTTGCCGGTGAAGGCGAAGGGTGAGGTACGGTTGCGGTCGGTATTGTCGAGCAGGATCTCGGGGATCTTCCCTATGTCGAGCTTGAGCTCGCTCTTCTCCTCCGGTGTCATCTTCGTGGTGTCATCCACCCTTTGCTCCAGCTCATTGAGCATCTTGGTAAGCTGGGCCCCTATGAACACGGATATGATAGAGGGCGGTGCCTCATTGGCTCCCAGGCGGTGCTCATTGCCTGTGAAGGCTATGCTGGCCCGTAGCAGGTCGGCATGCTCATATACCGCCCGGATGATGTTGACCAGGAAGGTGAGGAACTGCAGGTTGCTCTTGGGGGTCTTGCCCGGCGAGAGGAGGTTGACCCCCGTGTTGGTCAGCAGCGACCAGTTGTTGTGTTTGCCCGAGCCGTTGATGCCCTTGAAAGGCTTCTCATGGAGCAGCACCCTGAAATGGTGTTTCTTGGCCACCTTTTGCATTAGGGTCATCAGCATCTGGTTGTGGTCGACAGCCAGGTTGGCCTCCTCAAAACGGGGCGCACATTCAAACTGATTGGGAGCCACTTCATTGTGGCGCGTCTTCATGGGAACACCCAGCTTGTAAGCTTCAATCTCGAAATCGCGCATGAAGCTTTTCACCCGGTCGGTCAAAGCCCCGAAATAATGATCACTCAGCTGCTGGTCTTTGGCCGAGGCATGTCCTATCAGCGTGCGTCCTGTCAGGTAAAGGTCGGGCCGGGTGTTGTAATACGACTCATCGATCAGGAAATATTCCTGCTCCCATCCCAGGGTGATGTTCACCTTGTTAACGCTTTTGTCAAAATACTGACATACATCTGTTGCCGCTTTGTCGATATAATTAAGCGACTTGATCAGCGGGGTTTTATAATCCAGGGCCTCTCCGTTATATGAGACAAAGATGGTGGGGATGCAGAGTGTCCTGCCATATACAAAAGCCGGTGAAGAAGGGTCCCAGGCAGTGTATCCGCGGGCTTCGAATGTGTTTCTCAGTCCTCCGCTGGGAAAGCTCGATGCATCACTTTCCTGTTGAACCAGCATTTCCCCCTGAAAATTTTCAATGATGCCTCCATTTTCTGCAGGCTCAAAGAAAGCATCGTGCTTCTCGGCAGTGGTTCCCGTCAAAGGGTGAAACCAGTGGGTGTAATGGGTGGCTCCCCTGTCAACGGCCCATGCCTTCATGCCTGATGCCACCTGGTTGGCATATTTTCGATCAATCTTGACTCCCTGGTCAATGGCCTGCAGTACATTTTCATAAGCCTCCCTCGACAAATACTCCTGCATTTTTTGGGTGTCGAATACGTCTTCCCCAAAATAACGGGAGGTTTTTACTGAAGGCAGATCCACATGGACCGGTGTGCGCTTCATAACTTCTTCTGTGGCTTTGAATCGAATGGTTGACATACATTAAAAATTTAAAAGGGTTGTTGTGCAAAAATAGACATATTTTTTGAAATACCCCTAAAAAATTAAGGGTAATTTTGGTATACAGGTATATTTTTTTGTTGAACCCTTGTTTTTTTGAAGGGGGGGGGCAATAAAAAAAGCCTGCATCCAATGCAGGCTTTTTTTAAGATAAAGGAGCTCAACCTTATTGATTCAGTTTGGCATATTCTTCATAGAAATGGATGATGGTCTCTATGCCACTGTAGAACTGATCCAGCGGATAGTTCTCGTTGGGCGAGTGGATGGCGTCGGATTCCAGACCAAAGCCCAGTAAGATCGATTTGGTTCCCAAAGTCCTTTCAAAAGTGGAGATGATGGGTATGCTGCCACCGCTTCGGATCGGAATGGGTCGTTTGCCAAGGCTTTTTTCCATGGCAGTGCTGGCTGCCTTGTAAGCAGGCATGTCGATGGGCGAGACATAACCCTGGCCGCCATGAAGTTCTTTAACCTCTACCTTCACCGACTTGGGGGCAAGCGATTTGAAATAGTCTTCGAACATGCGGGCAATTTTTTTATGATCCTGGTTGGGCACCAGCCGCATGGATATCTTCGCTCCGGCGGTTGCGGGCAGTACAGTCTTGGCTCCTTCCCCGGTATAGCCGCTCCACATGCCATTGACATCGAGGGAGGGACGTATGCCTGTTCTTTCCATGGTTGTGAAGCCGGCCTCACCGTCTACTTCTTCAATGTCAAGCGATTTCTTGTATTCCTCCAGGTTGAACGGAGCTTTGCCCATCTCCTTCCTTTCTTCATCACTTACCTCAATGACATCGTCATAGAAACCGGGAATGGTGACCCTGTTGTGATCGTCTTTGAGCTTGGCTATCATCTCGGCCAGCTTGTTGGCGGGGTTGGCAACTGCACCGCCAAAGATGCCCGAGTGGAGGTCGCGGTTGGGACCGGTTACCTGTACTTCCATATAAGCCAGTCCACGCAGACCGGTGGTGATGGAGGGATTCTCCGGGCTCAGCATGCTGGTATCGGAGACCAGGATGGTGTCGGCCTTGAGCATATCCTTGTTCTGTTCACAGAATTTGCCCAGGCTGGGCGAGCCTATCTCTTCTTCACCTTCCATCATAAACTTGACGTTGCAGTCCAGCTTGCCACTGCTGGTCAGGTATTCAAATGCCTTGATGTGCATGAAGGATTGACCCTTGTCGTCATCCGCTCCACGCGCATATATCTTGCCATCACGGATTTCAGGCTCAAAGGGTTGGGAATCCCATTTGTCGATCGGATCCACAGGCATGACATCATAGTGACCATATACCAGCACGGTGGGCTTAGATGAATCTACCATCTTTTCTGCATATACCACGGGGTTGCCATCCGTGGGCATGACATCGGCCTTGTCGGCACCCGCATCCAGCAATTTCTGCTTGAGGGCCCCGGCCATCTTTTTCATGTCATCCTTGTGCTTTTGCTCTGAGCTGATCGAAGGGATGCGTATCAACTCAAACAGCTCATCCAAAAAACGCTGCTTGTTGTCTTCAATATACTTCTTGATGTCTTCCATAATGTGTTTTTTTTAATTGTTTGCCCGAATATAATAAAACTTTCACTATTTTGATTGGTTATAAATAAAATGATTGTCTTTTTGGCCCTTACAGGCTTTCTCTGTTTTCCCCCTTGCAAAAAACAAAATAATGCATATATTTGTAGCTGAAATAAACGGTCGCTGCAAGCGACATCAAATAATAAAGTACTTGACAGACATGCATTTCTCAGGGCAACATAGAAACTGGTGGTGGCATTATGATTTTCAATCGCTGAAAAGTCGTTGATCCTGAGATAGCTACGTATAAATCAAAAAAAGCCGCAGGTAAACGCCTGCGGCTTTTTTTTTGGTTTTCAATCACCCCCGCTAAGGGGACCCCTTAGCGGTCCCCTTAGCGGACCCCTTAGCGGACCCCTTAGCGGGTCCCTAAGTCCTGAAAATATCAAATATTGGTAACCATGAACAGACAAATCAGCATATGGTGGAGGCGCATACAGTTTCCCTGGCGCAATTGATCAGGCAGGGGCCTTTGTGGTCATGAAAGTTGGGCCATCACATGCATTGCAATTCAAAAAAGCAGTAAGCAAAAGACAACAACAAACAGATGACAGAAAATCTAAAATCATAAAAAATATAAAGTCATGGAAAATACAGCCAACTCACAACAACAAGCACAGCAAACGCAAAAATCGCAGCAAGTAAAACGAACTTACACCAAGGAAGCTTATCAGAATGGATTTTTCGGCCCCTACGGGGGCATGTACGTTCCCGATGTCCTGAAAGGCAAGCTGGAATACCTGGCCGAACAGTTCGAGCAGTTAAAAAACGACCGCCAGTTTGTCGGTGAGGTCAACTATTATTTCCGTCAGTACATAGGCAGGCCTTCGCCCCTGTATTATGCAGAGCGTCTGTCGAAGGAGGTCAACTCCAGGATATATCTGAAGCGGGAGGATTTGAACCATACCGGGGCCCACAAGATCAACAACACCGTGGGACAGATCCTTTTGGCCAAGCATATGGGGGCCACCGAGGTGATAGCTGAGACCGGTGCGGGTCAGCACGGTGTGGCCACGGCAACAGCGGCTGCCCTGATGGGTATGAAATGCAAGGTTTTTATGGGCCAGAAAGATGCTGAGCGGCAACAGGTCAATGTTTACCGTATGAAGATCCTGGGAGCCGAGGTGGTTACCACCGAGCAGGGCACAGCCACCCTGAAGGATGCCATCAATGTGGCGCTGGAGTATTATGTGAAGCATCCCGACGTGTTTTATTTGCTGGGATCGGCCGTTGGTCCCCATCCTTATCCTTCTATTGTGCGGTATTTTCAGCAGGTGATCGGACAGGAAGCCCGGCGGCAGATACTGGAGACCGAGAACAGGTTGCCGGATAACCTGTTTGCCTGCGTGGGCGGCGGATCCAATGCCATAGGCCTTTATTCGGCATTTCTCGATGATGAGACGGTAAACATCTATTCGGCTGAAGGCGGTGGCGAAGGAGAACTGCTTTATAAGACCGCCTCCACTCTGGTCATGGGCAGTCCGCTTGTCTTCCAGGGCACCTATTCCTATTGCCTGGTTGATCCCGACAACAATGCCGTCGACACCTATTCCATGGCAGCCGGGCTTGATTATCCGGGGGTGGGCCCCGAACACGCCTACCTGAAGGATTCCGGAAGGGCTCAGTATTATTGTGTGACCGATCAGCAGGCCATTGGTGCATTTCGCAAGCTCTCGATGCTTGAGGGCATCATACCGGCCATTGAGTCGTCGCACGCCGTAGCCCTGGCCATGGATATGATGCGCGAGCGCACTGACCAGGTAAGCATCATCAACCTTTCGGGCAGGGGTGACAAGGATATGGGACGAGAAATGATCTGATTTATACCTCCGCATCCTAATCAGTCTTAATCGGCTCTTTATGTGGGGGTTGCGGACCCCTTAGCGGACCCCTTAGCGGACCGCTAAGGGGGGTATGTTGTAATCGAAAAAAATGCATTAATTTTGGATCGTGGATCAGGATGATCAAATGGTGGGAGCATCAAAAGAACAGGAATACAGTGATGGTTTGAAGCTTCCCCTGGTGGAAGCTTTCTATTCCATCCAGGGAGAAGGTTTTCACACCGGCAAGGCGGCTTATTTCATTCGCATAGGCGGGTGTGATATAGGCTGTCACTGGTGCGATTCGAAAGTCACGTGGGAGCCCGATGTTCATCCCCTGGTTTCGGTGGAGGATATCGTTGCAGAGGTAGAGCAGACGCCTGCACGTTCGATCGTGGTTACCGGTGGAGAGCCGAGCCTTTATGATCTGGGGTTCTTGTGTCGAAAGCTGAAGGACCGGGGTATGGCCACCTACCTGGAGACCGCCGGGACGGGTGAGCTCACGGGGCAATGGGACTGGGTCTGTCTTTCACCCAAGTGTGAGAGTCCCCCGGAGGATGTCTTTTACAGGAGAGCCGATGAGTTGAAGGTGATCATATTTGATCATGCTGATTTTCAGTGGGCCGAGGAGGCTGCTTCCCGTGTAGGGAAGGCCACCATGCTGTATCTTCAGCCGGAGTGGAGCCGCTACAGGGACCTTATTGGTCCCATCACCGATTATGTCAAACAGCATCCCCGTTGGCAGGTTTCCCTGCAGGCCCATAAATTCATGCACATACCCTGAAACAATATAATCATAATGTCGATTTTACGCAC
The DNA here is from genome assembly GCA_913055895.1 of uncultured Bacteroidota bacterium. Classification (GTDB taxonomy): domain Bacteria; phylum Bacteroidota; class Bacteroidia; order Bacteroidales; family UBA12077; genus JAGXLC01. Next base: position 7,842 of record CAJXLE010000051.1, on the reverse strand, counting down.
CGTCTTCATTTTCATCTTTTTGTCCCTGCTGGTTGTCTCAGCCCATGCCCAGCGGGAGTATACCACTGATTCGCAAAAGGCGGAGAAGGCCATAAAGGAAGCCTTGCAGAATTACCGCATGCGCGATCACCAGAAAGCACTGGAGCTTGTCAACGAGGCCCTTCAGGCCGATAAGGATTTCATCGAGGCTTATATTTTGAAGGGGCAGATCTATGAGGAACAGGATGAGCTTATAAAGGCTGTTGATCTTTACCGGACAGCCATAGATATGGATCCCTCTTTTTATCCCCGGCTGTTGTTCAATACTGCTGAGCTGGAGTTCAATACGGGTCAGTATGAACAGGCCATGGCTCATTTCAGGCGTTACCGCGACCGGGAGGATACGGGTACCATCAAAGAAAAGCAGGCAGAGCAAGGCATTGAGGCATGTCGGTTTGCCCTGAAACAGAAAAGCAACCCGGTACCCTTTTCTCCTTCCAGTCTCGGGGATAAGGTCAACAGCCGTTTTCATGAATACTGGCCTTCCATCACTGCCGATGGGGGCACTCTTGTTTTCACCCGCCTGATACCCCGGGAGGACCTGGATGAGATGGAGAAGACGATGGAAGGCATGGACAAGAAGCGTCGTGATTTTTTAAAGTCGATGATGTCGACCGAGCAGGAGGATTTTTTCATCTCCCGCAAGGGCGACACCGGATGGAGCCGGGCGGAGAGTCTGGGCAAACCCATCAACACCAAGAAGAATGAAGGTGCCCAGAGCCTCTCGGCCGACGGGCAGGCTATGTATTTCAGCGCCTGCAACCAGTCGGGTGGTGAAGGGGGATGTGACATCTACGTCTCCACCCGTAAGGAGGAGGGGTGGAGCAAGCCCAAAAACCTTGGCAAGCCTGTGAATACCGAACACTGGGAGTCGCAGCCTTCCATTTCACCTGATGGCAGCACCCTTTATTTTGCCAGCAACCGCGACGGGGGCAAGGGAAAGAAGGATCTGTGGTTATCCCGCCGCAAGGAGAATGGCGAATGGTCGAAGCCGCTCAACCTGGGTGACAGCATCAACACTTCCCAGGATGAGATGGCCCCTTTCATACATATGGACAACCGCACCCTCTATTTTGCATCCCAGGGATGGATGGGCATGGGAGGCCTCGATCTTTTCAGGTCGCAAAAACAGGGGCAGGCCAAAAAGAACGAGTGGAGCCACCCTGAGAACCTGGGTTATCCCATCAATACGCACAACGATGAGTTTGGGTTGATTGTCAATGCTCCCGGCACCAGGGCCTATTATGCCAGCAACCGTGAAGACCGCAAGAACCGTGATCTCTATTCCTTTCAGTTGCCGGAGCAGGCCAGGCCTGTACCCAGCTCTTATATAAGTGGACGGGTGTATGATGCCAAGACCAGGGAGCCTTTAAGGGCCCGGTTTGAGCTGACCTCGCTTGACAGCGGCCGGGTGATCATGGAGAGTTATTCCGATTCCCAGACCGGCAGGTTTCTTGTGTGCATTCCCACCAACAACAATTACCTGTTGAACGTGTCCAGTGAGGGGTACCTGTTTTATTCCGATCATTTCACACTGCGGGGTTTACACCGTATTGAAGAGCCCTATGAAAAGGATGTTCCGCTGCAACCCATTGAGACCGGGCGAAAGATCGTTTTGCGCAACGTCTTTTTTGAGACCGACTCATTCCGGCTGGAGCGTGAATCCAAACTGGAGCTGAACAAACTCTACAGTTTTCTCTCGCAGAACAGTGGCCTTCGCATTGAGATATCGGGCCATACCGACAGCATCGGCACCAGGGCGTATAATCGTGAATTGTCGCACAAACGCGCCCGTTCGGTTTATGAGTACCTGGTTGGGAAAGGCATAGATAGAAAGCGCCTGGAATATAAAGGATATGGAGAAAGCAGGCCCATGGCCCCCAATACTACGGCCGAAGGCAGGGCGCGTAACAGGAGAACCCAGATAAAGATTTTGGGAAAGGAGTGATCCGGACTCCCCATTCCCCGAACATGGATACGGGGTCGGGGAAAGGGCCTTTTTGGCCGGTTTGATCTATTGCAACGGGACTTTTATGGTGGTGGCGCCAGGCCGGACAATGCCTGTCACATATCGCTCTGATCCTCGTGGTTGTCGATCAGCGATCTGATGCGCTCTATTTGTTTTTGCTTGTTTACTTCCCTGAGGTTGATGGCTGTCTGGGTGAAATACTGGTGGTGGGAGATGAACTTAAGCTGCATCCTGTTCCATTGGTTCAGGTCGCCTATTTTATCCTGCTCTTTGAGTTCTTCGTACAGGGTGTTGGAGACGGGGATAAAATCGCTCCGCCCCAGGTAATCGAGGTCGGCATCACACATGATCTTTTCCAGCAGGTTGCGGGGGTTGGGAGGAATCTGTGTGGCCATGATCAGATCGCAGATGCGGTCAATCTGATCCTGATTGTACTGGAACTTCGGCAGATATTCCTTGGCCAGCTGGGTGCCATAAAACTCATGGTTGTCGTACCCTATGATGTGGCCGGCATCATGGAAAAGGGCGGCTGTCTTCAGCAGCAGTATGGCCTCATCGTCAACGCCTTCACCATACCCGATGAGCTCCACCTGGTTGACCACATCAATGGTATGCTTTACATTGTGATAGTAGAGGTAGGCTGGCAGTTCATTCTCAAGCCGGTCGAGGATGATCTCCTGCAGGTCGGTGAACTGACGCAACAGGTATTTGGTCATGAAGATTTGGTTGGGCTCGCGTCCGGTTCTCCGGTTGACGGCGTAAGCGGGCTTGATCTTCTTAACCCGTAAAATGTCCAGGTTTCCCTTATATTTGACCGGTATTTTCCCGTTGTAGTCGCAATTGAAATATTGCTTGATCAACTCATAGGTCATGATGGATGCGTTGATCTCGCAGAAATCGCTGGCAGATGCGATTCGGGTGGCGATGTGGACCGTGTCGCCTTTCAGGTCGTAGGAAAGCTTTTTTCTTCCGTAAAAGTTTGCCGTGACGGGGCCGGTGTGGATACCTATCCTAAAATCCCAGAAATGCCGGTCCTGTGCTTCATATTTTTCTTTCAGTGAGAGCATATAGTCCTGCATCTCCAGGGCGGCCAGCACCACATCGATGGGGTTGGTGATATTCTTTTCGGGAACACCGCCAGCGCACATGTAGGCATCTCCAATGGTCTTGATTTTCTCTATCTTATATTTTTTGGCAATTTTGTTGAATTCCAGGAAGATGTTGTCCAGTTCGTCGACGATGTCATAGGAGGCTTCTTCGCGTGAGATTTTCCTGATGCCCTGCAGGTCGGCATACAACACTGTGGCCATCTCGAACTTAAGGGTGCGGCTCTTACCCCCGTGCTGCAGGTCTTTGGGCAGCGATTCAGGGGCCACCTGGGTAAGGATGCCTTCCAGCCTTTCCCGTTCTTTGCCCAGCTGATGTTTTTCATTGGAAATTTCTTTGAGTTGACTGGTCAACTCTTTGTTTTCTTTTATAAGTTCGCTTATCCGGTAAAGCAGCTGTTCTTCCTTGTGTTTATCCATCTGGCTGTGCAATTCTTTCTTTTGCTAACGTAATTATGATGGTTAGGTTGTAAATTAAGGATAAAAATTTTTAACACCGTTTCTTCAAACTTATATATTTGTTCGTATCTTTAATATTTCAACCGAATAATTGTGAATGATCGAGCGGACATCACTTGTGATTGATAAACCCGGCCTCATATTAACGTGGTGGCAGTTTTTCATTACAAGTCATGGCAGAAGACCCAATACCACTATTTATAATAATCCACTAAAAACCGACTCGCTATGAAAACCAAGATTCTGAGTGCCCTGAGTATTTTGTTAGCAGCCTTCGTCATTGGGGGTTGTGGATCCAAAAAAGGGGATGATAGCCTCACCACCCTTCCCATGACCAAGATCGACCAGAAAGTAAAAGAGTTCAAAGAAGTCAGGCTGGATGCCGACATCAGCCATCTCTCGGAGGATCAGAAGGAGATGATGACACATCTTATTGATGCCGCCAGGATCATGGATGATATTTTCTGGAAACAAGCTTTCGGGGAAAAGGGCGAACTGTTGGATCGCATAGAGACAAAGGATCTGAGGACCTTTGTGAAGATCAATTACGGTCCCTGGGAACGCCTCAATGAGAACCAGCCATTTATTGAGGGATATGGCCCCAAGCCGGAGGGTGCCAACTTTTACCCCGAGGACATGACCAAGAAGGGGTTCAAAAATTTTGATTCTGAAGACAAGACAAGTCTTTATACCCTGATCAGGAGGGATGAGGAAGGCAATCTGAGGACGGTATACTACCATGAAGCCTATGAGCAAAAGACCACGCAGGCTGCCGGTTTGTTAAGGGAGGCCGCCAAGCTTGCTGAGAATGAGAGCTTCAGAAAATATCTCAACCTCCGTGCAGAGGCTTTGTTGTCGGACGATTACCTGGCCTCCGACATGGCCTGGATGGATGTGAAAGACAACGACATTGATTTTGTGGTTGGTCCGATAGAGACTTACGAGGACAACCTCTTTGGATACAAAGCCGCCCATGAGGCTTTTCTCTTGCTTAAAGACCGTGAATGGTCGGAAAAACTCAATAAGTTCAACAAACTGATGCCCGAACTGCAGAGGAGTCTTCCTGTAGCCGAAAAATACAAACAGGAGATGCCCGGCTCCGGGTCGGACCTGGGTGTTTACCAGGCGGTTTACTATGCGGGCGATTGCAATGCCGGCAGCAAGACCATTGCCATCAACCTGCCCAACGACGAACGCGTCCAGGTGGAGAAGGGTACCCGCAAGTTGCAGCTTAAAAATGCCATGCGTCATAAGTTTGAAAAGATACTGGTACCCATCAGCAATGTTCTGATGGATAAGGAACAGAGAAAATACATCAAGTTTGATGCTTTCTTTGAGAACACCATGTTTCATGAAGTGGCGCATGGGTTGGGCATCAAGGAGACCATCAACGACAAGGGCACCGTGCGCAATGCCCTGAAGGAATATTACAGTCCGGTAGAAGAAAGCAAAGCCGACATCATCGGGTTGTACCTGGTCAAACAGCTGGCTGAGATGGGTGAGCTGGATGACAAAGAGCTCAAGGACAATTATGTCACTTTTATGGCCAGCATCTTCCGGTCCATCCGTTTTGGTGCTGCCAGCAGCCATGGCAAAGCCAACATGATGCGTTTCAACTATTTCAAGGATAAGGGGGCTTTCACCAGGGATTCGGAGACCGGCACCTACAAGGTAGATTTTGATAAGATGACCCAAGCCATGAATGAGCTGGGCGAGAAGATCCTGGTCATGCAAGGTGAAGGCGATTATGAGGCGGCCCGTAAGATGGTCAACCAGAAGGGTAAAGTTGGCGAGACCCTGCAAAACGATCTGGACAGGCTCTCGGAGGAGGGCATTCCCAGGGACATCCGTTTTAAACAGGGTAAAGATGTATTGGGTATTTCTGAATAACCCAGCGATCAGTATTTGCGAATCATTACGCTCTTTATTGAGCATCAAGGCGTTGTTTTGAGCAAAAAAAGTCCTGTCGGCACACTGCTGACAGGATTTTTTTATCTTTGGAACAAAAGCACGGGTTTAAAAACCTGGATATGAATGGATGCTTGTATTTCGTCATTTATAGGACGGGTACCCTGATGTGTTTCACAGAGGAGGGGATCATATGATGCTGTCAAAAGCTTTTTGTTTTTTTTCAGTGTGGCTATTGGTGCTTGTCCTGACCGGACTCCGTGCACAAGGACAGGGTGAAGGCCATCATGAGAGCAGCGGTAAGGGCCCGCCCGTGTTTTACTATTCCGATTCGACCCTTACGGGGGATTCTGTTCGGTTTGAGGTTTCCAGTGAATCGTTTCAGAACAGCCAGGCTTTTTATGACAGTTTGCGACAGATGGCCGACCGCAATTACCTGACCGGTTTGCTTTACGATTTTCTGATGAAGGGAGAGGCCGATACTTCCATTTCCGGGAGACGTTCCGTTGACAAATATACAACCCCCTATAAGGCGCACCGGGGCAAACCCATACGCCGCATCCATTTTCGCCAGGTGGATGTTTTCCGCGGCCTTATGGATGATACATCATCAGCAGGAGAGCAATGGTATGAAGATGTAGGCAACTGGGTGCATGTGCCCACCCACCAGTCGATTATACGTGAGAACCTTCTTTTCCGGGAAGGTGATGCCCTCGATCCTGGCTTGTTGAAAGACAACGGGCGTATTTTGAGAAACCTGCAATATATCAAAGATGCACGCTTTGTCGTCAACCCGGTGGGAGAAGAAAACGATTCGGTGGATGTGGTGGTACTTACACAGGACCTGTGGTCGAAGGGTTTTGATGTGAACCTGCAGAGCATCAATGCGGGGGAGGTCCAGCTGTTTGACAACAATTTCCTGGGCATTGGCCACAACTGGCAGGGCAACCTGATCTTTGATTTCTTTAAGCCTTCGAATCCCGGCATTGAAACGTTTTACAAGGTCAACAACATCCAGGGCACTTTCATCGATGGCCGTCTTTATTACCTGAATGCCTTCCAGGACCACCGTTACGGCATCGAGTTGAACCGCAGGCTGTATTCTTATAAAACCCGGATGGCAGGGGGGATGAGTGTTTTTCGCACCAAAACCCGCAAAAACATCGTCCAGCAGGACACCGTTTTCCAGCGGGCACGGTTGGATTATATCAACCATGATTTCTGGTATGGTTATGCCTTCCCGTTGGACCTGGGCGGTGGCTTTTTCGCGGACCGCAACCGGCTTGTGATCTCTGCCAGGTACCGCAATGACAGGTATTATGAGAATCCGGAGGTGACAGAAAGGTATAATTATCGTTTCCACGACAACCAGATGTTGCTGGGCAAGGTGAGTTTTTCACGGGAGAATTTTTACAAGAGTACGCTGGTTTATGGTTTTGGTCGCACAGAGGACATACCGGTGGGCGACCTGTTCAGTTATACTTTTGGCTGGGAGAACGACCAGTTTTTCCGCAGGTTTTATTCGGGCTTGCATGTCAAGCACGGGGAGTTCATTCGCAACTTTGGCTATTTATCGGCCGGGATCCGGGCCGGAGGATTTTTTTACCAGGACAGGTTTGAACAGGGGGCCATCCGGGTCGAGACGGATTACATCAGCAAGCTTTTTTCCATCAACGACCTGAAGGTTCGACAGTTCATCAGCCTGGATTACACCAGGGGCATCAGGCGTTTTCCGGAGGAGGGGTTGTCGTTTGACAAGAGCCGTGACATAAGGGGGTTTCCCAACGGCAGGCTGCTTGGTAACAAAAAGATGGTTCTTAAAACGGAAACGGTGGGGTTTACGGACATCTACTACTACGGCTTCAGGCTTGCACTGTATGGTTTTTTGGATGTTGGCTTCCTGGGATCAGAGGATCGTTTCATCCTGAACAACCCTTTACAAGGCGGTTTTGGTTTTGGCATGCGCCTTCGCAATGAAAATTTTATCTTCAACACCTTCCAGGTCAGACTGGGCTTTTATCCCAGTCTTTCGGCCAACCAGCGCTTTTTGTTCAATCTTTCTGGCGAGAAAACCTACAATCCGCGGGGTTATACGCCCGAACCGCCTCAGGTGGTGGATTATTAGCTCCATCATTTTTCTTATCTTTATGGCACATGTGTGTTTTTCTTCCGGGAATGTGGTTTAGCAGTTTATTGATTACAGGGGATCCCCGGCAGGAGAAGTTTTTACAGGTGAAAGTAGCCTGGTTGTGAAGAGGGAGTCCTGGTGTGAAGGAGTCCTGGTGTGAAGATCTCCCGGTTGGTGGAGATGATTTGGTTGGTGAAGTATTTCAGGTTGGTGAAGGTGCCCTGGATTAAGGT
>CAJXLE010000050.1 GCA_913055895.1 uncultured Bacteroidota bacterium | reverse complement strand
ATTTAAGTTAAGTTTCATAATAGCTTTTACTATCTGTCAGCAAATTTAATAAAATTCATATGGGCTTTATTGGTCTATAGATCTATTTCATGTTTTCCAGTAAAACTCTGTACAGCTGGCTTAATTCTTCAATTTTGTCTGGATAGCCGAGTCGGTCATAGGAATAAATCAGGTTATTAATTAAACGTTGGATGATTTCAGGATTGGAGGCAGGGAGATAAAACTCTTTTTTGGGTTTTAGTTCCTGCTGTTTGATAAAATAATCAATCTCCTTTTTGCCCAGGATTGCACCTTTATTAAACGGGTTAATATAGAACAATACCTGGTTTTGTGGATCTTCGCTTGTTGTATACTCATTCAGGTAGGCCACGATAAAATTTTTGGGGAGGTTAACCCCATATATGGGGATGTCCAGCATCCTGGCAAGCGAAGAGTAGAGGATGGAAAGGGTGATGGGATTGCCTTTCTTGGTCTCCAGCACATGGTTGATGTAGTTGTTCTGTGGGGCATAGAAATTGGCGGCGTTGCTGGAGAAGCCATAGATCTTAAAAAAGACATGGTTGATGATCCTTACTTTCTCCAGGGCGGTGAGGTTTTCGTTGAGCTCGAGCCAGATGTCCTTCCTGATCTCTTCCAGTTTTTTGCGGTAATATTCTGAACTGAGTTCGGGATACTGGTGCTTGGCTACCAGGAAGGCCCCCTCGAAAAGATCTTCACTGCCTTCTCTCACCCACCTGCCCAGGTTGGAGCTGGCAGAATCCAGTTGTATCTCCTGTATGAGGCCTTCCAGGCGACTCTGTATGTTTTCATTGAAAGATTGTTCCCAGGCTCTCTCCAGCTTGGGGATGACCTCGTATCCCTGGTTCTTTAACTGTTCGGATACCTGCTGATAAACCTGTTCATCGGGGTCATCCAGCAGTTTAACCAGCGCCTGTATTTCTTTTTCGCTCAGGATTGCCAAGGTTGTTTGATTTTAAATTTTTTCCAGTACCTTTTGTATCAACTCCCTGATTTTTCCTTGATAATCAGGCAGGTGGTCGCCACGTCTTCTGTTGGCTATGATGGCACAAACGGTGAGTGCCTGATGTCCCAGACTGGAGGCCAACGCATAAATGGCGGAGCTCTCCATTTCATAATTGGTGATTCTTAAATTACCGAACCTGAAATTGTATATTTTATTGTTCAAACCCTCATCGCTAAGGGGAATTCTTAGTTTCCTCCCCTGTGGTCCATAAAACCCCGGAGCAGAAATGGTCATGCCCCTTATGAATTGTGGATCATCCATCTTTTCCAGCAGTTGGGGGGAAGCATCCATGACATAAGGGTAGGCTGTTTCCCGGGGCCAACCAAAGTGCTTCTTCATCTGCCCTTCTATTTCTGAAGATTCTTCCGTTCGGGCGATGTTATAAAACTGCAGCAGGTTGTCGAAACCAACCGATTTTTCTGTCACCAGGAAAGAGCCGGAAGGGATGTCCTCCTGCAAAGCCCCTGAAGTGCCCAGCCTGATCAGCCGGAGACTTTGCATTTGCCTTTTAACCTGCCTGGTTTCCAGGTCAATATTTTTCAAGGCATCCAGCTCATTGACCACAATATCAATATTGTCGGTTCCTATGCCCGTGGAGATGATGCTCAGCCTTTTGCCCCTGAAAGACCCGGTGACCGTCTTGAATTCGCGGTTTTGCCTTTTCAGCTCCGTCTCATCGAGAAATTTTTCCACCAGGTCAACCCGCCCGGGATCTCCGACCAGCAGGATATCGTTGGCCACATCCGATGGTTTGAGTTTCAGGTGGTATATCTTGCCGTTTTGGTCTAGTATCAGTTCTGAGGATTGGAATGACATAGGTGTTTTTATCTGTCAAAGCTATTCATTTTTCCCTAATTCTACAATATTTTTTATTGAGCGTATGATTTGGCTTTTTTTTATAATATTTGCAAGACAAACCAAAATTATGACAAAATGAGATCACTCACATTCACTTCCATCTTATTTGTTGCTTTTATCATCAGTTTTTCTGCCACTTATGCTCAGGACGTTGACAAGAAGAGCGGCTATGAGTTTACCCCGGTTAAAACCCTTGATGCCACTTCCGTGAAGGATCAGCATCGCTCCGGTACCTGCTGGAGTTTCTCCGGTATCTCCCTGTTGGAATCGGAGATGATGCGCATGGGTAAGGAAGCCGTTGATTTGTCGGAGATGTGGATCGTACGCCACGCCTATTCCGACAAAGCCAGGAAATATGTGCGGTTCCATGGCAACCTGAATTTTGCCGGTGGGGGAGCTTTTCATGATGTTACCAACATGATTAAAGAGAACGGGATTGTGCCAGAGGAAATTTATCCCGGTCTCCAATACGGAACCGAGAAACACGTTCATGGCGAGCTGGATGCGGTTTTAAAAGGTTATGTCGACAAGGTGATCAAGAACAGGAACGGAGAGCTTACCCCCGTATGGCACGATGGTTTCGAGGGTCTGCTGGACACCTACCTGGGGGAGGCACCTGAGACTTTCACCTACAAGGGCAATCAATACACTCCGGAATCTTTTGCCCGTGAATATGTCGGCATCGATCCCGACGACTATGTGGAATTAAGTTCCTACACCCACCACCCTTTTTATTCAAAGTTTATCCTTGAAGTTCCCGATAACTGGGCTTACGATCGTGTTTACAACCTGCCCCTTGACGAACTTATGGAGGTTATGTACAATGCCATCGAACAGGGATACTCCATTGCCTGGGCTGCTGATGTTAGCGACAAGGGCTTTTCCTGGAAAAATGGAGTAGCCGTGGTGCCCGACAGGGAGTTTGAAGATCTGAGCGATACGGAGCAAGCCAAATGGGAGGAGCTGACCAGGGAAGAGAAGGAAGCCATGCTGTACAATTTCGACGGGCCGGGTCAGGAGAAGACCATCACCCAGGAGATGCGCCAGAGAGCTTTCAACAACTGGAACACCACTGATGATCATGGCATGCACATCACCGGCATCGCCAAAGACCAGGACGGCACCCGTTATTTCAGGGTCAAGAACAGCTGGGCCGACGACAACCACATACACGATGGCTATCTGTATGCTTCCGACGCCTATGTCAGGTACAAAACCATGGACATCATGGTGCACAAGGATGCCATACCCGATGAGATAGCAGAAAAACTCGGACTTAAGTAATATAGGGCATTTCTGGAGCAGGGAAACACCCCCGCCTAGGAGCGCGGGTGGTGCTCGATGATGGTTTCGCGCAGGTAGGTGCGGTCCAGATGGGTGTATGTTTCCGTGGTGGTGATCGACTCGTGGCCCAGCATCTCCTGGATGGCACGCAGGTCGGCACCACCTTCAATCAGGTGGGAGGCAAATGAATGCCTGAAGGTGTGGGGACTGATGTTTTTTGTGATGCCCGCCTTTTCGGCCAGCTTTTTGACCACAAGGAAGACCATCACGCGGGTAAGGTGTTTGCCCCGGCGGTTGAGAAACAGGATATCCCCGCAGCCACTCTCTATTTGCAGGTGTTTGCGGTCCTGCAGGTAATGGTTGATCTCCCGGATGGCTTTTTGACTAATAGGTATCAGTCTTTCCTTATTGCCTTTGCCGATGACCCTGATGAAGCCCTTGTTGAAATAGAGGTTGGAGATGCGCAGTTGAATCAGCTCGGAAACCCTCAGGCCACAGCTGTAGAGGGTCTCCAGCATGGCCTTGTTCCTTTGCCCCTCGGGCAGACTCAGGTCGATGGCGTCCATGATGCTGTCTATCTCTTCTACAGTGAGAATTTCAGGCAGTTTGCGACCTATCCGGGGCGATTCGAGCAGTTCGGTGGGATCTTTTTCGATGTAGTTTTCAATCATCAGGTATTTGAAAAAGGCTTTAATGCCCGATATCACGCGCGACTGGGTGGTGGGGCTCATCCCCAGTTCATTGATCCAGTGCAGGAAATCTTTCAGCAGTTCAAAATCTATCTGGGTGGGAGAGATGGTCTTCTTCTTGGCTGCCAGGTATTCCCTGAGTTTCTTGATGTCATTCTGGTAGGCACTAATCGAGTTGTTGGAAAGAGATCTTTCCAGCCGCAAAAAATCCACAAATTTCTGTATGGAAATTTCCCACGTGATCATAAATATTTAACGAATTATTGCTGCAAAATAATGCGCTATATATTATTTTTGCCATATACAAAATAAAAAAACTTCCATGAAATTTCAAATCATCAATGGCCCAAATCTCAACCTGATTGGTAAAAGAGAAAAAGATATTTACGGGGAGATATCTATGGAAGATTATCTGAACCTGTTGAAGGACCATTTCCGTGATATGTCGATGGGCTATTCCCAGTCCAACCGGGAAGGAGAGATCATAGATAAGGTTCAGCAGTCGGGGAAAGAGTCGGACGGGTTGATCATCAATGCCGGGGGTTATACCCATACTTCTGTTTCCATCAGGGATGCCATAGCCGCCATTGATATACCGGTGGTGGAGGTTCACATCTCCCATATCTATCAGCGTGAATCATTCAGGCACACTTCTTTGCTGGCACCTGTGTGTGAGGGTTCGATCGTAGGCTTCGGTTTGGATGGATACCGACTGGCCCTGGAAGCCCTGCGCCTGATACACGCTCAAAGATCCAAACGTTAAAAAAGGAAAGATAACCCTATGCCAAAGACAAAAATTGTAGCCACCATATCTGACCGTAACGCCGATGAAGGTTTTATCCGCTCATTGTACGAGGAAGGCATGAACGTGGTGCGGTTGAATACGGCTCACCAGACACCCGACCAGACTTTAAAGGTTGTGGAGGCCACCCGGAAGGTATCCGAGAAGATTGCCCTGTTGCTGGACACCAAGGGCCCCGAGGTGAGGACAACCCAAACGGCTGAGGAGTTCAAGCTCCAGCAGGGCGATGATGTGCGCATGGAGGGCAATCCTGCCGAGTTTTCCACCCAGGAGGTTATTCGTGTCACCTACGAAAAGTTTGCCGAAGATGTGCCGGTGGGCAGCACCGTCCTTATCGACGACGGTGAACTGGAGCTGGTTGTCAAGGGCAAAGACGGCAACCAGCTGATATGCCAGGTGAACAACACCGGGATGATCAAATCGCGCAAGAGCGTCAACGTGCCCAATGTTTTTCTGAGCCAGCCGCCTCTCTCGGAGAAGGATTACAACTACATCCAGTTTGCCATTGAACATGACCTGGATTTTATAGCCCATTCATTTGTCCGCAGCAAAGAGGATGTGATGGCCATTCAGAAGATCCTGGATGAGCACAACAGCGACATCAAAATCATTGCCAAGATAGAGAACCAGCAGGGGGTTGACAATGCCAACGAGATACTGGATGTGGCCTATGGCATCATGGTGGCCAGGGGCGACCTGGGGATAGAGATACCCTATGAGAAGATACCCGGCATACAACGCACCTTGATCAACACCTGCATCGACAGGCGCAAGCCGGTGATCATAGCCACTCAGATGCTTCATTCGATGATAGAGAACCCACGGCCCACCCGTGCCGAGGTCAATGACATCGCCAGTGCCATATACAGCAAGACCGATGCGGTGATGCTCAGTGGCGAGACAGCCTCGGGCAAATATCCTGTGGAATCGGTGCGCACCATGGCCAGGGTGGCCAAAGAGGTGGAACAGTGCAAGGAACCTTTCAACGACATAGAAGCCAAGGTCATCAACAACCAGGTGACGGCCTACCTGTGCAAGTCGGCCGTTAAGGCAGCCATCCGCCTGGATGCCAAAGCCGTGATTTCAGATACCACCTCGGGCAAGACGATCAGGAGTCTTGCAGCTTACCGCGGACAGAAGCCTGTTTACGCACAGTGCTATTCGAAACGTACCATGCGTGAGTTGCAGCTTTGCTATGGCGTTGTGCCCGATTATATGAGTCCCCGCGACACCTCCCATGAATTTTTGAAAGAAGCCATCAAAACACTTAAAGGCAAATACGGTTTTACCGACGACGACCAGGTGGTGGTGACGGCCGGGAATTTTGGCCGCAACTACGGGGTTACCTATATCGAGATAGGTACCATTGGCAACCTGCTGGGCCATTTTACCCTGGACCAGAAGTTGCAGTAGGGCATTAGCCGGATAAATGGATACCTTGGGCAATGGTCACAGTTAGGCTTGCCCGGCGGGTTGAACGGCTCCATGTGCAGGGTTTATGTTTTTCTGTTGGCTGTGAGCCTGTTTTTTCTTCATACCGCTGGCGTTTTAAAAGCCATAGATGGTAAAGCCACCGTCAACGCTGATGCTTTGGCCGGTGATGAAGCGGGCAGCCGGCATGCAAAGAAAAGCCACCAATGACGCCACATCTTCCGGATCGCCCACACGTTTTAAAGGCGTCCGGGAGATCACTTCCCGGTAGTATTTTTCGTCCTTCAAAACGGTTTGTGCCAGGGGTGTTTTGATGTACCATGGTGCCACAGCGTTGACCCGGATGTCATCGCCGGCCCATTCGCCGGCAAGGTTCCTGGTAAACTGGAGCAAGGCGGCTTTGGTCATCCCGTAGATGGAGCCTGTTCTGAGATGCGTTTGGCCTGCGACCGAGGATATGTTGACCACATTTGCCTCTTTTGCTTCCCTGAGCAGGGGGTAAGCCTGCCGGCTGAGCTCAAAAGTGGAGGTGAGGTTGGTCTGCACGATCTTTTCGTACTCCTGCCCTGAATATTCAACCGTTTTTTTGCGGATGTTCATCCCTACATTGTTCACCAAAATATCCAGGGTGTCCCATCTTTCACGCACCTGTGCCATCACCCTGCCTGCGGCCCCCTTTTGGCTCATGTCCTGGACAATGCCCGTGAGCTGTTCGCCATATTCCTGTTGCATCTTTTCAATGTCTTCCGCCGTTCTCGATACGATGCAAACGCGGGCTCCGAAACTCATGAGTTCTCTGGCCGTGGCTGCACCTATGCCTTTGGTGCCCCCTGTGACAAGGGCCTTTTTGTTTTTAAGTGTCCATCTTGACTGGTTCATAGACTATTTTTTTATGGTAATGGTACCTTTATTTTGCCGGGTAAACCTTCCAATGATCCGGGCATCATCCAGGGATGCGGCTTTCAGCTGGTCCATCACCTGTTTTTCATCATCGCTCGATATGGCAAAAAGCAACCCTCCGGAGGTCTGGGCATCACAGAAGATCAGTTTTTGCGTTTGAGAGATCTGTCCGTCCCATACCAGCTCACTTTCCAGGTAATCCAGGTTGTCGCGGGTGCCGCCGGGTATGAGTCCGGCTCCTGCATGTTGCCATGTGCCGGGTAGGACGGGTACCAGACCGGCTTCTATTTCGGCATTGAGTTGGCTGGCCAGGGTCATCTCGTGCAGGTGACCCATCAGGCCGAAGCCGGTGACATCGGTGCAGGCGTGCACAGGGAAGCGGGCGGTCACCCCGGCAGCGGCCCGGTTGAGCTGTGCCATGGTGCGGTTCAGGGTACTTTTCTGGTCTTCGGTGGCCAGTCCCCTTTTTACGGCTGTCGAGAGAATGCCCGTGCCAATGGGTTTGGTCAGTACAATCAGGTCACCCTCCCGGGCCCCAGCGTTGGTAAGGACCTTATCCGGGTGCACCTTGCCGGTCACCACCATCCCGTATTTGGGTTCGGGATCGTCGATGGTATGGCCTCCCAGGATGGCAATGCCTGCCTCCCGGGCTTTCTCCCTGGCACCCAAAAGGATGTTTTGTAGGGTGTCCAAGGGCAGGCGTGAGGAAGGGAAACCCACTATGTTGAGGCCGAAAAGGGGTTGTGCCCCCATGGCATAAATGTCGCTGAGTGCATTGGCTGCCGCAATGGCCCCAAAATCATAGGCATCGTCGACGATGGGTGTGAAAAAGTCGAGCGTCTGAACAATGGCCGTGTCCTCTGCCACTTGGTATACGGCTGCGTCGTCCGAATGGCGCGTGTCGATCAGTATGTTGGGGTCGTCGGTGAGGGGTACATCACGCAATATCTTTTCCAGTTCCTGGGGGCGCATCTTGCAGGCACAACCCATACCCTGCGTGTAGCGGGTGAGCCTGACCTGGGTGCCTGTGCCTTCCACCTTTTCCTGAGGTGATGACAAGGCCCGGACTGCCCCGGTGATGATGCCGGCACTGTCTTCAATTTCCCGTATGGTGGTGTATTTGCCGGTCGAAAAACGCAAAGTGCCCATTGCCAGGTGCTCATCAAGACCAATGGCCTGCAGGACGGCTGACACATCCACCTGGTCGGCATGGCAAGCAGCACCTGCCGAGGCAGCAACGCCCTTTTCGGCAATCTCGCCTATCAAGAGGTTGGCCTCTATACCCGGAAAACTGACGGACAGGGTGTTTGGTAAAAGAAGGGCTCCCTGGCCGTTCCACCTGATATTTGGCAGCGATGCGGCAAGCCTGTCGTACAGGGTGTCCCGCGTTTGGCGCATCTGTTCGACGTTTTTTCCCATGTCCCTGCCGGCAATTTCACAAGCCTTGCCAAGACCGGCAATCTCGATGACGTTTTCTGTTCCTGCCCGCAGGTTGCGCTCATGGTCGGCCCCGTGCATAAGCTTCTCCAGGTGCACGCCTTCGCGGATGAACAAAGCTCCCACGCCCTTGGGTGCGTAAAGCTTATGGCCGGCAATGGAGAGCAGGTCGACCCCCATTTGCCTCACATCGACAGGAATCTTACCGGTCGACTGGGCCGCATCGGTGTGGAAAAGGATGTTGCGGTCCCTGGCTATCTGGGCCATTCGGCCGACTGGCTGTATGGTGCCTATCTCGTTGTTGGCATGCATGATGCTGATCAGGATGGTCTGCGGGGTGATGGCATCCAGCAGCAGCTGCTCGCTTACTGTGCCGGTGGCATCTACCGGGAGATAGGTGACCCGGTAACCCTGCTCTTCCAGGTAACCACATACTTCCAGTACTGCCGGGTGCTCTATTGCCGATGTAATGATGTGGTTGCCTTTGCCACGGTGGGCCCATGCTGCCCCCTTGATGGCATAATTGTTCGATTCGGTGCCTCCGCTGGTGAAGACAACCTCATGCGGATGGCAGTTGATCAGTTCAGCTATCTGCCCGCGTGCCCGTTCAACAGCCTTTTTGGTTTCCACCCCAAAGGAATGCATGCTGGAAGGATTGCCGTAGTATCGATCCATAAAAGGCTTCATGGCCTCTGCTACCTCCCGGCCGACAGGGGTGGTGGCGTTGTAGTCAAGATATACTTCCATGATTCCCTGGCTTTGGTCGGTTAAATGTAACAATATTTTCACATCCCACCTAGCTCAATGCCACAAATAAATGACAGATTTTTTTCCTGATGTTCAGTGTTTTGATTTTAGGTTGATGTCACAATGTCTTAATACGCGATTCCGATTAAGACACATTGTCATATTTTGGCGTCTGGCACAAGGTTTGATCCATGTAGGGTGAAAACATTAAAAAATGTAGAACCAAAAAGAAAGGAGGGTTGTACCATGATACCTAAACTGAGAAACAGGAGATTTCTGCCCGGCTTTGACGACGATATGTTTGGAAAGGATTTTCTGAGAGATTTCTTTGATTTTGAAAACAATCCAAGCGTGCCCGATGTCAATGTAAGAGAAGACAAGGATAAATATACCATTGAAGTGGCAGCTCCGGGACTTGAGAAAAAAGATTTTGATGTGGACATTCAAAACAACGTGCTGACCATTTCCTCAGAGAAAGAGCACAAGGATGAGGACCAGGACGAGAGTTATCTAAGGAGAGAATTCAGCTACAGCGCTTTCCAGCGTTCGTTTAGTCTGCCCGACACTGTGAAGGTGGAAGATATCAAAGCCAAGCATGATAACGGCGTTCTCTACGTTGAGCTGCCCAAGAAGAAAGAAGCTGTCGAGAAAGCTTCCAAGAAAATTGACATTGAGTAATCTTTCACAGCATCGTCGATGCAAACCGCCTGACGCCCTCCGTGGTGCCAGGCGGTTTTTTTAGCGCTTAAATTTTTGAGCTTAGCGCTGGATTTTTTCTAAAATTTTCGCTGGATTTTTTTGAACCTTTCCTGCCGGTTGTGGTCATAAAAGTCCAATGATTATAGCGATGGGATAAAAATGTTGTTTTTTCTTTTTTATCAATCGCTTATTCTTATATTTGCATGTTGAACAACATGTTAAAATCAGAATACACGACAAATCCCACGATACGATGACCGAAGACATTTATGTAATTGATAAAATGCAGGTTTTTAGAGATTTAACGCAAGATCAGAAGAAGGCCTTAAAGGATAACAGCACCATTTCCAATTATAAGAAGAACGAGATCATTTACAAGGAGGGGGATAAGCCCACAGGGCTGATTTTTCTTGCCAGGGGCAAGGTAAAGATCTACAAGGAAGGCATTGGGGGAAGGGAGCAGATCGTCCGCATGGCACGGCCCAACGGTTTTATTGGTTTCCGCGCGCTTTTTGCCAGGCAAAATTACCTGGGTACTGCCGAATCCATCGAAGAGTGTGAGATCTGCACCATTGAGAAGCAAGCCCTTTTTGATGTCATTGAAGAGAATGGCAAATTTGCCCTCAACATCATTGAATTTCTGGCCTCTGAGCTGGGTTTCTCCAATACGCGCACGGTCACCCTCACCCAAAAGCACATCCGCGGAAGGCTGGCCGAATCCCTGATATTTTTGAAAGACACCTATGGTCTGGAAGAAGACGGGTCCACCCTTAAAGTATACCTGTCGCGGGAGGACCTGGCCAACCTGTCGAACATGACCACTTCCAATGCCATCCGCACCCTTTCGGCTTTTGCCCAGGAAGAAGTCATATCATTGGATGGAAGGAAGATCAAGGTCCTGGACATGGATTCCCTTGAACGCATCAGTGAGCTGGGCTAGAAGGCCTTTAAGCGATTGGTCTGCTGCTGCTTAACCCTGTTTTTATTCTTATGTCTTTTTTTGGCTCTTGGCAGCAAAGGATGTTGCTGCCGGGGAAATTATCCCAGCTGAAGGAAATCTCTTAAATTCCTGGTGATTTTGCTGTTGAACGGGCGGTCGGTGTGGTTTAGAATGATGATGGTGCTGGTGTCTTCGACATACCTGATGATGCCTGTTCTAAAGCCGTTCCATTTGCCATAGTGGTATACCACCTTTTTGCCTGCCACTTCCCTCAGACGGAAGCCAAAACCATAGGGATAATGGTTGCCGTTTTTGAGCTTAACCGGCTCCAAAGCTTCTTTCATCGTTTCCCGGGACACGAGGGTGTTGTTATAAAGAGCCTGGTCCCATTTATACAGGTCTTCAATAGTGGAATAGACCCCTTTATCGCCTACTGTGCCGTCGTTGACTGTTGGCGGGACCTTCCTGTATCGCCGTCCCCAGTATTTATAGCCGTTGAGATGCTTCCGTCCCACGTCGGGGTATGCGGCACAATGCACAAAACTGTTCTCCATCTCGAGGGGGGCGAAAATCTCCTTTTCCACAAACCTGTCGAACCGCTTATTGGTGGCTTTCTCAATGACTGAGGCCAGCACCACATAACCGGTGTTGGAATAACCGAAACGTGTACCAGGCTGAAAATGGAGGGAAAGATTATGTTTGGCCAACAGGTCCATCACATCGGTATTATAGGGAATGCGTTCCTGATCCCAGTGGTGTTCAAGTAGCCACATATAATTGGGTAAACCTGCGGTGTGGTTCAAAAGCATCCTGACCGTAACCCCTTCATAGGGGAAATCGGGAAAGTAACGGGTAAGTGTATCGTTGTAGTGTAGAAGATCCTTTTCTATGGCTATCATGGCGGCCATGGCAGTAAACTGCTTGGTCACCGATGCCAGCTGAAAGACCGCATCCGGTTTAACGGGTTTTTTCTTCCCGGGATGGGTGTAACCAAAGCTCCCTTTGTAAATCATATGACCCTGGTGGGCTACAAGCACATTGCCCTGAAAATTGTATTTGTTATGATGCGCTTGCATGAAGGAGTCTATCCGCTGTATTTTTTCTTTGTGTATGAGTTTGGCCAGGTCGTGGCCGTCGACCTGTTCTTCGTAGTTGGTGGCACCGGCCGATGCGTCGTGGTTGAATGAGGAATAGCCGATGGGCAGTATGAAAACTGCCAGCATCAGCAAGATGCCATTAAGGACATGTATTTTTTCCCTTTTGGGTCGGCGCATCATAGGTTGATTACTTTTCAAAGCTCGAAATTAACGCAATTTTATGTAAAATTCAACACAATATCCCCGTAAAAAGTAATTTATGGAATGTTTCCAAATGTCATTTGAAGATATTTCCTGAATTCTCCCTTCTTAAAGGAAACTTCAGGGTTTCTCTGGTTGATCTGCAGGTTATGACCTTTGGGCTCTACCTCGAAGGAGAAAACATAGCCCGATGAATCGCGGGTGGGTAACTTGCCAAAGCGCAAATCATTGACCAGCAAAGTAGAATCTTCTAAAACCACTGTATAGTAGTTTTTCGTGAACCCGAGCAGCCTTTTTACCTTTTTGTCTGACATATAGGGCTCTATCAGTTCATTATTGGCCGGGATGTATGAAAATGACGGTTTTTGCCCGCTGAAAAGGGAATGGAATCCCAGCCAGTAACCTCCATCCGTCTTGGCCAGTCCCATCCACAGGAAGTTGGTCAATGGCAGGGGCTGCGTGCGAATTTTTGTGAAAGAACGGTTGTTCGATTCCAGGGTATTGATGAAAAAGCGGTGCTGGTATATTTTGTGAACACCACTGAGCAAAAGATATATAAGGGCAAAATAAAAGACAACATGGGTTATACGCTTTCTGGACACAGATTGTTTGGATTTAAAAAGGATGATGATCACACCTGCCAGCACCGGGAGGGTGAAAAAGACATCCACAATGGCCATGGAGCTGATCTCTATCCTCCAGTCGGAGAAGGGCCAAAAAATGCTTGCCCCGTAGGTGGTCAGATAGTCGATGGAGACTGCGCCCAGGAGTATCCACAAGGCATAAAGGCTCCACTTGTGGAATGATGGTTGCTGCCCCGGGTATATATAGCGCAGCAGCATACCCAGCAGGGGTGAGATTATCAGGCTGAACAGCAGGCTGTGGCTGAACCCGCGGTGGACAAACAGGTTTTCCACCGGGTCAAAAAAGGGTTCAAGCAAAACATCCAGGTCGGGGAGGGTGCCTATGAGGGCTCCCCACAAAATGGCTTTGTTGCCGATTTGACGTCCCAGGGTTTTCTCGCCGATAAGTGCCCCAACAGCTAATTGTGTTACCGAATCCATAACAATCAGTTAATCCTTTCAAACAAATGATTCCTGTCAATGTTTGATTTTGACGTGAAGATGGGTTAAAATTTTTTTAACTTCATTAATTTTGTCAAAAAAAGTGGGAAGAAGGAGAAAGCGTTTACCGGTTTTTGAGAAAGTGACCATCGAAGATGTGGCAGCTGAAGGCAAATCCATCGTCCGGGTAGAAGGACAGGTTGTCTTTGTCACCAAAGCCCTGCCCGGGGATGTGGTCGACCTGAAGATTACCAGGAAGAAGAAGTCATACATGGAAGGCATCCCCCTGCGTTTTCATGCTTACAGCAACATGCGGGTGGAGCCTTTTTGCAAGCATTTTGACGTGTGTGGGGGATGTAAGTGGCAGGACCTGCCTTACAGCGAGCAGCTAAAGTATAAGCAAAAGCAGGTGGCCGACAACCTGGAGCGGATAGGCAAGGTGGCATTGCCAGAGATTAGTGATATTCTGCCCTCGCCAAACACCCGTTACTACAGAAACAAGATGGAGTTTTCCTTTTCCGATTCCAGGTGGCTGACCCGTGAAGAGATTGAAGGCGGAGGAGCGGAGCTGGAGAAAAGAGGCCTTGGGCTGCATGTCCCGGGCCGCTGGGACAAGGTAGTTGACATAGGGCATTGTCATCTTCAGCCCGACCCGTCGAATGACCTGCGCAACACCATCCGTGAATTTGCCCTTAAGCAAGAATATTCTTTCTTTAACCCCAGGACCCACCAGGGTTTTCTGAGAAACCTGATCATACGTACCTCTTCCAATGGCGAGGTGATGGCCATTGTGGTCTTTTCCGACCGGCAGGACGGAGCCATTGAAGCCCTCATGGACCATCTGCAGCAACGATTTCCCGGCATCACTTCACTGATCTATATGATCAATCAAAAGGCCAATGATTCCATTTATGACCTGACACCGGTGGTATATGCCGGACGCGGCTTTATATATGAAGAGATGGAAGGGCTGCGCTTTAAGGTGGGCCCCAAATCGTTTTACCAGACCAATTCGCACCAGGCTTACCGACTCTACCAACTGGTCAGGGAGTATGCAGGCCTGGGAGGCGATGAGCATGTCTACGACCTGTATACCGGTACCGGCACCATTGCCAATTTCCTGGCCCGCCATGCCGACCGCATCACCGGTATTGAGTCGGTTCCCGAAGCCATTGAGGATGCCCGGGAAAATGCCCGTGTCAATGAGATAGACAACACCCATTTTGTGAGTGGCGACATGAAGGACTTGTTGAATGATGAGTTTATGCAGCAACATGGCCGGCCGGACGTGGTGGTTACCGATCCCCCACGTGCCGGCATGCACAAAGATGTTGTCCATCAGTTGTTAAAGACGGCCCCCCATACCATCGTGTATGTGAGTTGCAACCCGGCCACGCAGGCGCGGGATGTCAACATGCTGAGCGCCCGTTACCGGGTGGAGAAAGTACAGCCCGTCGACATGTTTCCCCATACCTATCATGTGGAAAATGTGGTTCTTCTGAAAAAGACTGAATGACCAGACCTTTGGTGGCTTTCCGGCCGCTGAGGCTGTTGGCCCGGTGATCCGGAAGTGCTGTTCAGCTGGTATCAACGGTGGGTTCAGCAGCATCACTGCGGTGTATTTGTGGATTTGCCGGATGGTATTTCTACCTGGCAACCGGGATGTTGTTGTATGACTTTTTGGGGGTTAACACGATGTCCAATCGTAAAATAAGATTTTTTATGTATATTTAAGTTGTTCAATACAGATTGTGCACCCTGACCCAAACTATAAACAAACTCGTATGGACAAAAGCCTCAAACGCTCTGTTCTCTTACTTTTTCTTTTATTGCCTCTTATCTCTCATGCTCAAAAGCGCCACCAGCATGATTCGATCATGAACCTGATTCAACAGGCAGAGAATGATTCACTCAGGTCCCTGCAATACCTGGAGCTCGGCGATCTCTATGCATACAGCCACCAGGATTCGGCCATCAGCTTCTACAAAAAGGCTTTCCGCTATGCACAAGATGGCGGGCACACCGAACTTGCCGGCAAGTGTCTCAACTATATTGCCGTGGTATATATTTATCGTTCCGAGTATGATACCACCATTCATTACCTGAACCGGTCGATCAACCTGATGAAGAAGGCCGGTGACAAAGGCGGAATGGCCAATGGGTACAACAACCTGGGGGTGATTTATAAAAACCGGGGCAATTTCGAAAAGGCGATCGAACATTTCCGCAAAACAGCCCGCCTACGGCAGGATCTGGAGGATCAACTGACCGACCCCGACAGGCAGCGCAACAACACCGAAAAACTGGGCCAGGCATACAACAACCAGGGAAATATCTATTACCAGTTTGGTGATTACTCCCGCGCGATTGAATATTACAGGAAAGCCCTGGGATATTTTGAAACAATAGGCGACTCAGAGGGCATCTCGGCCTGTTACAACAACATGGGTAATGTCTTTGAGGAGCAGAAGAGTTACGACAGGGCTACCAGTTATTATGAACAGGCCCTGAAGGTTTACCGCAAACAGGGGGATATACGTAATATGGGCACCTGCCTGAACAACCTTGGGGAAGTTCATCTTAAGACTGAGCAGATGGTCAAGGCGCGTGAATATTTTGAAAAGTCTCTTCAGTACAGGAAACAGGCCAATGACAAAAGGGGCATCTCGGCTGTATACTCCAACCTGGCCATGGTAAGTCTTAAAAACCGCCAGTATGACAAAGCGCTCGACCGGCTTCACCAGGCTTTGAAACTTGACAATGAGGTGGGCGACAAGAAGGGTGTGGCAGAAGATATGATCAACCTGTCCAGGGTATACATGCAGCAGGAACGCTTAAACAGGGCTGCTGACATGGCTTTCCAGGGCTTAAGCATTTCCGACTCGCTCCAGGCCCAGCTTCAGAAGAAGAATGCCCTGCGCCTGCTGGCGAAAATATTTGAAAAGAAAGAAGATTACAAAAGGTCGCTGGAATATACCCGCCGTTTTGAGGATATTGAGGACCAGCTGTTCAACAGGGAGAAGAATCAGCTGATCGAGGAGTTGGAAACCAAATACCAGGTTGAACAGAAGAGGAAGGAGATTCAGCGCCAGGAGAAGCTGCTGGAACAAAAAGAGAACCTTATACGCAGGCAACAGGTACAAAAATATGCCTATATAGGTGGTATTGTCTTCGTGGTGGCCATTTCGGGCCTTATCTTTTTTGGTTACCGGCAGAAGCGAAAGGCAAATGCCTTGCTGAGAGAGCAAAAAGAAGAGATAGAAAGTCAAAACGAAGAGTTGCTTCAGCAAAATGAAGAGATTCGCCATCAGCGCGATGAGTTGGAGCGGCAGAGGAACCTGGCTCATGAGCAGCGCAATGAGCTTGAGATAAAGAAAGAGGAGATCACCATGAGCCTTCGTTATGCCGGGCTCATCCAGTCGGCCTGGATGCCCGGCGAGCGTGCCATGCAACAGATGCTGCCGGATTATTTCATCTTTTTTAAGTCAAGGAAGAGGGTGGGTTCTGATTTTTACTGGGTTCACTCCAAGGATCAAAAGGTGGTTTTTGCTGTGGCCAACGCTGGCGGTGGAAGTCTGCAAGGTGGATTCATCAGCCTGCTGGCCATTTCGTTTCTCAAAGATGCTGTGACGGAGAAACCCCTGACGGATGCCGGTGAAATCATGAACAGGGTAAGGATGAAGATGGTCCATACCCTTCAGCAGCAATCAGCGGATGAGCATCAGTGGGACAGCATGGAGATGGCCATCTGCATATGGGACCAAAACGCCAACACCCTGCAATTTTCAGGAGCCCGTCGTCCTGTTTATTTGATACGTGAAGGTGAGCTTCATGAATACCAGGGTCAGCATATGGACCTGGGCAAAGGAAGCCGGTTGGAAGAACCATTCACAGCACAGGTTATAAATATCCGGGAAGGCGACCAGGTTTACCTTTTCACCGATGGCTATCCCAGGCAGATCAGTCAGGACGGGGAGGAGGAAGGCTACACAACTTTCAAGTCGCTGCTTAGGGAGGTGTCCTCCCTCGAGCCTGCTAAACAAAAGATCACCCTTGCCGGGCATTTTGATAACCGGCAGGACCTGAGGGATTATTATGATGATGCCCTGGTGATGGGAGTAAGGTTTTAAGTTTTAGGTAATGGTTTATTGTTTTTTGCCTGCAATTGAAAAATTTTATTGTTGAGAGGTATCTTAAACCGCCGGGCGGGAATACATCATAGATTTTCACATTTTTTTTGTTTTGCTTTTGGGAGGATCAAATTAATGTTTTAGTTTTGCAGTCCGGAGGAATGGCGGAGTGGTCGAACGCGGCGGTCTTGAAAACCGTTGTCCGGCGTCCCCGGACCGGGGGTTCGAATCCCTCTTCCTCCGCACTCCCATACTGATTACCAGTAAGATAAACAAAGCAAACGAGCAAATGTCCGTCATTTGTTCGTTTGCTTTATTTCTTACCTCTATTTTTTTCTGCAGCCGCTTTGAAGGTAACTTATCATTTCTAATACGCCCGCTTTTGTGGTTGGTTTTAATTTCTTTCTC
>CAJXLE010000049.1 GCA_913055895.1 uncultured Bacteroidota bacterium | reverse complement strand
TTAAATTTGCGGGATTGAACAGGAATAAGAAAAGCAAGCGAAAAAATGGATCAGCAAGATTTGAAGAAAGCGGCTGAATGGATCGTGCATTCTTCTCATAACACCGGTTTTACCGGAGCGGGGATCAGTGTGGAAAGTGGTATACCTCCCTTTCGGGGAGAAAATGGACTGTGGAATAAATACGATCCGGGCATCCTGGATCTGGACTATTTTTATTCCCATCCAGAGGAGGCATGGCGCGTGATCAAGGAGATTTTTTACGATTTTTTCGGCAGTGCCGAACCCAATGCCGGCCACAAGGCGATGGCCAAAATGCAGCAGATGGGTCTGATGGATACCATCATCACACAGAATATCGACAACCTCCACCAGGAGGCTGGAAGCAGCAACGTCTATGAGTTTCACGGGAACTCCCGGCACCTGGTTTGTCAGAAATGCGGAAGGCGCTATGAAGCCCGCCAGGAGATGCTTCAAACCATACCGCCGCGTTGTGAGGAATGCGAAGCGGTTCTCAAGCCCGATTTTATATTTTTTGGCGAGATGATCCCCCAGGTGGCCTATCAGAAGTCGATGGAGGAAGCCACCAACGGGGAGATCTTTCTCGTGGTGGGCACCACCGGCGAGATCATGCCGGCTTCCATGATACCCCAGGTAGCCAAAGAAAACGGACTTAAGATCATCGAGGTCAACCCCCACCAAAGCTATTTTACTCAATCCATCACCGACATTTTTCTCCAGGGCAAAGCCACCGAGGTTTTTCCTGCTTTGTTGCAGGAGATCAGGAGCATGCAGGAAGTCCAAAAAAAATAAGTCATGGAATTTGAACTGAAAGAAGATTCTGAGTATATTGAACTGATCAAGTTGTTGAAGGCTACCCAGATGGCTGAGTCCGGGGCCCAGGCCAAACAAATGGTGGAAGAGGGCAGCGTGTTGGTCGACGGACAGGTTGAATACCGCAAAAGGGCTAAGATCAAAAGGGGTAGCACCGTGGATGTTTTTGACAGAAAGATTTATACCAAATAACCCGATGCAACATGACGGATTTCCATGAACTGGCCCGCAACAGGTATTCATGCCGCTCGTATTTGAACCAACCTGTGGAAGACGACAAGGTGGTGCATGTACTGGATGCGGCCCGTCTGGCACCTTCAGCCAAGAACCTGCAGCCCTGGCATTTTGTTGTGATCCAGGAAAGAGAAAACCTGGAAAAGATATATACATGCTATGCCGGTAATTGGCTGCGTACAGCCCCCATGGTCATTGTAGCCTGCGGCGACCATAAGGGGGCATGGTACCGCCCCGACGGCAAGAACCACACCGACATCGACCTGGCCATAGCCATCGACCACCTTACCCTGGCGGCCACCGACATCGGACTGGCCACCTGCTGGATATGCCATTTCGATGTGTTGAAATGTGCCAAAATCTTACAGTTGCCCGAGGGTGTGGAGCCCATAGCCATCATACCACTGGGTTATCCTGCCGACCGGCCCGATACCACCCGTCACGGTGTGAAAAGGAAGAAGCTGGACGACATCATACATAAAAGCAAGTTTTACTACAAATACTTCAAGAAATAGACCGCAAATCAGGCCTGGGAAACAGGGGAATCGCATGAGTTATGCGGCAGGGCACAGGGCAGGAAGTGTGGGACCGCAGAGGGCAGACTGGCGTGAGTTGAAAACCAGAGTTTAACCCGGCTGAAGTTCTGCCTGGGATTTACCTGAGCCAGGGTCAGGCGGAAATATTTATAAGCGATGCTATCCGCCGCATCATATCCTCGTAGTGTGAGCCTTTCCAGTAAACCTTACCGCAACTCCTGCACTGGTAAAACTCGTTGTAATACCTGCGGGTGCCCTCCGGCACCTGGTGCGCTATTTTGGCAACATCCACCCGCTCAATGACTCCGTTGCATTCCATGCAACGGGTGAACATTTGTACCTGCTCTTTCAGGTCGAAGCGTTGAACCACCTCCTTCAGCTGCTCCAATGGCTGGTCGGACCTGAGCCAGTAGCCGTGCTGTACCCTGGAGTATTTTAAGAGGCCGATGTCACGGGTCAGGATGATCCGGTGTTCCCTGACAGAGATGTCGGCTATCGTGTGGTCCTCATAGGCATTGTCGTAGAGGGTGTCGAACCCGCACAGGCGCAGGTACCTGGCCAGCTTTCCCAGGTGTACATCCAGTATGAACCGTACCTTTCGAAGGGGGCGGCCCCTCAGGACGGAAACGGAACTTATGTCGAGCGATTCGAACTTGGGATAGACCGAGACCCGGTCGCCATCGTTGATGCGTTTTTCGAAGCCTGCGGGTTCGCCGTTGATCAGGATCAGGTCTACTTCAGTATGTGGTATGCCAAAGGATTCTATAAGGTCTTTTACCGATGGATGGTTGTAGAAATGAAGGGGGATGTCGCGTTTGGCCTGGTGGGGTTCCAGGAAATCGTTCAGTTCTTCATAAAACCTTATATGGGCTGTTATACCTGGCATCTGGATTTAATATTTTCTGCACGAACAATTTTTTCTTGTGGTTTGGCCTTCCACCTGCACCTTATGGATCTTGCTTGGCGGTTGGTGTGAGTATGTTAAATAACAACCCGCTGTTGTCCATTTTTTGATCATTATCATTTCTCAAATTTAATGAATATAGATACTTTTGCATAAAAAATAAACCGTCCTATGAAGCCATCACATATTGAACATATTGGAATCGCTGTAAAAAACCTCGATGAGTCCGTTGAATTTTATGAAAAAGTTCTGGGCTTGCAGTGTTACAACATTGAAGAAGTGAAAGACCAAAAGGTACGAACAGCCTTTTTCCAGGTAGGCGATACCAAGATCGAGCTGCTGGAATCGACCGATCCGGAAGGCCCCATCAGCAAGTACATAGAAAAGAAAGGTGAGGGCATGCACCACATAGCCTTTGCTGTTGAAAATATTGAGGAGAAGCTCCGCGCTGCCGAGCAGAACGGGGTCAGGCTTATCGACAAAGAGCCTCGTAAGGGAGCTGAAGGCCTGGACATTGCCTTTCTTCATCCCAAATCCACCCACGGGGTGCTGACCGAACTTTGCGAGGACAAATCCAAGAACAGAATAAACTCCTAATATTCAAGATGAGCAAACAAGACAAAATAAAAAAACTGATTGATTCGAGAGCCGAAGCCAAGATGGGCGGCGGCGAAAAGCGGATCAAGGCGCAGCACGACAAAGGTAAGCTCACAGCCCGCGAACGCATTGAGATCCTGTTGGACGAAGGCAGCTTCGAGGAGTTCGACATGTTTGTCACCCACCGCGCCACACATTTTGACATGGACAAGAAAAAGATCCTGGGCGACGGTGTTGTGACGGGAACAGGCACCATCGACGGCCGTGTGGTATATGTCTTCTCCCAGGATTTCACTGTTTTCGGAGGTTCGCTGTCGGAAACCTTTGCACAGAAAATATGTAAAGTGATGGATATGGCCATGAAGGTGGGAGCGCCGGTCATAGGCATCAACGACAGCGGGGGTGCCCGCATCCAGGAAGGTGTCACCAGCCTGGCAGGCTATGCCGAAATCTTTGAGCGCAACATCCTGGCATCCGGGGTTATTCCCCAAATCTCCGCTGTTTTTGGTCCGTGTGCCGGGGGCGCCGTCTACTCTCCCTCGCTGACCGATTTTGTGATGATGACCGAAGAGACCAGCTACATGTTTGTGACCGGCCCGAAAGTGGTCAAGACGGTCACCGGCGAGGAGATTTCCGTCTCCGACCTGGGCGGTGCCGATGTGCACACCTCCAAGTCGGGTGTTTCCCATTTTAAGGCTGAAGATGAAGAGGAAGGCCTGTTGCTCATCCGCAAACTCTTGAGCTACCTCCCGGCCAACAACCTGGAGGAACCCCCGGTGGTGGAGAACGATGACCCCATCGACCGCCTGGAGGACAGCCTCAACGAGATCATTCCGGAAAATCCCAACGAGCCCTATGATGTGAAGGAGATCATCTACAGCCTGGCCGACTATGGCGAATTTCTGGAGATACACCGCCATTACGCCAAGAACATCGTCATTGGCTATGCACGTTTCGATGGCATGCCGGTGGGTGTTGTGGCCAACCAGCCCAACTACCTGGCGGGTGTGCTCGACATCGATGCTTCACGCAAAGCCGCACGCTTTGTACGTTTCTGCGATGCCTTCAACATACCGCTGGTCACCCTGGTGGATGTTCCGGGCTTTCTGCCGGGCAGCAACCAGGAGTACGGCGGCATCATCACCCACGGCGCCAAGCTGATGTTTGCCTACGGCGAGGCCACCGTGCCCAAGATCACCATCACCCTGCGCAAATCGTACGGCGGGGCTCATGATGTAATGAGCAGCAAGCAGTTGCGCGGTGATATGAACTATGCCTGGCCCACAGCCGAGATAGCTGTTATGGGTGCCAAGGGCGCTGTTGAGGTGCTCTATGGAAAGGAGTTGAAAGAGATTGAAGATGAACAGGAAAGAGAACGCTTCATCCAGGAGAAAGAGGAAGAATACCGGGAGTATTTTGCCAATCCTTACCAGGCCGCCAGCCTGGGCTATATCGACGACATCATCGAGCCCAGGAACTCTCGTTTCCGCATCATCCGTGCCCTGCAAACCCTGGGTACCAAGAAGGATGTGAACCCGGCCAAAAAACACTCGAACCTGCCATTATAACTGTGAAAGGAGGCATACCATGATCTGGTGGATAAGCGACATCAATTTCGACATAACAGCTATTTACGGACAAGGGGTGACCATTGCCATCATTGGTTATGTCATTGTCTTTACGGCGTTGCTCTTGTCTTTTGCGCTGTTTTCAAATGTTCCCAGGATCCTTTATTACCGCACCCGCAGGGAGATGCGCAGAAAGCGGAAAGAGGAAAAACAACAGGTCAGTGAGGACATCCACATGCCTGCGGAGGTAACAGCTGCCATTGCCACAGCTTTGTATTTGCATTACAACGAGCTGCACGATCCCGAAAGCAACGTGATCACCATCCAGAGGGTTAGAAAGCGCTATACTCCCTGGAGTTCCAAGATATACAGTTTAAGAAGATGGCCCCACAAAACATTCTAATACCTGAACAACAATGAAAAAATTTAAATTCAAGATAAGAGGCAATACCTACGATGTGGAGATAAAGGAGTTTGAAGACAACATCGCCCAGATTGAAGTGAACGGTACCATGTATGAGGTGGAGGTCGAACAGAAAGAGACGGCCCGCTCCAAGACACCCAAGCTGGTTCGTTCACAGGTCCAGACCAGTAGAAGCGACAGCAAGATCAAGAAAACCGTCAGCAGTCGGGCAACTCCTGTAAAAGCGCCACTTCCGGGAAATATTTTCAAAATACTGGTCAAAGAGGGCGATGAAGTCAAGAAGGGTGATAAGATTATGATCATGGAAGCGATGAAGATGGAGAACAATGTACTGGCCGAAAAGGATGGAAGGATCAAATCCATTAAGGTCAAAGAGGGCGATTCGGTCCTTCAGAACGACCTGCTGGCTGAAATTGAATAATTCATCTTAAAACCAAGTGACCCGTCATGAAGAAGTTTAGCATCATTCTAACATACACCCTCTTTGTTTTTGTTTTACTATCACCCGCCGCCCTAGGGCAACAGGACACCCGCCAGGCCCTTTCAAGGGGCAAATGGATGAACAAGTTCGAAGGCTACAAGATCAGCAAGGACAGCGACGAGACACGTGAGCGCTATAAAGGTGTTCAGTTCAATGACGACGGGACCTGTTACCTGGACTCGACCAAGATGAAATTTTATGGCACCTGGGAGGTCACCGGCGACGACCGTTTTGTGGTTCACTTTGACGACGAATCACTGGGAAAACGCAAGGGGGAGTTGACAAGTAAAAGACGTATTGAGTTTGGCGGACAGGAGTTCAAACGTTATTCCAAACCCTATGCCGGCCTTTTGAGTTTTTACGAGTACACCGGTTTTGGCAACGTCACCGGCGGCCACCTGATCATGCTGGCGGTGGGACTGTTCTTTATCTTCCTGGCCATCCGTTTTGAATACGAGCCCCTGTTGCTCGTGCCCATTGGCGTGGGCATCATCATTGGCAACATACCCTTCTTCCAGGCCGAGGGCTTCAACCTTCAGCTTGGCCTCTACGAAGAGGGCAGTGTCCTGAACTACCTCTATTTCGGGGTGCGGCAGGGCATATACCCCCCGCTGATCTTCCTGGGTATTGGCGCGATGACCGATTTCAGCTCCCTGATATCCAACCCCAGGCTCATGTTGCTGGGAGCTGCCGCCCAGATCGGTATCTTTTTGACTTTTTTGGGCGCCCTGGCCCTGGGCTATACCCCGGCCGAAGCCGGAGCCATTGGCATCATCGGGGGTGCCGACGGTCCAACAGCCATCTTCCTCTCCTCCAAGCTGGCACCCCACCTTATTGGTCCGATTGCCATCGCAGCCTATTCCTATATGGCGCTGGTGCCGGTGATACAGCCACCTTTCATGCGACTGCTCACCAGCAAGAGGGAAAGGCGCATCGTGATGAAATCACCGCGTTCGGTCTCTAAGCTTGAAAAAATCCTTTTCCCCATCATAGGGTTGCTGCTGACGGCCTATATATCGCCCAGTGCCCTGCCCCTTCTGGGAATGTTGTTCTTCGGCAACATACTCAAGGAATCGGGCGTCACAAGGAGGTTGGCAGAGACAGCAAGAAGTTCCATGATAGACATCGTAACCATACTTCTCGGATTGACCGTGGGTGCTTCCACCCAGGCCGACGTCTTTCTGACTCCCAAATCCCTGATGATCTTCGGTCTCGGCGCCCTTTCGTTTATGATAGCCACCATCGGCGGACTGCTCTTTGCCAAGCTGATGAACATGTTCCTGAAAAAGGAGAACCAGATCAACCCGCTCATCGGAGCCTCCGGGGTGTCGGCCGTGCCCGACAGCGCCCGTGTGGTCCAGCATGAAGGCCTGCTGGCCAACCCCAACAACCACCTGCTGATGCACGCCATGGCACCCAACGTCTCGGGCGTGATCGGTTCGGCTGTGGCTGCAGGTATTCTCATCAGCTTCCTGATGTAACTTTTTTAAAATATGGAATGGATTTTCTCAAGTCCGGGCAGATGCAATGGCCATTTGCCCGGACTTTTTTATACTGCAAGCTGAAATGTTGCTTCCTTCCGGCTGAACTACCCCGGACAAGGATACTGGACAGCTCTTCTTGGAAATCTGTACCACTCCAACTCTAACTCTAACTCTAACTCTAACTCTAACTCTAACTCTAACTCCAACTCTAACTCTAACTCCAACTCTAACTCCAACTCTAACTCCAACTCTAACTCCAACTCCAACTCTAACTCTAAGTATAACTATAACCCTAACTATAACAAAAACACAAATTCTAATTCCAATTTCAACTTAAACTCTCATCCCAACGCAAAGCGCACGTAACGAGATGCTGCACGACAGTTTCCTCGTCCAAATCATTCCATTGGTCAATGTTTTTATTTCTTTTACCCATTTTTTGGAAACTCCAGCGCTATTTTGCGGTATACATTTATATCGAGAAAGGTGAAATTCAGCATTTAAATCCCTTGTCTTAGTAAAATTGGGGCTTTCATACCAACTTTTTTGAAATTCTTACGTATTTTGATAAACAAGCATAGAGCTTTGACAATTAGCTTCTGATTTTCTATGAAAAAATCATTTTTCATATTGATGGGTCTCTTGGTGACAAAGCTGTGTTTTTCACAGGACCCACAGTTCACTCAGTTCTATGCATCCCCGTTGTACCTGGCACCTTCTTTTGCAGGAAGTACCAAGGGAAAGAGGATCGTGAGCAATTACCGCAACCAGTGGCCGGCCTTGCAAAAGGCCTTTGTAACCTACTCTTTCTCATACGACCATTATCTGCACACGGTCAACAGCGGCATTGGTGCCATATTTCTCAGGGAGCAGGCCGGCAACGGCAACCTGTCGACCACCAACATCGGACTGACCTATTCCTATCACATCAAGCTCAACCATAAATGGCGGGCCATACCGGGACTCAAAGTTCTCTATACCCAGAATGGCCTTGATTTCCAGAATCTAACATTCGGCGATCAACTCATCAGCGGACAGAACACCAGTTCGGAAAATGCAGCAGCTTACCACGATCATGTCAAAGATGTGGATGCCAGCGCATCTGCCTTGTTCTATTCCAGCAAGCTTTGGATGGGGGTGACCGTCGACCACCTGCTTCGTCCAAATGAATCCCTTTCCGGTCAGGAAAGCTTACTGCCGATGCGCTACTCCCTTTTCGGGGGGATGAAAATACCCATCAACAGCAAATACAACCGCCATACCAGAGAAAGCCTTTCTCCGGCCCTGCATTTCATGAAGCAGGGAAAAAATACACAGATGAGCCTGGGCCTTTACTGGCATTACAACCCCTTTATGCTTGGTCTTTGGTACAGGGGAATACCCCTGGTGAAGGACATACCCAGCAACGATGCTGTAGCATTGCTGGTGGGGTACCAGATCGATCAGTTTACTGTGGGTTACAGCTACGATGTTACTGTCTCCAACCTGGCCGGGCTGACACAAGGAGCCCATGAAATATCCCTGACCTTCAATTTTGGCAAGTATGAAACACCGCGTGAAAAATGGGTCCCCACACCCTGCCCCGGAATAAACCAGGATTTTTAACATTATTTCACAAAAATTCGGATGTGACATTTTTGTAGACTCCTGTAAAGAGTTATATTTGCCGGTAGTAAAAAAAAAATACCAAAATGAGAAAGGTTAATTTAATCATTAACATTGTATTGGCCATCGCTGTTGTGGTGCTCTTTGTCCTGCAGTTTACCCCGGTGGGTGAACAACAGCAGGCTGATCAAGCCAAAGACAAACAGGAACAGAAGAAAGGGGAAACCACTATTAAAGGCGATTTGAGGGTGGCCTATGTGAACATCGATTCGCTCCTGGCAGGTTATCAGATGTACCAGGACAAGCGGGATGAATTTGTTGAAGAGCAAACAAGCTCGCAAGCTGAATTGCAGAGCAGGTCGCAGGAACTAAAGCAAAAGTTCCAGGATCTTCGGGAAAAGCTTAACAAGGGATTGATCACAAGAGCCAAAGCCCAGATGATGCAGAAGGACCTGGGCCAGAAAGAACAGCAGCTTTACCAGTTAAGAAGCCAAATGAGTTCGGAGCTGGCCGAGAGGGAACAGGTGATCTACCGGCAGGTGCTCAACAGTGTGATGGATTACCTGGAAGATTATACCGACAACCATAACTATCACTATATCCTGAGCTACTCGTTCGGAGGTCCCATTCTCTATAAGAAAGAAAAACTGAACATCACTTCCGAAGTTTTGAAAGGTCTGAACCAGGCCTATCAAAATAAAAACCAGGAAGAGTAAAACAGCGGACAGCTGTAAAAAAAGACTTTTCCAAGCCATGAATTATGGGGCAAGATGCCCCATGAGAAGATCTAATTGATCATATCCTTCCCTGCAAAAGTAATAACGAACTGGCCGGTGCCGCAGACAGAGCTACCGGCCTTTTTTATAACCCTTTGAATTTCCCTTTCCCTCTTATCCTTATCCTTTCTCTTCCTCTTCCTCTTATCCTTAGCCTTAGCCTTATCCTTAGCCTTCTTCTTCCTCTTAGCCTTAGCCTTATCCTTAGCCTTCTTCTTCCTCTTAGCCTTATCCTTCCCCTTCCCCCAAGCGATTCATCACTCATGGAAAAATTGAAGCACAATGGTTTTTTAGGATAAGTTTGATTAATTTTAGAGACCTTTACAGCAACAAGATCTCAAGATGAATACAAAAAGACAGGGGAATACAGAAAAGCCCCGGCCTGATCAGGCTGGGTTTGAAAGGCATTTGAATTTTGCGGATTCCCATGCCCTGGCTGCAGCCACTAAACAGAGAGAAGACCTTTTACACAGGTTGGATGGGGCCGTGGAATGGGGTTACAGCGGGACGAAGGCCGATTGCCGCAACCTCTCACCGGGCTGCCGGCACTGCGGCAACGGCACATGGTCGTGTTTGTTTATCAACAATATATGCAATGCCAGCTGTTTCTATTGCCCTGCTCCCCAGGAAAGTAAGGATGAGCCGACGACCCAGACCGTGTCTTTTTCCGATCCCGACGATTACATTGCCTATTTAAGGAAGTTTGGTTTCAAGGGTGTCAGCATAAGCGGCGGCGAACCCCTGCTTACCTTCGACCGCACGCTGCAATTTATTAGCCGCATCCACGAAGAGATGGGCGGTGACGTCTATTTGTGGATGTATACCAACGGCATGCTCCTGGATGAAGACAAGCTCAGGCTTTTGAGACAGGCGGGACTTGGTGAGATAAGACTGGACATAGGTGCTACCGCATATCGCACCGATAAAGTGGAGATGGCACTCAAGTGGATCGACAGGGTCACGGTTGAAATACCAGCTGTGCCGGAAGAGCTTGACCGCATGAAGAAACTTATGGACCATTTCAGCCACATGGGGTTGCATCATTTGAACCTGCATCAGATCAGGTGTACCACGCACAACCATTCCAAACTTTCGGAACATGGCTATACGTTTCTGCATGGCCCTCAAATTACCGTGCTGGAATCTGAACTTGCTGCCCTGCAGCTGATGGCCTATGCTGTGGAAAAAAGGCCGGACCTGCCGGTTAATTATTGTTCATCCATCTATAAATACCGGTATCAAAGGATGGCTGCCCGACGTCGTTTTGCTCCCTTCATTGCCCATTCATACGAAGAGACCACTCAGGCAGGTTTGATCCGAAGTATGGCCGTGGAAGGGGCTTCCCGGCGCATCGATGCCCTGCAGGACAGCCTGGAAAAAGCCGACCTTCCCGCGAAGGATTACTACCGTCCGGAAGGCACCAACAAGCTGTATTTTAAAAAGTATTTGTGGCATCACATCCGGCCCCGTGAATGGACCCTGAAGGTGTCTTATGCGCGGGCTTTCCTGTTGCCTTCGGTTTCCTACCGCAACATGTTTAAAGAAGTGAACCTGAATGCCCGCAGGAAAGTTGTGATTGAACGCGCACCTGTTGTTCGCGATCATCCCCTTCGCGGAGAGGCCATCCGGTGGTTTGAAGAAGCTTTCATAATCGGTTCGTCCAATCCGCTTGAAGGACAGGATGTCCTGCAGGGTCCTGCCTCAGGAGTTGAAAAAACCGGTAGTGATTTAGGTGGAAAGCCGGAGGGTTGGTGCATGACCCATCGTGCTGATGGGAAAAAAATACCGGGTGGACCAGAAAGCGATATGTTAGCAGGATTGCCCGAAGCTCCTGTCATTAGACAAATAGAAGGGGGCAGCCTTTCCCGGGATATGGCTGCCCTCTTCTATGAGTGTGAACATTTGGGGCAGGGACTTTCCCGGTATTTGTGATCAACATGCCGGCAGGTCTGCCCGGCCTGGTTTAAAGTTTATCTCAGCCATCGTGACGGAAACACCGTCCTGGATGAGACAGGAATGTCAATGGTTAAACATTTGTCATTTTTGCTCGTCATAGATGACAAGTAACATTTCAAATAAAGGATCATGAAGCAACTTTTTTCCACCGACAGAGAAGCAGCAGTTAAGATGGACCAGGAGGACGCCCTGAAAGTCTTCAGGGACCATTTTTATATACCCGAACGTACCCTTTATATGGATGGCAACTCTTTGGGCTTGCTGTCCATGGAGGCTGAATATTCCATCAGGAGGGTTTTGAACGAGTGGCGCGACCTGGGAATCAAGGGATGGCTCAAGGGCAAGCAGCCCTGGTTCTATTTTGCCGAGAAAATGGCTGAGAAGGCATCGGGTCTGGTGGGCGCTGAAGCCGATGAGTTGATCATGACCGGCACCACCACCATCAACATCCATTCGCTGATCAGCACTTTCTACCAGCCGGAGGGGCGGCGCACCAAAATCCTGGCCGACCGCCTCAATTTTCCCTCCGACATATATGCACTGAAAGGACAGATCAGCCTGCACAACCTCGATCCCGACAAGGAGCTGATCCTGGTCGAATCGCCTGATGGTTTCAACCTGAGAGAAGAAGATATTGTATCGCAGATGAGCGAGGAGGTGGCCGTAGCTTTACTGCCCAGTGTGCTTTATCGCAGCGGCCAGTTGCTGGATATGGAATACCTCACCCGGGAGGCCCATAAAAGGGGTATTGTCATAGGCTTTGATTGCAGCCACTCGGCTGGTGTTGTACCGCACCATTTCTCAAAATGGGGCGTCGACTTTGCCGTTTTCTGCAGCTATAAATACCTGAATGGCGGGCCGGGAAGCAGTGCCTTCCTCTATCTGAACCGCCGCCACTTCGATAAGGAGCCTGTCCTTACCGGATGGTTTGGCAACAAAAAAGAAACTCAGTTCGACATGTCGCTTGAGTTTGATCACGCCAGAAATGCCGGTGGGTGGCAGATCTCATCACCAGGGATCCTCGGCAGCAGTCCCATAGAGGGAAGCCTGGAGCTGATCAATGAGGCAGGTATAGAGCCCATTCGTGAAAAATCGAAGCAGATGACCGGTTACCTGGTATATTTGTTGGAAGAGTTGTTGTCGGGTGATCCCTATCACTTCAAAATCGTATCGCCCCGCGACGCCGATAGGCGAAGCGGACACATTGCCATAACACGCGAGAGGGATGTCTTCCGCATCAACGAAGCCCTCAAGAACAAAGGTGTGGTGCCCGATTTTCGTCCGCCCGACCTGATACGAATAGCACCATCGCCGCTTTACAATACTTACCAGGAGATATGGCAGGTTGCGCAATTTTTGAAGGAGATAATAGACAACAAAGAGTACGAGGCTTTCAGCAGCCAGCGGGACGCCATCTCATAGAAAGCTTCTAAGGCGCTAAGGTTATGTTTTGGGAATTGTCTGTTTTTCTTTCGCTTCCCTGCACTGCAGTTATAGCCTCTGAAACATGTTGATCTTCAATAGAAAAAAGGTCGTCCGTTTGCAGACGACCTTTTT
Source organism: uncultured Bacteroidota bacterium (assembly GCA_913055895.1). Taxonomy (GTDB): domain Bacteria; phylum Bacteroidota; class Bacteroidia; order Bacteroidales; family UBA12077; genus JAGXLC01. Next base: position 4,829 of record CAJXLE010000049.1, on the reverse strand, counting down.
TAGCCTTCACCTTGTTGATGATCGATTAACCCGGCTCCCCTCAGGAGATTTCTATGGAACGGTTCAGCATCTCATTGCTCTTGGGGATGCTGATCTTCAGTATGCCGTTTTCATATTTGGCCTGGATGTTTTCTTTATCGACTTTGTCCGATAACCTGAAGCTTCTGCAAAAGCCGTCGTATCCAAATTCACGCTTTATATAACGGCTGTTGTTTTCATTTTCCTTATTTTGGCTCTCCTTATTTTGACCCTCGCCAGAGTTTTCGCTTTTCTGCTTCTCGCTTTTCAGGCCAACGGTCAACAGATCCTTGTCCAACTCCAGGTCGAAATCCGATTTTTGATAGCCCGGAACGGCCATCTCGATGCGGAAACTTTTCTCCTCTTCAACGATGTTGGCTGGCGGCAGGGCAAAGTATTGCCGTTCGCCGGGGTAATGGTCGTCAAAGAAACGGTTCAACAAACCGGTTGCGGGATAATATTTGTTTTCCCTTTCTTGTGCTGGTGCGTAAGCGTTGATTAGTTTCATAATGATTGAAGTTTAAATTGTTTTTACTTAGATTAAATTAATTCCAATGTTGTCTCACCTATTGAAACAATACCTGTGCCAAAACCTAAAGAAGCCTTGTTGGCAGGTATATCCTGTTGTTTTGCGTCAACTTGTCGCTTTTTGGCTTTTGATTGCTGTCAATCTGTCAAAAGAACATTTAACCCATCATCAAATGAAATCTTCTTGCTAATTTTGCATAAAAACAACCATGCGCATTGACATACTCACGGGGTTGCCCGAACTTTTCAAGGGACCCCTCGACCAGTCCATCATACAAAGGGCCAGGGAAAGGGAACTGGTAGATATCCACATACACAATTTACGTGACTACAGCACCGATAAGCATCGGAGCATTGACGAATATGCCTTTGGAGGGGGTGCCGGAATGGTGATGTCCATCGAGCCCATCGACCGGGCGATAGAGTGGCTGACCAGCCAGCGCTCCTATGACGAGATCATCTATACGGCCCCCGAGGGTGAACACTACACACAAAAGACCGCCAATAAATTTTCGACCCTCCAAAACATTATCATCCTCTGTGGTCATTACAAGGGCGTTGACCAACGGGTGCGCGATCACCTGGTCACAAGAGAGATATCCATCGGCGACTATGTCATGACCGGCGGTGAACTGGCGGCAGCTGTCATCATTGATACCACGGTGCGTTTGCTTCCCGGGGTGATCAATGATGAAACCTCCGCACTCACCGACTCCTTCCAGGATGATCTGCTGGCACCGCCGGTATATACCAGGCCTTCAAATTATAAAGGCTGGAAAGTCCCGGATGTCCTTCTGTCGGGAAATTTCCCCGAGATAGAGAGATGGCGGGAAGAACAGTCGATCAGGCGCACCCGGAAATACCGGCCCGATCTGCTCGACGAGGATGATGGTGAAAGGCGGGAGGGAAGCTGAGGTGCTCTCAGGAGCCTCCCAGGTCCAGGGATGTAAAACCAAAAGGGAGAAATTGTTCGATGTTGGCGGCTCTGTGGATCACAGAGCTGCCATAGAGAATGACCTCAATGGTGGTTTGATGCCTTTTCTCACTCTCCAGCAGTGCCTGAAGGCAGGAGCCACATGGGGGTACCGGCTTCTCCACGATTTTCCCGTCCTTTCTGGCCACAACAGCCAGGGCCACAATAGGAGTGTCAGGGTATTGTGAGTTGGCATAGAAGGCAGCCGTTCTTTCGGCGCATAAACCCGAGGGAAAGGCAGAATTCTCCTGGTTGCTGCCCTGTATGATGGTCCCGTTTTCAAGCATGACAGCTGCTCCAACATAAAACTGGCTGTAGGGGGCATAAGCTGAAGAAGCGGCGTCGATGGCCTTTTGTATGAGCTCCTGTTGTTTGTCGCCCAGCTCTTTAAGCGAGGCATATTCATAAAAAGTGGAATGTGTTTCCTTTTTTTTCATGCAGCAGTCAGGATTTGGAAGAAATTTTGTATTGTCCACCAAAGATAAAACTTTATATTTGATACAAACAAATGGCAGCATGAAATTCCGATATATCCTGTTACTGTTGGTAGTCATTGCCTCGTGCTCCCCCCGTAAGCACACCGTTGCCCCACGCCATACGGAAAACAGCAAGCAGTATATCGAGCGTTACAAAGACCTGGCCATAGAAGAGATGCACCGCACGGGCATTCCCGCCAGCATCACACTGGCCCAGGGCATCCTGGAGTCGGATTACGGGCGAAGCCGCCTGGCCCGGGAAGCCAACAACCACTTTGGCATCAAATGCCACAGCAACTGGAACGGGGGAAGGATATACCACGACGACGACAGGCGAAACGAATGTTTCCGCAAATATCGCAATGTCTATGATTCCTATAAAGACCATTCCCATTTCCTGACCCATTCCAGCAGGTATGATTTTCTTTTCGATTATAAGCGGACCGATTACAAGAAGTGGGCCAGGGGACTCAAGAAGGCCGGTTATGCCACGAGTCGCACCTATGCCTCCCGGCTCATCGAATTGATTGAGCGTTACGATCTCCACCGCTTCGACCGCCGAACCACGGTCCGCACTGCCCGACACAATTCATCCGGGGGACCCTCGCTGGGCAATGTGGATGATTATACCATCTCGGCAGGCAAACACCAGGTACGCACACGCAACCGCATTGATTACATCGTGGTGAAACAGGGAGACACCTTCGAAAAGCTTAACAGGGAACTCAACCTGTTGCCCTGGGAGCTCCGCAAATACAATGAATTGGATGATGGGGCAAAACTTCGCCAGGGCCAGGTGCTCTACCTGCAGCCCAAGCGCAACAAGGCAGCCAGGGGCTACGACGTGCACAAGGTGAAGGAGGGAGAAACCATGCACAGCATCTCTCAGATGTATGGCGTCAAAGAGGAAGAGCTCTATGAAAAGAACCGTATGGAACCGGGAGAACAGCCCGACCCGGGAGAGAAGGTCTGGTTGCGTGGTGACAAGCCCCAAAAGCAGGATTGACGGGAGACAAGCCAATGACCCTTGACGTCCGGCGGCCCTATTCGCAATGGTAATCGGTGATGTTGGGGAAACCCTTCAGAAACTCGGTCGTCGACATCTTTTTCTTTCCCTGTTGCTGTAACTCCTCCAGGTGAACAAATCCATCGGAAACGGCAACCTTTATAAAACTTTTTTGATCGCTGTCAATGCTTCCGGGGGGAAGCCCGTGCTTTCTTTTCTCGATGCCTGCCCTGTAGATTTTCAATGTGATTTCCCGGCCGTTCTGAAGGCGGGTCCATGCCGCAGGATAAGGACTCAGCCCCCGTATGAAATTGTGGATGGTGTGGGTGGATTGCCCCCAGTTGATGCGGCAGTCTTCCCTGAAGATTTTGGGGGCTTTTTTGGGATGGCGGCCTTCCCCGAGGATCTGATTTTGATCTGTGGCCTCATAAGCGCCTGTTCTGATGGCTTCTGCTGTCTCCACCACCAGTTCGGCCCCCAGTGTCATCAGCCGGTCGTGCAGCGACCCGGCATTGTCCTTTTGATCGATGGTTGTCTTTTTCCACTTGATGATCTTGCCGGTGTCCACACTGGGATCGAGGAAAAAAGTGGTGACCCCGGTCGTTGTTTCCCCATTCATGATGGCGCGGTTGATGGGTGCGGCACCCCGGTAGTCGGGCAGGAGGGAAGCGTGCAAGTTGAATGTTCCGTGCGGGGGTAAGGTGAAAATCCTTTCAGGCAGTATTTTAAAGGCTACCACAATTTGAAGGGAGGGACGCAGGGCTTCCAGTTCCCTGGCGAAAGATTCGTCTTTCAGGCTGTTGGGTTGCAATATGGGCAGTCCCTTCTCCTTTGCCAGGGTTTTGACCGGCGATTCCTTCACTTGCCGGCCCCTGCCGGCAGGCTTGTCGGGGTTGGTGACCACACCCACCACGTTGTATTCATGGTCGATTAGCTGATGGAGGCTCTCCACGGCAAAATCAGGGGTGCCCATAAAAACAATCCGGAACTCATCTTTGGGAATCATATAAAATTGCTGATTGGTTTGTCCTGCAAAAATAGACAATAATTTTGCAGGAGTTGGATCAAAATTGACCAGCTTGATGTATTTTAGCGCTTAAGAAAGATCAAGCTATGAAAAAAATCAACTGGCAGATATTTATCAGTTTTAACCTTCTTTTCACTTTCCTGATCATGGTACTTTCGGGTGTGGTTTTGTATTTGAAACCCGAGGGCAGCATTGCCCGGTGGTTGGACTGGCAGGTGCTGGGAATAGGTAAGTCGGGATGGGAGTCGGTACATACGGTTTTTTCTTTCTTGTTCCTGGCTTTTGCCCTTTTTCATATCCTGAAGATCAACCTGAGGATCATGCGTGCTTATTTTGTAAATTATAAGCCTTCCGGCAGCAAGCGGGAGTTGCTGCTGTCGGTTTTGATTTCAGCTGTTTTCATGACCGGCACGCTCATGTACCTGCCCCCTTTCAGCCTGGTTTACCAGGCAGGCAATGACCTTTCCGCCCGGTGGAAGGAAAAGGTTCAGCTGGAGAACGAAAGCGTGGGCCCCCGTCAGTCCCTGGGTGAAGTAGCCAACACCCTGGATATGGATGCACGTGATCTGGGTAAATGGATGGAGCAGCGGGGGTTGGCAGGTCGCTGTGCCGGTTCCACCTTGATGGAAGTGGCGGATAAGGAAGATACCCAGCCCTATGCCCTATACAGGCAATTGAGGGAATGGGCCGACAACAGGGGTGTCAGGCAAACCGACCCCGGCACCAACACCAGCGAATATTCCGGGAATAGCTCCGATGCCAATTGCGGCAATAACACCGTGGCTGGTTCCGGCGCCAGTG
>CAJXLE010000048.1 GCA_913055895.1 uncultured Bacteroidota bacterium | reverse complement strand
CCTGCTGCTTGATCCATTTGAGTGTCTGCAGTGCCGAATAGATGGGAACAACCGGCGGTGTATTGAAAAGCGATTCCTTCTTGATGTGGGTCTGGTAATCCATCATGGTCGGGATCTCCCGATCCACCTTACCCAGGACATCCTCTTTTATGATAACAAAGGTGACACCTGCAGGAGCAAGGTTTTTCTGGGCACCACCGTATATGATGGCATATTTGGATACGTCCACCGGGCGGCTCAGTATATCCGACGACATATCGGCCACCAGGGGCACGGAGACATCCATGTCATCTTTCATCTCTGTACCATAAATGGTATTGTTGGTGGTGATGTGAAAGTAATCGGCATCACCGGGTACCTGGTAATCCCTGGGTATATAAGTGAAATTCTTGTCTTCTGAAGATGCCACTATGTCAACATCGCCAAAAAATTTGGCCTCCTTGATGGCTTTCTTCGCCCAGTTGCCTGTATTCAGGTAGGCTGCCTTCTTTTTAAAGAGGTTATAAGGCACCATCAAAAATTGGGTGCTGGCTCCTCCGCCCAGGAAAAGCACCTGATAACCATCGGGTATATTCAGCAGTTCTTTGAAAAGTTGTTGCGCCTGCTTGATGATGCCATCAAATTCCTTGCTGCGGTGCGATATCTCCATAAGGGAGAGTCCTGTGCCATCCAGGTCGCGGATGGCCTCCGCAGTTTGCTCAACTGTATACTGCGGCATGATAGACGGACCGGCGTAAAAGTTATGTTTCTTCATAGTGGGAAGGTTTTGAAATTAAGTATAGAATTGTTGATGTCTCGAAAAAGGATGTGAAATATATAAAAAATATGGTTAGTAACCAATGTTTAAAAATAAGAACAGGTATGGTTTGATGGCATGGAGGCCTGGTGAGACTCAAAGGTTGATCTGGTTACCTACCTGGGCTCCCGGATGGGTGTGTCTTCCTTCAGGCTCTCTATCACGCCGTTGTGAAAAAAGGGTACCTGCACGGTGGCATCCGTGGTATGGCAATGCTCAAGGACATCATCGAGCCCCAGCTTTCGCAGTCGCTCACGTTGGGCCACTTTTTCAACATAAGCCATGATATCAGCCTTGGCAAGTTTCCATAGATCCAGGGCTGCGGTAGCCGAATCACATATGGTGCGGAATTTATCCGTTTCCAGGAGTTTTTCCACCAAAGCCCCGCTGAAGACAGTATCTTCGAGGCTGAATTTTCCTTTCCATCCGGCACACAGGATAAGTACATCATCATGTTTGTCTATCAGCTGGGTGGCCACGGCCGAGAGATTCAGAAAGGAAGCAATCAATATGTTCTTGCTGTTGCCGGCCATATGGACCGCCCTGGTGCCATTGGTGGTGCTGTAGGCCACCTCTCTGCCTGCTATGCGTTCGGGTGTAAAGTTAAAGGGAGAGTTTCCAAAATCAGCAAAATCGAGTACACGTCCATCCCTCTCGGCAGCCACCATATAACCCTTTTTTTTGTACTCCCGGGCCTCTTCCTGTGTGGGCACCGGTATGACCCGGGAAACACCATTCATGAAGGCTGTAACAATGGCCGAGGTAGCACGAAGGACATCCACCACCACCACATTGGCTTGGGGATTTTCAAAATGGCTGTAAAGAGATGGGGAAAAGACCACTTCTATCTTCTTCCTGTTGTCGGGCATGATCGTTAATGTTAATAAAAAATACCCGGGCGTTGGCTTTAGAAAGTGATGAACGGCCCGGGAAATTTCCGGTTCCTCTTAGGATTTTTTGTATATGGGCAATTTGACAACTTTGGCTTTAAGCTGTTTCTTGCGGATCTGGATGTGGATCTCCTGACCCGGTTCGGCCAGATGGGGGGGTACATAGCCCATGCCGATGCCCGCCTTCATCATGGGCGACATGGTTCCCGAGGTGACTTCTCCGACAGGCCTGCCCTCGGAATCAACTATTTCGTAATGTTGTCGTGGAATGCCACGTTCCTGCATGACAAAACCCACCAGTTTCTTTTCGACACCCTCCTGCTTCTGTTTCCAGAGGTAGTCTTTGTCAATAAAATCCTTATAATCCTTAAATTTCACCACCCAGCTCAATCCTGCCTCAATGGGGGAGGTATTCTCGTCAATGTCATTGCCATAGAGACACAGTCCGGCTTCCAGGCGAAGGGTGTCGCGTGCACCCAAGCCTACAGGCTTGATGCCATAGTCTTTTCCGGCCTCCAGCACAGCGTCCCATATTTTTTCTGCGTCGGTGTTTTGGATATACAGTTCAAAACCATGCTCACCCGTATATCCAGTAGAAGAGATGATGACATTGTCGGCACCGGCAAGCTTGCCCACCTTGAAGCGGAAGGGTTTCATTCCTGCCAGCTCCTGATCGGTTAATTTTTCCAGGGTGGCCTGGGCATAGGGGCCCTGCACGGCCAAAAGCGACATCCTGTCGCTGGCATCCTCAATTTCGGCTCCCATGGTATTTTGCTTGTTGTACCAGTCCCAGTCCTTCTGGATGTTGGCTGCATTGACCACCACCATGTACACCTGTTCGTCATAGTGGTAGACCAGAAAATCGTCCACAATGCCTCCCTGGCCATTGGGAAGACATGTATATTGGGCTTTACCGGGCTGGAGCTTGGAAGCATCGTTGGCGGAGACTTTTTGAATCAGATCATAGGCCCGGGGGCCTTTGATCCAGAATTCACCCATGTGGGAGACATCAAAGATGCCCACTTTTTCACGTACGGTGACATGCTCATCACTGACACCCGAATATTCAATGGGCATATTGAAGCCGGCAAAATCGACAATTTTAGCACCCAGCTCTTTGTGCTTATTAATAAGAGGTGTATTTTTCATAGGTTTGTCGGGTTGAGATTTGAACAGTTGCCCGACAAAACTAATAATTTTTTATCATTTCTCCAGTACTTTGAATTCCACCCTGCGGTTTTTCTGCCTTCCCTGAGGGGTGTCGTTCGTAGCGATGGGCTGGGTGAATGAATAGCCTTTGTGGGTAAGCCTGGAACGGGCTATGCCCTGTTCAACAAGGTAATCGACCACACTTTTGGCACGGCTTTCAGAAAGGCGCTTGTTGGCCAGGTAGGAGCCTACATTATCGGTATGACCGGATATTTCAAGTTTCACTCCCGGGTTGCCCTTCAGCAGCTTTACCACCCGCTCGAGCTCGGGATAAGAGCTTGACTTGAGCGTGGCGCTGTTGGTTTCAAAATAGATGTTTTCCAACACCACCTTTTTGCCAACCTCCACCTTGTCGAGGGCAAAATTCTGCCTGAGGGTGTCGTTCTTTATGGGCAGCCGGTTCAGATCGAGTGTACGGGCAAAGAACAGATAACCCTGAGCAGAAACCTCGACCCCATACTTTTTCTTTTCCGGCAGCTCGATGACATACCTTCCGTTGGTGTCTGAAAGGTGGGTGGCAATGACCTGGTTTTTCTGGTTGTCAATAACTTCTACTTTGGCCTGGATGCCTTTTTGGGCAGTGCTGTCCATGATTTGTCCCACCAGGTAAAGGGTGGTGTCGATGGACAGTTTTTCGGGCCGGCGGTATATCATCTCCTTGCGGGGGTCCACCTGCCAGGCTATATCATCCAGTGCAGGGGTGGGAAAGGTGGTACGTTTCTCACCCAGGAAGATGATCTCGTAGATGTCCTTCCCTCCCATCCCTTCGGGGCGGGTGGTGGCGTAGTAGCCTTTGTTTTGGGTACCCTCCACCATCCTGAAGAGCACATCGTCATAGGGAGTATTAACAGGATGTCCAAGGTTTTTGGGTTCCTTCCAGTTGCCGTCGTTGTCCCTTTTTGAGACAAAAAGGTCGTATCCACCCATGGAGTTGTGTCCTTCTGAGCTAAAATAAAGCTTGTCGCCCGTGGAGTTGATGAACACACCCTCCTCGTTCAGCGATGAGTTGATCAAACCACCAAGGTTCACCGGGTAACTCCACTTACCTTTCTGGCTTTTGCGCGACATAAAGATGTCCTTTTTTCCATGGTTCTGCTCTTCCAGGTTGGAGACAAAATACAGGGTTTTGCCGTCGCTGCTGAACGACAGGGCACTCTCCTTGGCATTGGTGTTGATCAGCCTGGACAGGTTCTTGGGTCCCCGCCACTTATCGCCATCCTTCTCATAATAATAAATGTCGCCCTGGTCTTTGTGTCCGCGGTAGACATAAACACGTCGCGGATTGCGGGTAGCCTCCACCACGGCATTGTTGTGGTCGGAATAGAAATCGTTTTCCACCAGGCGGGCTTTACTCCACTGCCCGCCCTTGCTGGTGGCCCGGAAAATATTGGAATAATAGCGGTTGTCGCCCGGCCACCGCTCATCATTATCTTCGTGGGGGCGGTGTGAGGTGAAATACATAATCGAATCGCCCAGGCTGAAGACCGGTCCGTAATCATCATAGGGTGAATTGATGCGGCTGCCCGCGTTGTTTATATTAACCCGTTGGAGGTTTTCCTCCAGCTCCTTTCCGTTGGTACACTGGCGCATGTAAACATTGATCTTATCCCTTCCATGATCCAAATCTTCTATGATGTCGGATTTCAAACAGCGCTGGTAATTGGTGATGGCTTTTTCAAACTCATAGTTGAGATGATAAGCCCGGGCCAGCAGGTAATAAATGTCCACGGCCACCATCTCATCCTTCGAGAGGGCCTGGTTAAAATATTGGATGGCCTTTTGCTGGTTTCTGAGTTTAAAATGGCATACTCCCATCTTGTAGTTCAGGGCGGCATTCCCGTGGTTATAATCGTAGGCTTCCTGGTAATGCTCAAGGGCCTTTGTATAATACCCCCTGCCCTCTTCATAATGACGATCGCCTTTGCGGCGGTGCTTCCAGGCATCGCGAAACCCTTCCTTGTCTTCAATCTTAAAATTCCGTCTTTTAATACGGATATCTTCCTGTGCAGCCAGGTCCTGCAGGGACAGCAGGACCAGTAAAAACACGGCGGGCAAAGTAAATGCAGGATGATTCATGGAATGCTTTTTGATAATTTGTTATTGTTCACAATCTTTCAGGTATTTGGTGGCGCGCTCGTTGCCCAGCTCCTGGGCCATTCTCCAGTCGCGGCATGCCTTTTCCATCTCCCCCTTGTTCTCCCAGGCCATACCACGATTCAAGTACACCTGGGTGAGTGTTCGGTCCTTGTCCAGGGCCTGATCAAATTGCTTGATGGCCTTGTCGAACTTTTTTTGCTCCATATAACTCAAAGCCAAATTGTTGTAGGCTTCCGCCTTCCCGGGGGCTATTTTAATGGCTTTCTTCAGATCGGTAACAGCCTTTTCGTAGTCTTCGGTGCTCGTGCGCAATATGCCACGATTGACATAGGCTTTATAATAGTCGGGCGAGAGGTTCACGGCTTTGGTATAAGCCTTCTCCGCCTCCTTATAGGCGGCATTCTGGGCCCGGGCATAGCCCAGGTTGTTGTAGAAAGCAGCCATCTTGCCGTTATAGGAAATGGCTTTTTCAAAATCCTGGATGGCTCCCTGGTAATCGCCCTGGCTGAGCCTGGCGCTGCCGCGGTCGTTGTAGGCGTATGCAAAATCGTAGCGCCGGTCGATGGCCATGGTGAAATTCATCACCGCATTGCTGTAATCGGACTGGGAATATTGCGAAAGGCCCCTAAAATAATATACTTCGGGATTCTTATATCCGGTCTGTATCGACCGGGTAAAATATTCCACTGCCGAATCGGGTTTCTCTTTTTCATAATAAAAAAATCCCATATAGAATAAAGCTTCCCCACTCGATTCCCCGAGCTTGATGGCTTTCCGGATATCTGCCTTCGCCAGCCGGGTGCTGTCCTCCCGGAAATACAACTTGCCACGCTCCAGGTAAGCCCCGGGGAAGGAAGGATAAAGCTGAATGGACTTATCGAGGGCCGCAATAGCTCCTTCGCGGTTATCCTGCTCAATATAATCGACAGCCTGGTTGAATTTCTGCCTGGCAGCTTTTTCATCTTGCTGGGCATGGCTGCTGTGGGTGAGCATCATACCGGCAAGAACAATTAGCAAAACGCATTTCATGGGTATAGCGGTTGGGTGCATTGACATGTCAATTTTAGGATATTTTTAGGATTTATCCTAACCTACGAAAAGAAAAAGAAAAGGTTTGGATGGTAAAAGGTGGATGTGGGCAATGGGCGGAATAGATTTTATTTTTTGAAATAAATTTTATAAATTGCATTATAGTTGACAATTGCTATATTTGTAATCATAAAACACTCTGTTTATAGTCATTTCTAAAACAACCAGTTAATTACTAACAACAAAAATACCCCCATATGCTTAAAAGTGAAATTAGAAATGGTGTAGAGGTGTTGTCCTTCGATAATGTAAGCAAGCTCAACATCCTGGTCGCTCAGTCTCTCAAGGAAGAAATTTCCCAGTACCTGAACAAGGAAGGGAAAAACATCGTACTCAATCTGGATGGTATTGAATATGTGGACAGTAGTGGATTTGGCGCCCTGCTCTCCATACTGCGCAATGCCAAAAACAACAACAGCACTTTTAAGATCTGCAATGTCTCGCAGGATGTAATGGAGTTGGTCAAATTGTTGCAACTCCACAATGTCTTTGAGATACACGATGGTGTAGAGGAGTGTGTGGCCAGTTTTCAATAAAAAAAGCCGCCCCCGCGATCAAGGGCGGCTTTCATCTTCTCCGGCTTTTTATTTACATGTTTGTTTTCTGCTTAATGTCCTGGTCGATTGAAACTTATTCAGCTGAAGCTGGATGGGTCTCATTTGAGAAGACCATTTGTCCGTGATCATAGTCCACCCATACAGGTTTATCCCTGTTGATCTTACCAGCCAGTATATCCCTGGAGAGTTCATTAATCACTGTCTTTTGAATAACCCTTTTTACGGGCCGTGCACCATAATGCGGGTCATAACCCCGGTCGGCCAGGGCCTGAACAGCCTGATCGGTGACCTGTATGTCGATCTGTTGTTTTTTGAGCATCTTTTGAAACCGCTCAAACTGCAGCCGCACAATATCCCTTATTTGCTCCCTTGTCAGGGGGGCAAACATGACGATCTCGTCGATGCGGTTGATGAATTCAGGCCGGATCGTCTTCTTGAGGAGGGTGAAGACTTCTGAGCGGACATTGTCCATGATCTGCTCACGGTTCTGCTCATTGAGGTTGTCTATCTTCTCCTGCATCAACTGTGAGCCCACATTCGAGGTCATGATGATGATGGAATTCTTAAAGTTGGCTATCCGTCCCTTGTTATCGGTCAGCCTGCCATCATCGAGCACCTGCAGCAGGATGTTGAAGACATCCGAGTGGGCCTTTTCAATCTCATCGAGCAGTATCACCGAGTAGGGTTTGCGGCGGACGGCTTCGGTAAGCTGGCCGCCTTCCTCATAACCAACATATCCCGGCGGTGCACCCACCAGTCTCGACACGGTATGTCGCTCCTGGTATTCCGACATGTCGATGCGGGTCATCATGTCCTGGTCGTCAAAGAGAAATTCAGCCAGGGCTCTGGCCAGCTCTGTTTTGCCGACACCCGTGGTACCCATAAAGATGAACGACCCAATGGGCCTGTTGGCATCCTGCAGGCCTGCCCGGCTTCTCCTGACGGCGTCGGATACCACCTGTATGGCTTCATCCTGGCCTACGACACGTTTGTGGAGCTCATCTTCCAGCCGCAGCAATTTTTCCTTCTCGCTTTGCAGCATCCTGCTCACAGGAATGCCGGTCCAGCGGGCCACCACTTCTGCTATGTCCTCATCTTCGACTTCTTCCTTGATAAGGGCTTCATCCGACTGCGCTTCAACCAGCTGCTCTCGCAACCTGTTGATTTCATTTTCTGCCTCCTTGATCTTACCATACCTGAGCTCGGCCACTTTGCCATAGTTGCCTTCGCGCTCTGCCACGTTGGCCTCATGCTTGTAGTTTTCAATGGTCTCCTTGTTTTTTTGAATGTTCTCGATCAGTTCACGTTCATGCTCCCACTTGGAACGCAACTGGTTTCGCTCTTCCTTCAGGTCGGCAACCTGCCTGTCCAGCTCCTCGGATTTCTTCTCGCCGCCTTCCCTTTTGATGGCCTCCCGCTCAATCTCCAGCTGCTTGATGCGCCTTTCTATGTCGTCGATGCTCTCGGGTACCGAATTCATCTCGAGGCGCAGTTTGGAAGCGGCCTCATCGATCAGGTCGATGGCCTTGTCGGGCAGGAAACGATCGGTAATATAACGCTTGGACAGTTCCACGGCAGCTATTAATGCATTGTCCTTGATGCGAACCTTATGGTGGTTCTCATAGCGTTCCTTGATCCCCCGAAGGATGGAGATGGCGCTGTTCTCATCAGGCTCGTCGATGATCACCTTCTGAAAACGGCGTTCAAGGGCTTTGTCCTGTTCAAAATACTTCTGGTACTCATTGAGGGTGGTGGCACCAATGGCCCGGAGCTCGCCCCTGGCCAGTGCTGGTTTAAGTATATTGGCAGCATCCATAGCTCCCTCTGTCTTACCGGCACCCACCAGGGTGTGTATCTCATCGATGAAAAGGATCACTTCGCCTTCCGAGGCCACCGTCTCCTTGACCACGGCTTTCAACCGCTCTTCAAACTCACCTTTATACTTGGCACCGGCGATCAGCGAGCCCATGTCCAGGGCAAATATTTGCCGGGTCTTCAGGTTCTCCGGTACATCGCCACTTACAATACGGTGGGCGATACCTTCGGCAATGGCTGTTTTACCGACTCCTGCATCCCCTATCAAAACAGGGTTGTTTTTGGTACGTCGTGAGAGAATCTGTAAAATACGTCTTATCTCATCATCCCGTCCGATAACGGGATCCAGCTTGCCACTGCGTGCCCGCTCAATCAGGTTGACGGCAAAACGGTTCAATGCATCGAACTGATCTTCGGCCGTTTGACTGTCAGCCTTTGATCCTTTCCGCATCTCCTGGATGGCTTTCCTCAGATCCTTCTCGCTGACCCCGTTGTCTTTGAGCAACTGGGCTACCTGGTCGCCTCCTGACAAAAGCCCCATCAAAACATGCTCCAGCGAGACAAACTTATCGCCATAATCTTTTGAATGGTTCATGGCCTTTTGCAAGGCCTGGTTGGCACTGTTCGACAGGTAGGCTTCCCCGCCCCCGGAAACCTTTGGATAGGAATCCAGGATGCTGTCCAGCACCTTCTCCAGATGATGGGTGTTCACATCCAGCTTTTTCAGCAGGTACTGGATCACATTGTCACCTTCACCCAGCAAAGCCTTCATGATGTGCCCGCTCTCCACAGCCTGGTTTTGGCGCCCCCGGGCAATGGTGATTGCATTTTGCAGGGCCTCCTGCGATTTTATTGTGAAATTATTCAGGTTCATACTGCGACAACCTCCTTTTGTTAAATTTTCACTTCGCTGCTGTATACTCAAAATCCCTGCCACCGACATGTCGATGCTGAAAAAAGACAATTTGTCTTAATTTTGAACCCAAGTCCATGACAGGATGTCGTTAATTTCAAAACCCACAATTGAACCCTATTTGTATATATCCCGTAAAAATCGTAAATTAAGGTACAAATCATTCATTTCCATGCCGCTGCGTATTTCATACCAAAGCATGCCCGGGCACTTTATAAGCCTGAAAATGTTGATTACCCGGACCGATCCGGACGGGTGCCACATACGCATCCACCGGCAAAAGCAAACGGCGTGGATCTACTACACCCTTTCAAACCGGAAAATTGAATTCCGGAGCGAGGGCGAACTCACAAAACTCCTAAAAGCCAATATAAACCAACTAAAAAGCATTCTCTGCCACAAAAAAACAGAAACCTTTTATCAGGGCTTCAAGCTGCATTTCGTTCTCCAGCAGGACCGGTCACAAGCATTAAACCACGATCCCTCCAGGATTACGGCCATAGACAGACGCAGGAAGGATGTGCAGATCTATTTCAAGAAGGCTCCCTCTCCCGGCATAGCCGAGATCATAACCGATGGAAGCTACAACCCCCACAAAGCAGCCGGGGGCTATTCCATCATACACCGCGAGCCCGGTAAAACAAGCAGGGTCACCGCCCTGCCCATCCGGCACCAAAGCAGCAACCTTATTGAGATGCAGGCGGTGATAGAGGGTCTCAGGTGCACACCAAAGAAAAAACCCATCCGACTGGTCACCGACAGCCAGTACGTAATAAAAGGCATCAGCCGATGGATATATCACTGGAAAATAAACAACTGGAAGACGGCCAATGCCGAGGGTGTCAAAAACAAAAAACAATGGAAGCAGCTCGACCGGCTCCTGAACGGGCGTTATGTGGAGCTTCAATGGGTAAGGGCCCACCAGGATCATCCTGAAAACAACCTGTGCGACCATCTTGCCCGGCAAGCTGCCCGTGATTCAACAAAAGACAATCATCCTCTGAAACGGGGTTTTCATAAAACAAAAGTGAACGTTTATGGAATATTCTCAACCATAAATCAAAGATCGAGTATCAGGAAAATGAGAGAGCATGTTCAAAAACCGGTAAACCGGATCTCATAAAATCTAGCTAAATGGACAATTGTCAGTTGCGCATTGAACTCTTTGATGCCGATTATCTGAACATCGTGGAACTCAACACCACAGGAGACGATGAAAACTATGTAAAGGGGGATGACGAATCCCAGTATATACAAAGTGAGGTATTCAACATCTTCATACATTGTTTTGAAAACAGCAACCGGCTTTATGAATTTTACGGGGCCACCAAATACGACATCAGGAAAATCGTTCCCTTGAGAAATGAGCTGACAGCTAAGCTGGAGCGACTCCGGAACCTGCAATCCGTGAACGATTTTACCAGTCATATAGAACAAATTTTCCTGGGCTCGGAATTTTTGGAAAAGCTTAAAAAACATGATGCCAAATGGAAGACAAACTGGAGCCACTACAGGGACAAGCTCATTGAGGTCAACCAGGGATTAATAGGCATCACCGATCTTTGCCTGGATGAACAACGTGTATTATGGGTTATTGGCTATTAATGAGAAGATCGATTCAACTGTAAAAAATTTTGCGCCATGAATGAACACAGAGCACTCATCAAACAACTCAGGGCCCTTGCCGATAAGAATGAAGTGCATATCGAAGGCAACATCAAGATCCCGGAGATATACCTAAACAAGGAAAAGGGAATTTTACAGATCAATGGCCGCTCCCTGCCGGAGAATGCCAAGGAGCTTTACATGCCCATCCTCGATTGGCTGGATGGTTACCTGGCATCTCCCAAAAACATCACCACAGTGATTTTTAAGCTGGAATACTTCAACACCGCCTCATCCAAGATGCTCACCGAACTGATCAGCCGGATCAAGAAACTCAAGCAGCACGACCATGAAATCAACATTGAATGGCATTATCCCTACGATGATGAAGACATCCTGGATTCCGGGGAGACCCTGGAAGAGGTCAGTGGTGTAACCTTCAATTACTATCCCTACAGTGCCTGAGGGCAAAGGCCTTACTCCTGGGCTCCGCCAGACTCATCCGTGTCCTGTTCACTTTCGGTCTTTTCCAGGGGCAAGGTGAAGGTGAACATGCTGCCCTTTCCGTATTCACTGTCAATATACAGTTCGCCGTTGTTGCGCCTGATAAAATCGATGCACAGGTTCAGGCCCAGTCCGCTTCCTTTTTCCCTCCTGGTGCCAAAAGTGGTGTAGTACTCCTTCATGTTGAGGATCTTCTCAAGGTTTTGTTTCTGGATGCCTGTACCGTTGTCGGAGATGCTCACCTCGGCCATGCCTTCCCTGAGTTCATAATCAATGATGATGCGTCCTTTTTCGTGGGTAAACTTGATGGCATTGTTGATCAGGTTTCTCAACACGGTCTTGACCATATTGCGATCCCCCATGGCAGTGGCATCTGTATCCACCCTGTTGTCAATTTCCAGCTGCTTGTTATCGCTCATAGTCTGGAGCAGCTCCAGGTTTTCGATGATCAGGTCGTAGATGTTGATCTTCTCCGGATCGTTCACCAGCTTGCCGCGCTGGCTGCGCGACCAGAACAGCAGGTTTTCCAGTAGGTTGTAGGTTTGATCGGCGGCATTCTTAAGTGAATCGAGCGACCTGGAAGATATCTGGCGGTTTTGCTGCTGGTCTTCATACATCAAATCCAGCATGCTTTTGATACCCCCCAGCGGAGCCCTCAGGTCATGGGAGATGACAGAAAACATCTTGTCCTTGGTGGCATTCAGCTCCCTGAGGGTCTCGGCCTGCCTGGATATCTTGTCGCGGGCCTGCTTGAGCTCCAGGTGGGTTTTGATGCGCATGAACAGCTCCTGCTTGTTGAAGGGCTTGGTGATGTAGTCGACCCCTCCAAGCTGGAAACCATTGACAACATCTTCGTTGGAGGTTTTCGCTGTCAGAAAGATCACCGGTATATGACGGGTGTTGGCATCTTCTTTCAGTTTTTTACAAACCTCATAGCCATCCAGCTCAGGCATCATGATGTCGAGAAGGATCAAATCGGGTTGAATTCTTGCAGCCAGCTGCAATCCTTCTTTTCCGCTCTGGGCCAGGGCTATCTGGTAGTTCTTTTCTCTCAGCATATTGCCCAGGAGCCGGAGATTTTGTACACTATCGTCTATCAGCAGAATTTTGGCCTCTTGGTTGTTGGATGCCATAAGACTGAATTATTGGGATTACCTGTTAAAATTATAAAAATCTTGTCAAACAATATTTATATCTGGGATGATTTAATCTTTTCCACCACCGAGGGAAATTCTTTGAGTTTGGTCTGAAGACGCTCTATATCAAAATTGTTCAGGGAGGATTTAAGCTGTTTGTAATAATCGAGCAGCGGGCCGGTCTCTTTAAAACCATCCAGCTTTTCGAGTTGTTCCACAAAGTCTTCAATCTTATATATCACCAGGTTGTCGCGTATCTCATGCCAATGATCCATCAGGTCGGTTTCCAGCCGCTCGAGAAGCTGGCTGCGCTGCTGGTCGGATATGCCCGGGCTGTTATTGGAATGCTGGCTTGCAGGTGAAAAACCGGCTTCTTTGTTTCGATGGGGCAAGAACATCCGCAGCTTGCTGAAAAGCTCGCTTCTGTTTACGGGTTTGCGAATGAAACCATCAAAAAGGGTTTTGGCCTGTGTCTCCACATCAGCAGCAGAAGAAGGGGCAAAAGCCAGCACGGGAACTTTTTTGGATCGCTTGTCCGACTTGATCAGGGCTGTTGCTTCATAACCGCTCATATCCGGCAGCTTCAGGTCCATCAGCACCACGTCGGGCAGGTTGATCTTAATGATCTCCAGGGCTTTCTCGGCATTTTGTGCCTCTGCAAACTGCACCTGCTCGCTGTCGATGAGCTTTTTAACCATGTCAATGTTGTATTGCAGATCATCGACCACCAAGATGGTGGACCGGCCGAAGACCACCTCCCGTTCTTCGTTCATCTGGTAATCGAGGAAGGTCTCCTGCTTTTGCGCCCGGGAAATGTCGGGGAGCACGATCTCAAAACGGCTTCCCTGGCCAATACGGCTTTCCAGGCGTATGGTGCCGTTCATCTTTTCCACCAGTTTTTTGGTGATGGACAGTCCCAGGCCCGATCCTTCATAGCGCCGGGTATCCTGAACTTCCTGCTGCTGGAAAGCATTGAAAATCAATTTTTGCTGTTTGCGGGGTATGCCAATTCCCGTATCCTTGACCACCATGGAGATTTCATACCGCTCTTCTCCTGTTGGTTTGGCATAAAGGCCAATGAGGATATATCCCTCATCGGTGAACTTCAAGGCATTGCCCACCAGGTTGAACAGTATCTGCCGTATGCGCACCTCATCCAACATCAAAATTCTTGGCACGTCGGGATCAATGTCGATTTTGAGGTTCAGTCCTTTCTCTTTCAGCTTTTTCTCAAAGATGTGTTCGATCTCTTCTATCAGCATGGAGATTTCTACAGGCTCATAATTGATCTGCATCTTGCCTGCCTCAATCTTCGACAAATCAAGAATATCATTAATCAGCGACAAGAGGGTTCGTCCGCTGGAGAGGATGGCCTCCAGGTGGCTTTTGTTTTCCGGCTCGCTGACCTTATTCAACAACACCTCACTGAATCCGAGAATGGCGTTCATGGGGGTGCGTATCTCATGCGACATGTTGGCCAGGAATTCACTCTTGGCCCTGGAGGCCGATTCGGCTTTTTGCTTGGCTTCCTGCAACTGCTGCTCGGAACGCTTACGTTCGGTGATATCCCTCAGCGTACCCACCAGTTTATAGGGCTGGTTGTTGTCATCATAGACCAACCTGACCGAATAGGAACATATCACCTCCTCTCCCTTCCTGTTTTGAAGGGTCATCTCGTAATCGCTGATGCGCTCTTTCTCCTTCAGGGCAGAAATAAGTTCCTTCCTTTCATGCGGCCTGGCATATAGGGGCAGTATGGACTGGCCCAGGAGCTCTTCACGGGTATACCCGGAAATACGCTCAATGGAGGGGCTGATCTCCAGTATCCGGTTGCTGCTCACCTCCACCTCCAGATAGGCATCGTACATGCTCTCAAAAATGTTGCGGTACTTCTCCTCCTTCTCCCGTATTTTATTTTCGGCCTCCTTGCGTTCGGTGACATCGCGGGAGGTAGTCTGCACCTCGGCCACATCACCGTTTTCATCTATGATAGGGCGGCTGATGGTTTCCAACCATATATATTCCCCGTTCTTTTGTTTGATTCGGTATTCACTCAACTCATCCAGTTTACCTTTTCCCAGGTCCTGATGGAAAAGATGCTTCTGGGCACCCGCATCCGATGGATGCATCAATTCAGACAGGGAAAGGCCTGTGAGCTCATCTGGTTCGTATCCGAGTATCTCTCTGACCGATGGAGATACGTATTTGAAGGCCCCCTCCCGGTCGTGTATACAAACCAAATCACGTGCAGTCTCTGATATGATGCGCAGCTTTTCTTCCGAACGCTTGATCTTCTCCGATGATTCAATGGATTCGCTCTTCAACTTCACAATGTTGGCCAGGTCCCGGGCAATCTTAACTTCCTGCGGTCCCCATGTTCTCTCCTCATCGAAAACTTCCAGCAGGAAAAAACCTGCCGGCTCGCTGACATTGCCATAGACAATGATCAGCTGCGAGCGGATGCCATCAAAATAATCGGGCAACTCCTGCTGCAGGCGCGACAGATCATCGCGACCGGCTATGCCGTACTCCCCGTTCACCTGCTTTTTTAACAACCAGCCGGGCAGACGGCACTGATGATCGAAGCCTTTGCGCCCCGACTCCACCCATTGTTCCACATAATGACAGGTATGCCATTCGCCGTGGCAACGGAAGAATCCTATTCGCCCAAGCTCCAATGTTTCCCCCAGTTGCCTGAGCAGGTTGTCGAGCAGTACTTTTTCGTCTTCTGAAAGAAACGCGTATTTCCAGAATTCAGACCGCAGATGGTCGTATTTGCTTTGCCCGGAGTGGTTCTCAACGCCCTGTAGATTTCCCCGGGCGTCATCCTCGGGGGATGATGCTTCCTTTTCATATCCGGTGAGATGGTTATCATGAAATTCATAAAGCACATCCAGGCGCTCGGTTATGGCCGCCGGTCCGGATTCGATCCACACAAAATCATCTGCAACCTTGCTGTATGCTTCTTTCAACAAATCTTTTCTCCGGGTGGAGGCAAGCAGGATGACCTGCAAGCCCGCATGTGAATCTTTGACCAGCCTCAGGGCATCAAACCTGTCGGGGAGGGTACCTGTAATATCCAGCAACACTATTGCAGCACTGTTTTGCCGGACAAGTGCATCCAGGTCACCTGAGACATCCGGATCCCGAAACACCTTCCAGCCTTTGTGCTCCAGGTGGCCGGTCAACTGCACCGTTTCTGCCTGCGTATTGGTTAATAGAATGGTACGGGGTTGTTCGCCCATAAAATCATTTGTCTGTCCCGTAAAAATAAAAATATTACAAAAATAATGTATGATTTGGCTTCGTTAGATTGTTCGAAATCTTAATCGGAATGTTACACCAAAATTTTGTAGTGTTCGAATTTTCTTATATGAAATAAAAATTATAGTTTTGCAACTCAAGTATTTCGAGAAATAATGTCTAATCCACTAATTGTTAAGGGAAAAAGTAAATGAGCAAACAAGACGAACAAAAAGTAAGAGAAGAAGCTGTTAACCAGGAAGAAGGGCAAGAGCAGCCCAAACAGGAAGAAAAGGATTCCAAGCCTGAAAGCCAGCAACTGGATGTAAACCAGGAAGACAACCCGCATTATCACACCATCGAACAGGCGGGTACCGACAAAGCCCCCAGTGAAACCGAGGAACAGGAAGAGTTTGACTGGGAAAACTTTGCCGAACAAAAAGAAGACGAATACGATCCGAAGGAGCGGGAGGAGTACGAGCAGATGTACGACCAGACCCTATCCACCATCAAGGAAAAAGAGGTGGTAGAAGGTACGGTGGTTTCCGTGTCCAAGAAGGAAGTAGTCATCAACATCGGCTACAAATCCGAAGGAGTGGTCAGCCGCAATGAATTCAGGCACATGCCTGACATCAAAGCCGGCGACAAAGTAGAAGTATATATCGAAAGCCAGGAGGACAAAGACGGGCAGCTTGTATTGTCACACAAGAAAGCCCGCACCCTCAAAGCCTGGGAAAAAGTCAACCAGGCCTATGCCAGTGATGAAATCATCCAGGGTTATATCAAATGCCGCACCAAAGGCGGCATGATTGTGGATGTCTTTGGCATTGAAACATTCCTGCCGGGCTCCCAGATCGATGTGAAACCCATCCGCGACTACGACGCCTATGTAGGCAAAACCATGGACTTCAAAGTAGTGAAGATCAACCAGGAGTTCCGCAACGTCGTGGTGTCGCACAAAGCCATCGTGGAGGAAGAGCTGGAACAGCAGAAGAAAGAAATTATCTCCAAACTTGAAAAAGGACAGGTACTTGAAGGTACCGTTAAAAATATCACCTCCTATGGTGTATTCATTGACCTGGGTGGTGTCGACGGCCTGATTCACATCACCGACCTTTCATGGGGCCGTGTCAACCATCCCGAAGAGATTGTCGAGCTCGACCAGAAACTCAACGTGGTGATCCTCGACTTCGACGACGACAAGAAACGCATTGCCCTGGGCTTGAAACAGCTCACTCCCCATCCATGGGATTCGCTGGATCCCAACCTCAAGGTGGGCGACATTGTCAAGGGCAAAGTGGTTGTTCTGGCCGATTACGGAGCCTTTGTAGAAATACAGCCCGGAGTGGAGGGCCTCATCCACGTATCGGAAATGTCGTGGTCACAACACCTTCGCAGTGCACAGGAATTCCTGCAGGTGGGCGACGAGGTGGAGGCCCAGATCCTGACCCTCGACCGCGAGGAAAGAAAGATGTCACTGGGCATCAAACAACTCAAGCCCGATCCATGGGATAACATCGAGGAGAAGTATCCCGTGGGTAGCAAGCACAAGGCCAAAGTAAGGAACTTCACCAATTTTGGTGTCTTTGTAGAAATAGAAGAAGGGGTCGACGGGCTGATACACATCTCCGACCTGTCGTGGACCAAGAAGATCTCCCACCCCAACGAGTTGTTGCAGAAGGGCCAGCAGGTGCGCTGCGTGGTGCTGGAAGTGGACCAGAACAAGCAGCGGGTGGCCCTGGGCATGAAGCAGATGAGCGAGGACCCCTGGCTCGAGGCGATCCCCACCCACTACCAGCCGGGCATGATCGTGCAGGGCAAGGTGACCAAGATCACCAACTTCGGCGTGTTCGTGGAGCTGGAGGACGACCTGGAGGGGCTGTTGCACATTTCCGAGCTGGCCGACCAGAAGGTCGAGAACCCCCAGGACGTGGTCCAGCCCGGGC
>CAJXLE010000047.1 GCA_913055895.1 uncultured Bacteroidota bacterium | reverse complement strand
ATGTAGGGATATTGTGCTCCCTGGCCGGGAAACAATACTGCGGTCTTCGCATCAGTTGCAGCGGCTGATGGTGCGGCGCTGTAGTAGATGCCACTCGGGGTAAAGGCGTGCTCTTTTCCACTCTCTATCAGAGTACGAGCCTGTTCCAGGCTTTCATGGGTACGCGCCGGATCATCGATGCAGCAGCACAGGCGCTGAGTCGCACTCGGATCGAATCCTGCGCGGGTGCTGGCACCTAGCTTGCGTATCTCCTCTGCTTGCGGCTGTTGTTCTAATTGCGCAAGGCTGTGTTCGATATCGGTTATGAGTTCCGTAGCAGTAGCCGCGCTCCATGCCAGAATTTGGGGAGCCCCGTCCCAGTCGCTGAAGCGCTTCTGGTGGCTATATTCTTCCAGAATGCAGTGAAAATTGCTTCCGCCGAAACCAAACGCACTCACCCCCGCCCGGCGTGGCTTATCAGCCGGGGTTACCCATGGACGTGCCTCGGTATTAACATAGAATGGGGTCTTACCCTCAGTGATCACCTCCTGAGGCTTTTTCACGTTGATAGTGGGAGGAAGGATCTTGGTGTGCAGTGCGAGTATGGTCTTTATCAGGCCGGCAGCACCGGCAGCTGCCTTGGCATGTCCGATCTGAGATTTAACCGAACCCAGGGCACACCAGGGGGTGCCATCGCTCTCACCAAATACTTCGCGCAATGCTTTGATCTCTGTGGCATCACCCACCTTGGTGCCGGTGCCATGGGCTTCCAGGTAATCGATTTCGTCCGGTGTAATGCCGGCTTGCTGGTAAGCGCGGCGCATCAGGTCAACCTGCGCGCTGGGGTTGGGAACCGTCAGTCCGGACTTGTAGCCATCGGTATTGACGGCTGAGCCTGCCACAACGGCCAGGATCTGGTCGCCATCCGCTAAGGCATCGTCATAGTCCTTGAGCATGAACAGGCCGGCACCTTCTGAGCGCACATAGCCGTTGCCTGCCTCGTCAAACACCTGGCAGCGCCCGGTCGGGGAGAGCATGCTGGCTTTTGAAAAGATGATAAAGCCATAGGGGTGTAGGTGCAGGCTGATACCACCCGCCAGCGCCATATTGGTTTCACCGCTGCGGATAGCCTGACATGCCTGGTGAAAAGCCACCATGGACGATGAGCAGGCGGTGTCCAGCGACATGCTCGGCCCATGCAGGTCAAACACATAGGAGACCCGGTTGGAGGCAATGCTGGAGGTGTTCCCCGTCGCGGTCGTGGCATCAATGGACGCCATGTCGTCGGCCATGCGATAGGAATAATCCAGGCTGGCAACGCCCAGGAAAACGCCACACTGGCTGCCCCGCAGGCCACCCGGTTTGAGGCCGGCGTCTTCCATGGTTTCCCAGGTCAATTCCAGCAACATACGTTGCTGAGGGTCCATGTTGGCGGCTTCACGGGGTGAAATGCCAAAGAATTCGGGGTCAAACCCACTGATATCGCCCAGACTGCCTGCCGCAAAGGTAACGCTGGTGCCGGGGTTGCGCTTGTTGGGATGCCGGAAAGCTTCCTGGCTCCAACGGTCGGGGGCAACCTGGGTCACAAAGTCCTTTTCGGCTTGCAGATCTTGCCAGAACGTTTCAGGGGTCGTGCCAGGGAAACGATGGGCGGCACCGATAATGGCAACGCGTTTAGTCATTCTTACTCCTGATGTTCTGGTTTCGCCTTGCTCGCATCTCTACTTTATACCGCGTTCGAACATCTGTTTACACAGCTGTATACCCAGTTCTTCGGCCGGTAGCGCTGCCTGCCGTTCATGAGGCCGTTCTTGAGAACCGTCCTGAGGACTGTTCTTGAAAAGTGGCGCAGACGCTAATGGCGGCGAATGGTGTGACTCGCTGCCCAGTGTATTTTTTGTTGACCATATCACATAAGGGGTGGTGCCATCAGGGGCACCATAAACCTTGTAAGCATCAGGGAGTATGGGCACATGGTCGCCATACCAGCACAGTACGCCAGTGCGTGTCGATGATTGCAGGTGCTGCTTTATACTGCCCAACATTTCATCGGCCTGGCGCAGGTGATGCAGGTAAACGGCCAGATCGCGCTGATGTTCAGGTAATGGCCATGATGCTTCGGGTAAAGTTTCTCCCAGCGTCGAACGGGACGGCGATTCGAGATGTAGCGGGCCGTGATTTTCCATAGTGATCGTGAAAATAAACAGTGGCCTATTATCGTCATCTTTGAGCAGTCGTCCAACCTTTCTCGCCACGGCGGCATCACTGATGTATTGCCCCGCTTTTTGGAACCCCTCGAAGTCTTCGATATCCAGAAATTGTTCAAACCCCATTTGGGGTATTACCTGGTCACGCAGATAAAAGCTGGCCGGATAAGGATGCACGCAAATACAGCGGTAGCCAGCCTGCCTGAATACCTGTGTAAGATTGGCAACCGGCTGACGGGCCAGGCTACGATAAGGGTTGAACTGGCGAGCTCCCCAGGCTTCAGGCGCAATACCGGTGAGTACTGCTGCTTCGGTTCTCACTGTATTGGCGCCCCACGACATGGTTGAGAGAACACCCAGTGCTGTAATGCTGACAGCAGCCAGTATCGTAGCCGGCTTGCGAACCATCCCCAGCTCCTCGGTAAAATAGGCCACCACCACTTCGAGTACGGAGATGGAAGAGGTCAGCGCAGCCACACCCAGTAGAATGAAGAACAAGAGGGCAAAGAAATAGCCACCGGGTATTTGCTGGAAAATGTTGGGAAGGGTTCGGAAAATCAAATCAGGTCCGGCATTGGGTTCGATGCCGAAGGCAAAAACCGCAGGAAAGATGGCCACACCTGCCAGTATGGCGATGATGGTGTCGGCTGCCGAGACGCTGACAGCCGTATTGGCAAGGTTTTCCCGTTTATGGATATACGACCCGTAGGTGACCAGGGTTCCCATACCTATACTGAGCGAGAAAAACGCCTGGCCCAGTGCTTCCAGAACGCTGTTGGTATTTAACTTAGAAAAGTCAGGCTTAAACAGGAATTCCAGTCCTTCTTTTGCACCGGGCAAAGTAATGGCCCTGATGTCCAAGATAATGATCAGCAAAAGAAGCACCGGCATCAATATCCTGGCATACTTTTCAATGCCGCGTTTTACACCGGCCACCACAATCCAGGCAGTAAGAAACATAAACACCACCTGCCAGAGTATGGGCCGGAAAGTTCCCGCCTTAAAACCCTCGAACATGGTGGTCAGCTGGTCGGGCGATTTCCCCGAAAAAGCATCTGCTGCTGCCTTATAAATATACTCCAGGGTCCAGGAAGCAACGGTGCTGTAAAACGACAATATGATGAAAGCGGCAACAACTCCCAAAACACCAATGAGATACCAGTGGGTGCGCGGTGCCAGTCTCTTGAACGAACCAAAAACATTCCTTTGGGCACTGCGACCAATGGTAAACTCCGACAGCATCACCGGAATGCCGATGGCTATGATGAATACCAGGTATACCAGGATAAAGGCCCCGCCACCATTCTCACCGGCAACATAAGGGAAACGCCATATGTTGCCCAATCCTACTGCAGAACCGGCGGCTGCCGCGATAACACCAAACTTGCTACCAAAGCTGTCGCGCTTGGAAAAGTCGAATTTCGCCATAAACCATTATTTTTAGGATTGAAAGAAATTGATTCAGTGAACAATATTATAAAAAAACTCGCTATTATGCAATCCGTCGCTAATATATGGTTTGATGCTGCATGTTGAAAGTTGAAAGATGTTGTATGTTGAAAGATCTAGCGTGTTGAAATGTGACATGACAGATACAACCTGAAACATTTCACTTTATTCCTAAAGCAAACTAAACTGTTGCTCGCCATAAAAAAGGCTGTCTTCAGGAAAATGAGACAGCCTTTTTTTTTATTGATCCAAAATGAAGCTTTTAAGCGATATCGATCTCTTTGGCCAGGTATACGTCCTGAATGGCATTGAGCAATTCGACGCCCTGGTCCATGGGTTTCTGGAAAGCCTTACGTCCGCTGATCAATCCCATACCTCCGGCACGCTTGTTGATGACAGCAGTGCTTACGGCATCCTTAAGGTCGCTGTCGCCTTTGGAAGCGCCACCTGAATTGATAAGCCCAATACGTCCCATGTAATTATTAATCACCTGGTAGCGGGTCAGGTCAATGGGATGGTCCGATGACAACTCGCTGTACATCTTGTCATGCATCTTGCCAAACTTCAGGGTTGAGAAGCCGCCATTGGTGGTGGGCATCTTTTGTTTGATGATGTCGGCCTGAATGGTCACACCCAGGTGGTTGGCCTGTCCGGTGAGGTCGGCAGCGGTATGGAAATCGTCCTGGTCCGTCTTGAAGCCCTTGTTACGGGTATAGCACCACAGAATAGTGGCCATGCCCAGTTCATGAGCCCGCTCAAAAGCTTCGGCTATCTCAATGAGCTGGCGGTTGGATTCGGGACTGCCAAAATAGATGGTGGCTCCAATGGCTGCAGCTCCCATGTTAAAGGCTTCATCCACCGAACCGTAAAGGATCTGGTCGTGCTTGTTCGGATAGGTCAACAGCTCGTTGTGGTTGATCTTAACGATGTAAGGGATCCGGTGGGCATACTTGCGGGCGGTGGCAGCCAACACACCAAAGGTAGAGGCTACCCCGTTGGCACCCCCTTCAACAGCAAGCTTAACGATGTTCTCCGGATCAAAATACTGGGGGTTGGGTGCAAAAGAAGCACCTGCCGTATGCTCTATTCCCTGATCTATGGGAAGGATGGACAAATATCCGGTGCCACCAAGGCGACCGTGATCAAAGATGCGGGCCAGGTTGGCAAGCACCCTGGGATTGCGGTTGGAGTGGTAAAATATCCGCTCAATGAAATCCGGACCGGGCAGATGCAACTGCTCTTTTGGAACAGTCTTACACTTATGGTTCAGCAGGTCGTCTGCCTGATCTCCCAACAACTCTAGTACTTTATTATAAGACATAGGCTTAAACGTTTTGTTTATTGATTTATAAAACCGTACAAATTTACAAAAAAGAATGGAACAGGTCTAGTCTCCCCGATAAAATATTGCACTAAAAAGGATAGCCAATGGCAATATTCCAGGAGATGTTTTCAGCGTCCAGGGGGCGATTACCTGGGAACCACCTCCGTCCCTCCGGATAAGACGGGTCTTTCAGTTTTAGTCCCATATCCAGCCTGAGCACGGAAAAAGACAGGTCGAAACGCAGGCCGAACCCGGTACCCAGGGCTATCTCGCTTATGAAATCGTCCGGGTTAAACTGAGCTCCAACCCTGTCATCACCTGGATTGATCGACCATATATTGCCTGCATCCAGGAAAAAAGCACCTTCCAGGAGCCAAAACATCTTAAAACGATATTCCCAGTTGACCTCAAGCTTCACATCGCCGGTCAGGTTGGGATATCCCCTGAAATCCTCCCTGGGTGTATAAGAACCGGGACCTAGTGCCCTGACATTCCAGGCCCTCAGGCTGTTGGCCCCTCCGGAAAAATACTGCTTGACAAATGGCAATGCGCTTGAATTGCCGTATGGAAAACCACCGCCGAGAAACAAACGGTAGACGAACCGTTCGTTTTCTCCCAGTATCTGATAATGTCGGAAATCAAAATCCAGCTTAAAAAACTGTGCATAACGGATACCAAATATCTCGTAGTGATCGCCGACCTTTTCCTGGTTGCTCAGGTTGCTGAAAGCCGTCAGTATGTTGCCGGCAACCTCCGCATTGAGACGAAAATATTGAAAATCACGTGATTTCTGAACATCCTGGTTGTTGAATATCATGCTGTAGCTGGTAACTGAAAGAAAATGGTCATCATAGCTGCTCTTCAGGTATATCTCCTCCAGGTTTCTTTTAAAATTGTCGGAGAGGAAAGGCAAGCGCAACACGTTGAGCTCTATGGGATTCACATAATGGGTGAGATGTTTGCGGCTGTTCCAGCGGTATCCAAAAGTGAGGTTGGCCAGGGTCCTGGTATAGTCGGGTCTCTCCTGGTAGTTGTACATGGCCGACAGGGTGGTCTTGGGATCAAACTCCCTGACAAATTTTTCTTTGCGCAGAAAAGGCATCAAAAATTCGGGGAAATCGATGCTCACATCGGCACCAAGACGCAGGGTGTTGTCGAGGCGGCTGAACTTCTCCTGGTCGAGAATTTCAAAAGCCCCGGTAAACTTACTCTGAAACTGCTCCGCCCCTCCAAAGATGCTTTTGTGGGTATAAACCAGGTTGCCAGCCCCCCCAATGTTGCCCGACGAATTGGTGCCTTCCATCTCGATGGTGAACGACTGGAGCTTAAATTTTCTCAGGTAGATATGGCAGTTGAGGTGTCCAACCAGGGAATCGCCGGGGGCTTCCTGCTCGTTGAACTTGATGTTGATGATCTGGAAAAGACGCAGGGAATTGAGATGCTGGTAGGTCTTGTCGGTCTCTTCCTGACTGTACCATTCGCCAGGTTCCAGGTAATTGGAGCGGGCAATCACATCCAGGTCAATGCCTGGCGAACCACGGTAAACAAACTTCAAATCACGCCGCGTAATGGTATCCAGGCTTGCAACATACTGCTCCCTGTCGGCAATGGCTTCACGGGGATTGTAATTGGGAAAGATATAGACGGAATCAATCTGGTACCGCTTATGCGAAGTTGTGAGAATATCATTTTCTCCCTGCCTGACGGGAAAAGGATTCACCTCAACGGTCAGGTCCACCTCATTGCGGCGGGCTGAGGTATCGGCCAGGTAATTGACATAATCTTTTGAAAAGCGATAAAAACCGTGGTTGCGAAGTATCGACTCAATCATATTCCGCTCCTGCTGCAGCAACTCCACCGAAAAGATGTCTCCCTCATCAACGGGCAAACGCGCAGTATCCGGATACAGGTAAGGCTCCAGAAGCGAGTCCTTCACACGGTACTGGACACTGCTGACCCTGTAAGGTTTCTGAACATCCAGGTTGTACTGGACCGTAACCTTCTGGTTGTTATATATTGCCGAATCCCTGACCCGGGCATCATAATATCCCTGCTTTTCAAGATAGTTTTTGATTTGTTGAGCCGACTCCTTCATCAGGTAAGGGTCCCAAACAACCGGGGCTTCACCGGTTTTCTGCAGCCATTTGCTCACCCCTTTGTCTTTGTCGGGATTGGACAAATTGTACATGAAAAGGGGAAAGCTCATCCCCAGAAAACGCCGGTTGGGTTTCTGGCGGATGTATTTTTTTATTTCCCTTTTTTCAATATTTTTATCTTCGGTCTTGATCTTGTATTTCCTCAAAAGATATTCACCTTCGGGCACATGCCTGGTAGAGCTGCAGGAAAAAAAACCGAGTGAAACGGTCAGCAAAAAAAGGAAACAGATGATCTTTCTTGGGTGCATTCGTTTTGTATCTGTCTGAGATATGATTCCCTTTGAAAAACCAAAGAAAAAACATACGCTATGTTAAGCAAAAATAAAATTAAATTTATTAACTCACTAAAAAAAAAGAAGCACAGGACAGAGCAAGGTTTGTTCATCGCCGAGGGCTCCAAACTGGTGCGGGAACTCCTGCACAATGGGCTGAATGCTCTCATGCTCTGTGCCACAACACATTGGTACAACAACCACACCTTCCCTCCCGGGGCGAAGGTAAGCGATCGGCTGGAGGTCACCGAAAAAGAACTGCAAAAAATCTCCACCCTCAAGACACCCCCTGAGGTCCTGGGTGTTTTTTACATTCCCGCCCCCACCTTTCACATTGAGGACTTTTCCGGTAAACTGTCGCTGGTGCTCGACCGCATCAGCGACCCGGGCAACCTGGGTACCATCATAAGACTGGCCGACTGGTTTGGCATTGAGCATATGATTTGCTCGCACGATTCGGTAGACCTGTACAACCCCAAGACCGTGCAATCCACCATGGGCTCGATTGCCAGAGTCAGGGTTTTTTACCGCGAGCTGACCGAGGTTTTAAAAACAGGCAACCAGCAGATGGGTTTCAACGTTTTCGGGACCTTCCTGGAGGGGAACAACCTCTATACCACCGAGCTGGCAAGGGAGGGGCTCATCGTCATGGGTAGCGAATCGCATGGCATCTCCCCGGAGCTTCACCCCTTCATCAACCGCCACATCTATATTCCTTCTTATCCCGCCGGCCAGGCAGCCACAGCTGAGTCGCTCAATGTTTCCATGGCCACAGGAATCATCTGTTCCGAATTTCGGCGCCGCGAATGGGTGGATACAGTTGATGGATAGCAGGTTGAAAGGATCAGGTTAAAAGGGGGCAATCGGGCAGACTGGGAAAGAAAGCCGCAAAACGGCATAAAAAGTATATTTGACGGGCACTCTTGAAATTACTCAAAGTGAAAGGACAGGCTCACCATTCTCGACTTAAGCTTGTCCAGGGAACTCACATAGCCTGGATTTTGATCGTCGCGGTCGGGATCCAGCACGTTAAGGGTTCCCACCGATAGTTTGAGCTCCACCGAAAGTTTAAAATAGGGAAGATAAAAATCCGCCCCAAGGCCGCCTTCCATATATATGTCAAAAGGCTTCAGTTTAACATAGATGTCTTCATCGGCGTTGAAATCCTTGTTGCGGGCCATGTCCCATCTCAGGTTCACTCCGGCAATGATGTAGGGTCGGAAATTATAATAACGTTGGGCTTCATACCGCAAGATGAACGGCACATTGATGAACGTGCTGCCGATGTTCATGGGTGACTCGTCGGTCAGAAATGCGGAGGAGTCACTGGCATTAATCGGTGTTCCATCGGACTGACCGGAATTGCCGTTATCAGGGTGTGTATAGTAGTTGATGTTTCTCTGGCCCAGGGATATACCGGGGAGGAACCTAAAATCCAAATACTTGTTGATGCGGAAATTGGTTACAATGCCAATGTCGATGCCAGGCGATAGGCGGTTGATCTCTGGAAAAGTGTCCAGGCGGGTGCCATCGAGGTCAAT
This sequence comes from uncultured Bacteroidota bacterium, assembly GCA_913055895.1. Classification (GTDB taxonomy): domain Bacteria; phylum Bacteroidota; class Bacteroidia; order Bacteroidales; family UBA12077; genus JAGXLC01. Next base: position 9,310 of record CAJXLE010000047.1, on the reverse strand, counting down.
GGATCCCTGGGCTGGATAAATGCCAAAATCCATGGTGTTAATGCCCAGGGTGTAACCAAAATGAAAGGGTTTGTGGTCTATTTTCTGGTAATTCAAAAGGGGCTCATCCTGGGCCGTTACCAGGGCAGGCATTGCAATGAATAGCAACAGCAGTATTTTCCTCAAAACAATAGCATTTATTAGCTATATAAACGGAACATCAAACCGATTATTATAACCGGCCGTCGGTCACCAGCGTCTATCCTTCCATCATATCGTCGAGGGCCTGTTCGTAATGTTTTTTCATGTCGTGTATGAACCCGTAAGAGTCATCATCTATCCGGAGTTCGGATTTGGTGACATGACCCAGGGTGGAGAAAGGCACATCCCGCTCAAGCATGAAATCAACGAACTGGGTTTCATTGGAGGAGGTGACGCTGACCACCACCCGGCCCTGCGACTCACCAAAAAGGAAGGCGTCGGTGCGGATATCAGCACTGGTTGTTATATCAAAACCTTTCTCTCTAACCATAGCCGATTCCAGCAGGGTGATGAACAATCCACCCTCAGAGACATCATGGGCAGAACGGATCATACCGTGTTCGATCAGGTCCCTGACGGCCTGTTGTACTTTGTACTCTTCCTCCAGGTCAAAGAAGGGAGCCGGCGATTTTTCCACCTGGTGGTAGGAGACCAGGTACTCTGATGAGCTGATGTCTTCGATGGAACGGCCGATCAGGAAGATCATGTCGCCCTTCTCCTTGAAACCAATGGTTGTTTGATGGTTCTTGTTGTTCAGGATACCGAGCATCCCTATCACCGGCGCCGGAAAGACAGGTTCTTCCCCGCCATCGATGGTGGTCTGGTTGTAGAAGCTTACGTTGCCGCCGGTTACCGGGGTACTGAATCGCCTGCAGGCGTCTCCCATCCCCTTGACAGCCTGCACAAACTGCCAGTAGGCTTCCGGGTTATAGGGATTGCCGAAATTAAGGCAATTGGTGATGGCCGTTGGGGTGCCGCCGGTACAGATAATGTTGCGGGCGGCCTCGGCCACCGCTATCTGTGCTCCCACATAGGGATCGGCGTTGACATAACGGGCGTTGCAGTCGACTGTCATCGCCAGCGCCTTGCCGGTTTCCTTGAGGTTGAACACCCCGGCATCGCTTGGGAAGTTGGTGGCCATGTTGGCGGTTCCCACCATGGTGTCGTACTGCTCAACCACCCATCTCTTGGAGGCGATATTGGGATGACGCAACAGCTTCATGATCACATCCCGCAAGTCGGTTGGCTCAGGTACATCTGAGATAGAAAAACGCCTGTACTCATCTATATAGGCTGGCTTGGAATATTCGCGGTCGTATACGGGGGCACCGCCACCCAGCACCAGTGAGGAAGCCGGCACATCGGCCACCGGCTCACCACCGGAGTAAAAATAAAGCTTGTCCTCGTCTATGACCTCCCCGATGACTTCCCGGTTGAGGTCCCATTTATCAAAGATCCTTTCCACTTCCTGTTCATGACCTTTCTCCACAACCACCAGCATCCTTTCCTGCGACTCAGAGAGCAGGATCTCGAAAGGTTCCATATCCTGCTGGCGCAAGGGCACACGATCCAGGTCGATCTTCATACCCTGGCCCCCTTTTTCCGACATCTCGCTGGTGGAACAAATGATGCCGGCAGCGCCCATATCTTGCATGCCTACTACTGCCGCCGACTTGTTCAGCTCCAGGGTGGCCTCCAACAGCAACTTCTCCATGAAAGGATCGCCGACCTGCACCGATGGCAGGTCCTCGGCCGACTTCTCGGTGAGGTTGGCCGAAGCAAAGGTGGCACCATGAATGCCGTCTTTGCCTGTGGAAGACCCGACTATATATACAGGATTGCCAACACCTTTGGCTACGGCCGATATCACCCGGTCCTTCTTGACCAGTCCTACCGACATGGCATTGACCAGTGGGTTGGTATTGTAGGATTTGTCGAAATAGACCTCCCCTCCCAACACCGGTACACCAAAGGAGTTGCCATAATCGCCGATGCCTTTGACAACACCACGCAAATGCCACTTGGTCCGGTCGAGAGAGGGATCGCCAAAACGCAGGGAGTTGAGCTGGGCTACAGGCCGGGCCCCGACGGTGAAAATGTCGCGGTTGATGCCGCCCACTCCGGTGGCTGCTCCCTGGTAGGGCTCTATGGCTGAGGGATGGTTGTGCGACTCGATCTTAAAAGCACAGCCATAGCCATTGCCCAGGTCCACCAAACCCGCATTCTCCTCGCCGGCTTCGGCCATGAGCTGATCACCCTCACGGGGCAAGGTTTTCAACCACTTTATGGAGTTCTTATAGGAGGCGTGTTCCGACCACATCACTGAATAGATGCTCAACTCCGTAAAGTTCGGGTTTCGTCCCAGGATCTTACGTATCTTTTCATATTCCTCCGGGAGCAAACCCAATTGTTTGGCTGTATCTACCGTTACTTCCATCATGAACCTTTCTTTATTGCAAATGAAACGCTCCCGCTGCTGCGGGATAAGTTACAAAAGAGCAAAATATTAGATATAAAATAATCTTGTAAACCGCGCATGATCAAAGAATCATTATAATCTTAAAAGGGAATGATTATTTGATCTTGTAAGTTCCATATGACCAATGAGTTAATTATAAAACAATCAATTGAACTGATCAAACAAATATAAACAACTCATCAAACAATCCCCGGGCTCGTGGCACATTTTACCCTAAAACATTGTTTCTCCCGGGATGGCCCTCCTGGCACGCATCTCTTCATATCAGTCCCAGACGCTTGGCCCGCCGTTCCCAGATCTTCATAGCCTGTTTTTGCATGTCTTCTATGTTATCCAGTTCATCCATGATCTCTGCCCCCAACAGGGTCTCGATCACGTCCTCCATCGTTACAATGCCCGACATCTCACCATATTCACCCACCACCATGGCTATGTGCTCCTTCTCCTGTATCAACTTATAAAACAAACGTATGATGGGCATTTTTTCATTGACCACCATGATGTTGCGAGCCAGCGAACGCAGCGGAAGGTCATCCTTCTGTTCAATCATATGCTGCATCAGGTCGTCCTTCAAGACATACCCCGTGATGTTGTCAATATTTTCCCGGTATATTGGTATTCGTGAAACCCGTACCTTACCATGCGACTCCATGAATGTGCCCACATTCTCTCCTTCAGGAGCTGACACCACCACAGTGCGGGGGGTCATGATGCTCTTGACCACAATGTTGTTGAACTTCATCAGGTTCATCAGGATCTGCGATTCTTCCTTCTTAAATATGCCCTCCTGGACGCCTATTTCTGCCATAGCCTGGAACTCGGCCCGGCTGAGTACGTCGCTTCCCTTCTTCTTGTTCATGATCTTGGTGATGAATTTGCTCAGGATGATGAAGGGATAAAGCGGGGAGTAAATCAAAATGACCAGTGCACGGGCCGTGAAGGGGGCGAGGCGTTTCCAGAAGCTTGCTCCCAGTGTCTTGGGTATGATCTCGGAGAGGATCAGGATCAACAAGGTCAATACGGCAGAAGTGACGGAAAGATATTCCTCACCCCAGATCTTCTGAGCCTGTGCTCCCACTCCTGCTGCCCCGATGGTGTGGGCAAAAGTGTTCAATGTCAAAATAGCCGCCAGGGGCAAATCGATCTCCTCTTTGAACCGCTTGAGGGTGCGTCCGTAACTCTTATTCTCATTCACCTTGGCGGCCACAAAAGAAGGGGTAATGCTCAGCAAGGAGGCTTCCAGCATTGAGCATAAAAAGGAAAAAAACAGGGCTACAGAGAGATATAAAATTAAGATCAACATAAGGCTTCAAGTTGAACAAGATATTCACAAATATACCTATTTCTCATAAAAGTGCATTTCCTGGATGTACTGATACACCCTGACGGGTAAAAAATAACGCATGTCCCTGCCTTCCCCGATGGAATCACGGATCATACTGGATGAGATCTCTATCTTCGGGGCATCGACCAAAGTGAAAGCATAGCGGTCTTTATAATCCCACGGATCGGTGCCCCGCCTGGGATAGACATACAACTGCGACTGCGAGAGCAACTGCTCATAGTTCTTCCATTTATGCAGATGCACCAGGTTGTCGGAACCCACAATCAGCCCGTATTGATGGCGGGGATGCCGCTCCTTCAGATAGGTAAGTGTATCAATGGTATAGGAAGGCTGGGGCAGGTTGAACTCAATGTTGGAAGGCTGTATCTGAAAGTCATCACCCAGTGCCAGTTCCACCATGTAGTATCTTTGATACTCTGGCAGAAGGTTCTTTTTTTTCTTAAAAGGGCTTTGCGGACTTACCACAAGCCATATTTGACTGAGATCGGTAAATTCGGCAAAATAGTTGGCAATGGCCAGGTGGCCTATGTGAATGGGATTGAATGAGCCAAAGAACAGTCCTACTTTCATCACATTTATTGGGTTATGAACGAATAAAATCCAGTACCATCTGTTCGGCCTCTTTTACCGCCTTCTCCAGATCGGTATTGTAAATGATCCGATCGAACAATTCAGCATATTTGAGTTCAGATTCGGCCTTGAGTATCCTGACCCGTATCTTTTCGGGATCATCGGTTGAACGACGTTTCAACCGTTTCTCAAGTTCCTCCACACTGGGGGGCATAACAAAAATGGCCAGGGCTTCTTCACCAAAAGTTTTCTTGAGGTTCAAACCACCCTGGACGTCTATATCAAAGACCACATGCTTTCCCTTGTTGCGTATCCGTTCCACTTCACTTCTCAGGGTCCCGTAAAAATGATCTTTGTACACCTCCTCCCATTCCACAAATTCACCCTTTTTGATCTTTTGAATAAAATCGTCCTGAGTGAAAAAATAATAGTCCCTGCCGTCTTGTTCATTTTTCCGTGCCGGACGGCTGCAGGCGGAGATGGAGAACTCCAGGTCCAGGTCTTTCTCAAGCAAGTTTCTGACGATGGTGGTTTTTCCCGAACCGGAGGGAGCCGAAAATATGAGCAGTTTGCCTTTTTTCCTGTAAACCATAATAGATGAGGCCGAATTTTTATAAGACGTTCATAACCTGTTCGCGGATCTTTTCCAGCTCATCTTTCATCTGCACCACCAGCCTTTGCATCTCAAAATCATTGGACTTTGAGCCGATGGTATTGATCTCCCTGCCCATCTCCTGGGTCAGGAAATTAAGCTTCTTGCCCACAGGCTTCTCCTGGGCCAGGAGATCCCTGAAGTAGGAGAAATGATTCCCAAGGCGCACCTTCTCTTCTGTTATGTCCAGCTTTTCCAGGTAGTATACCAGCTCCTGCTCAAAACGGTTTTGGTCCACCTCGAAATTGCTGAGGTAAGCTTTCAGCTTTTCATGCATCTTTTCCCTGATCTTCTCCTGCCGGGCTTCTTCATAGGGCTCTATCTCCTGAAGGTAAGCCTCCAGTTGCCCGATGCGCCCGTGAAAATCTTTTTCTATGGCCTCCCCTTCCTGCTTTCTGAAGCGCACCACCTCATCAAGGGCTTCTCCCAGGGTTTCCCATACAACCTGCCATTCCTGCTCATCCAGCTCCTGTTCTTCATTTTCGTAAGCCTCCGGCATCTGTAGGGCTGCCTGCAACAGGCGGGAGTCAAATTCTACGCGCATGTCTTCCGAGATGCGCTTAATCTGCTTGATATAGCTTTTTATTACCGGGTTGTTCAATGTGGCGGCCTGCTCTTTTCCGCTTACCTCATAAGCTATCATGCAGTTGATCTTGCCTCTGTCCAACTTCCCGCCAATCTTTTTGCGCAGCTCAAGTTCTTTCTCCCTGAGCACCGGCGGGACCTTTATATTGATGTCGCTCTGTTTGCTGTTCAGGGCCCGTATCTCGATGGTGATGTTTTTGTTCTGGTAACTTCCTTCCGCCTTACCATATCCCGTCATCGACTGTAACATAGCACTAGTTTTGATTTTGCTGCAAAGGTACAAATATCCTGCTAATAAGCAACCTTTATGCAGGAGTATTGGCCACCACCACTTTGCTTTTCCACCAGCCGGACAGGTAATACCCGTATGCCATCACCAGTCCCAGCAGCCATCCCAGCGGAACGGACCACCATATGCCGGTGGGGCCGTACTCTTGAGAAAGGAGATAAGCCGCCGGTATGCGGATGGCCCAAAGCGAGATGATGGTGGTGATCATGGGCACCAGGGTGGCGCCAGCGCCCCGCAGAACACCTGAGGTGGCAAACATGGCGGAAAAAACCACATAAAAGGAGCCCACAATGGCCAGGTACTCGCTGCCTATGCGCACCACATCAGGATCATCGGTAAAAAGCCCCATGATGAAATTGCCGAAGAAAACCACCGCGCCGGTTACCACCAGGGCAACAACCGACGACATCAGCACCGTTGCCCTGAAGCCGGTTTTCACCCTTGCCTCCTTGCCTGCACCCAGGTTTTGCCCCGCAAAGGTAGCCAGGGCGCTGCCAAAATTCATGGCCGGGAGGGTGGCCAGCGAGTTCACCCGGGCGGCCACGCTGTAGGCTGCTATCACATTGGTCCCAAATGCATCAACTATCCACACCAGCGCCATCATACCCAGTGCCACGGCTGTCTGCTGAACACCTGTAGGAATACCAATGCGCAGACTCTTGCGAAAAAGACCCCGGTCAAAAGACCAACGTGTCAGGGAGAAGTGTATAACCTGGTGGTAGCGGTTGAGATAAAAGATGGCCGTAACAAAGGCACCTGCCTGTGCCAGCACCGATGCAAAGGCCACTCCCCTGATGCCCCAGCCAAAGACAACCACGAACAACAGGTCAAAACCAATATTAAAAAAAGTGGATATGATCATAAAATACAGGGGTGTGCGGGAATCTCCCAGACCCCTGAGCGATGCACTGGTGCCCATGAAACCAAAGAAAGCCAGCACTCCGCCAAAAAAGATCTTCAGGTATTGTTCGGCCAGGGGGATGACCTCACGGGGCAGTCGCAGAAGCTGAAATATCTCGCGGCTGAAGATGATGCCCAGGATGCTGACAACAATAGAGGCAAAAAACAAAAAGATGAAAAGGGTGTCGATGGTTCGCTTGACCCTGTCGTGTTCACCTGCTCCGAAATGCTGGGCGATGACCACGGTGGCCCCTGAGGTGATGCCCAGCACCAGGGCAAAAAACACAAAAATAACGGGAAACGAAGCCCCCACCGCAGCCAGTGCTTCCTTGCCAATGAAATTCCCCACTATCACACTGTCAACAACGTTGTACAGCTGGTGAAAAACATTGCCCAGAAGCATGGGTAAGGCAAACCGTAAAATGAGCCTCCCCTCGTTTCCACTCGTCAGGTCTTTCATCTGCCAGGTATGATTTTTTCATCAGACACGAAAAAACCACCCTTTGTTTGATTAATCATGTGTTACTAACCCCAAAAACAGTTAATCAAACCGACTCAACCTTCTCCAGCTCAACGGTAAAATGCCTCATGATGGGAGCTTCGTTAACAATCTTCAAACCCCGGGTTATGCTATCCCGCCGGTTATATACATTCTTCAGTGCCGCAGCCACCAACTCCATATGGTTGTTGGTATATACCCTTCGGGGTATGGTCAGCCTGAGCAGTTCAAGTTCAGGATACCTGTTCTCACGGGTTTCCGGATCCCTGTCGGCCAAAAGGGTGCCAATCTCCACGGCCCGCACACCTGCTTCAAGGTAAAGCTCCACGGCCAGGGTTTGGGCACGGAACTGCTCACGGGGCAGATTGGGCAGAAACTTGTTGGCATCGACAAAGATGGCATGACCGCCAAAAGGTTTCTGCACAGGGATGCCAAATTCTTCAAGCCGGCTTCCCAGATAGGCCACCTGCCGAATCCGGGTGTCGAGATAATCAAAGGTGGTACCTTCGTAAAGACCTTGCGCCAAAGCATTCATATCCCGTCCCGACATGCCCCCGTAAGTGATGAAACCTTCAAACATGATGTTGTATGTGCTGGCCTTATTGAACAACTCCTCCTCCTTTAAACCTATGAAACCGCCAATATTGACAATGGCATCCTTCTTGCTGCTCATGGTCATCATATCGGCATACTGAAACATCTCGGCCACGATCTCCCGGATCGTCTTATCACCGTAACCTTCTTCCCGCATTTTAATGAAATAGGCGTTTTCAGCAAACCGGGCCGAGTCGAAAAGCACCCGGACCCCATATTTGCGTGCCAGGGCATGCACATCTTTCAGGTTGCGCATCGAGACAGGCTGTCCACCCGACGAGTTGCAGGTGAGCGTCACCACCACAAACGGGATCCGGCTGGCAGGATGCTCCCTGAAAACCTCTTCCAGCTTTTCTATATCAATGTTGCCCTTGAAGGGATGATCCACCTGTGTATCAAAGGCCTCTGAGATGGTGCAATCGACAGCCCGTGCCTTGCGAAACTCTATGTGTCCCTTGGTGGTGTCGAAATGGCTGTTGCCAGGCACCATATCTCCGTCGCCTACCAGGACCGAAAACAGAACATTTTCCGCAGCCCTTCCCTGGTGAGTGGGAAGGAAATATGGAAAGCCCAGCAAATCACTGATGGCATTCTTAAGCTTGTAATAGGAGGAGGCTCCCGCATACGATTCATCCCCCATCATCATGGCCGACCATTGCTGGTCGCTCATGGCTCCTGTTCCCGAATCGGTCAGCAGATCTATGAAAACTTGTTCACTCTTTAAATTAAAAAGGTTGTATCTTGCTTCTTTTATCCATTGTTCACGCTCGCGGCGTGTGCTTTTGCGAAGGTTTTCTACCACCTTGATCTTGTAGGACTCTGCAAAGGGTAGATTCATAATGAATCTTTTTAAAAATTAAACATCCATAAAAAATAAAAATCGTAGAGGGAGAGATAAAATCAATACTTGGGGTAGTTGTCCCTTCGCTTGATGTTAAGATAACGGGTTCTAGCCATGTGCTCAAGGATGTAGAAGCTAATCATCGCTAATTTTTCTGCAAAATTATTATTTTATTAAAAATTGAAATAAATTTTTGGCCGATTTATTTATAAAAATTTTGCCCATGTGTAGAGGATTCGTTGTGGTTGGATTGCTTTTATTAATACTTGGCTATCAGACGCATAGTCAAGTCCCCGACAGTTTAAACCTGGATTCTGTACCCCCTGAATCGCTGCAACAAGACATCCGTTTTCCCAGGGATGTTCTTCCTTCCCGTCCTTCTGACACTGCAAATCCTTCTATACTCAAGGATTCAGTTGCAGGTGGCATACAAAACGATACCATCACGCCCGGTGAAGAAGCCAGTGCCGACACGCTGGTCCCCAAATTGATCAGAGACACCGTGCGTGTGGTGGTGCGCGACACAGTGATCATC
>CAJXLE010000046.1 GCA_913055895.1 uncultured Bacteroidota bacterium | reverse complement strand
TTGTACATCTCGCGGATCAGGTTGTCGATGTCCTTACGTGTGATCTCATCCTCATATGAGTCGCGGTTGATGTAACCGCGGTTGCGGATGGTTTTGATGTGCTGACCGGCAATGCCAACGAAAACGTCTGAGATGGCCGCACCTGACACCGATTCCACCTCTTCCACGGTTTTGCGGATGGCGTTGACCGTTTCATCAATGTTCTGTACAACGCCCCGCTTGATGCCCGTGGAGGGTGTCTTGCTGATGCCAAGTATCTCAATCTTGCCGTTTTCCTTTTTCTTCCCGGTGATGGCAACAACCTTGGTTGTTCCAATGTCGATGGCCGCCACTAATTGTTCTTTTTGACTCATTTTGATCTATCTTTTGGTGCAAACGATTTGATTGTCATATTTCAGGTTGATCTCCAGGTACTGGTTCCATCCTACGTTGTTCAGGCCTTTCTGGTAGAAGGCCTTCAGATGCCTGAACTTTACCCGGAAACCGTCATATTTTCCAAGCTTGATGAGGTGGCCGCCTACCCGTGGGATGAGCTCAAACTCCCCTTTGTCGTTCAGGTAGATCTGTTCGATCTGAGAAGCCCAGAAAGGGTTGTCGTGGATGAACAGGGCCATGTCGTATATCTTACATATGTCGTAGTTTTTCTTTCCGTCGTATTGCTCTGGACAGGGAATCCTGTGCGTTCGGGCCGGTTCAAAAAATTCGACGACCTCCCCGCTGGCGACAAGCACGTGGGACGAATGGTTCGAGGTAAGGGGGATGATCACCCCGTGCCGGTCGATATAGTAACTGCGGCCTTTTTCGTTGATGATCCGCACGATGGGATTGCGCTGGTCGATGTCTATGTGCAGGTCGCCATTGGCGGTGAAATACAGTTCGGCACGCTGGATGACCGGCTTCTCCTCAAGGTACCTCTCCATCTTCCTGATGTTGATGGATTCGGCCGGCTCCCCACGCACTTTCATATCGAGGCCGTGGATGAAATCCTGTACGGTCTGCTCATCCATGAAACGGTCGTCCAGGCTGTCGAGGATGCTTACCTTCACCTTGCTGCATATGGTCTCCGACCTCTTGCTCTCGACAAAAGAGAGGGAGAGGATCAGGTAAAGCAGGATGCCACTCCAGAGCGCTATGTTTTTAAATTTTGTCATTCCCCTTTCATGTCGTTGTCTTTCATTCGTTGTTCCATCAATTCGCGAATCGGATTTACCATTTTGTCGATGTCGCCGGCTCCCATCGTCATAATCGTTTCTATGTCCCTGTTTCGCAACACGTTCATCAGCTCTTTTTTCGTAGTGATGGTGGCCGGGATGTTTTTCACCTGGTCCAGTATGAGCTGCGAGGAGACACCTTCGATGGGTTCCTCTCGGGCCGGGTAGATATCCAGCAGGATGAGCTCGTCGAGCATCCCCAGGCTTTCGGCAAATTCCCCGGAAAAGTATTTGGTGCGGGAATACAGATGGGGCTGGAAGATGCCCAGGATTTTACGGTCCGGGAAAAATTCCCTTACCGAGCGAATGGTATAGGCTATCTCAGCCGGATGATGCGCATAATCGTCGATATAGAGCAGTCCGCCCTGGTGGAACTGGATGTCGAACCGCCGCTCTGTTCCCTGGAAGGTGGTAAGGTTCTTATACAGGTTTTCCCGTCCCAGGCCCTGCAGGTAGGCCATGCTCAGGGCTGCCACTGCATTTTCAACGTTCACCAGTCCCGGCAGGGAAAGGGTAAAGCCACTGAGTGTTTTTTCAGGTGTCACCAGGTCAAAACGGTATTTGCCCTCGCTTACTTCCAGGTTGATCGGGTGAAAATCGGATTCCGGCTCGAGCGAATAGCTGTAGGTCTGCAAATTGCTGGTAACGTCCCCGGAGATATTCACATTGCTGTGGTGAAGCAGTATGCCGTTGTCCGGCAAGCGCCCTGTGAACTCCTCAAAAGCTTTTTTGATGGACAGTTCGTTGTTGTATACATCCAGGTGGTCGGCCTCCATGGAAGTGATGATGGCCATGTTGGGATGCAGCTTAAGGAAGGAGCGGTCGAACTCATCCGCCTCGGCTACCATCAGGGGGCTCTTGCTGTTGATGATGACGTTGCTGGCGTAATTTTTGGCCACACCACCCAGGAAAGCATTGCACCCACTGCTGCTGTGGTTCAGCAGGTGGGCCAGCATCGATGAAACGGTGGTCTTGCCATGGGTGCCGGCCACCGCCATACAGGTCTTGGTGCGGGAGATCTCTCCCAGGACCTCCGACCGCTTGAGCACGGTGTACCCCCTCTCTATGAAGTAGTTCAGCTCTTTATGGTTGCTGGGGACAGCCGGTGTATAGACTATAAGGGTTCTTTTCTTGTTCTGGGTGAAAGCCGAAGGTATCAGGTCGGGTTCGTCCTCATAGTGTATGATGACCCCTTCGCTTTCCAGCTGTTGGGTGAGGGGCTTGGACGTCACATCATAGCCCGCCACTTCCCTGTCCAGGGCATTGAAATACCTGGCCAGGGCGCTCATTCCTATGCCGCCTACACCGATCAGATATACTCTGTTGATTCTATCCAGGTTCATGGTTGCATCAGTTTGAATACCTCCTCCGCAATCTTTCCTGCGGAGTCGGGTTTGGCAATTTCAGCTATATGTTCTGAAAGGCTTTGGGCTCTCTCCTCATGCTCAAGAACCTCGAAAGCTTTTTGAACCAGCAAATAGGGTGCGTCCGCGTCTTGCACCAGGATGGCTGCGTCTCGGTCGGCCAGCGACCGTGCATTCCTGGTTTGATGATCTTCGGCCACATTGGGCGAGGGCACCAGTATGACCGGCTTTTTCACCAGCGCAAGTTCAGAGATGGTTCCGGCACCCGCCCGTGATATGATGACATCGGCTGCAGCATAGGCCAGGTCCATGCGCTCTATGAAATCCACCAGCCTGATGTTGGGCAGGCTGTATGGACTCATGGCCCGGACAGCCTGGTGGTGATATTGCCTGCCGCACTGCCAGATCATCTGTACATTTTTTTTCTCGAAATCCTGCAAATGCGACATGATGCCCTCGTTAACCGAACGGGCACCCAGGCTGCCGCCTATCACCAGCACGGTTTTCATCTCGGGGGAAAGGTCAAAATGCCGGAGCGCCTCCTTCTTTTTATCCTCGCTGGGTATCAGCTCTTCTCGCACCGGGTTGCCGGTCAGGATGATTTTGTCCCCGGGAAAATATTTGTCCATCCTTTCATAGGCCACACATATCTTGCTGGCCCTGCGTGCCAGCAAACGGTTGGTGACACCCGCATAGGAGTTCTGCTCCTGGAGCAGAACCGGTATATGCCTTCTTTCAGCCACCCGTACAACAGGACCACTGGCATAACCACCTACTCCCACCACCACGTCGGGACCGAAATCTTTGATGATGCGCTTCGACTGCCTGAGGCTTTTAACAAGCCGGAAGGGTACCTGCAGGTTCTTCCAGGTGAGCCGGCGTTGTACACCGGCCACCGGCAGGCCAATGATCTCATAACCAGCCTCGGGCACCTTTTTCATCTCCAGCCGCCCTTTGGCTCCCACGAAAAGGATGTTGACGTTGGGATCCTTGCGTTTCAGGGCGTCGGCAATCGAGATGGCCGGGAACACATGCCCCCCTGTGCCACCTCCGCTGATGATAATATGTGGATTTCTCTTATTCATAAGCCGGTTCTTTTTTGTTCTTTTTGCCGGGCTCATCGCCCACAGCCCGACTGACACTCAGGATGATACCAATGGCAATGCTGGTGAAGATCAGCGATGATCCACCCATGCTCACAAAAGGCAGGGTTTGTCCGGTTACTGGTATCAGGTGCACCGTCACCCCCATGTTGATCATGGCCTGGATAACCAGCAGCAGGGCCAGGCCAATGGACAGGAAAGCCCCGAAAGTACGGGTGCTTTTTCGTACGATCACCCCTGCCCGGTAGAGCAGGAAGAGATAAAGGAAGAGTATTCCTACGCCACCCAGGAAACCATACTCCTCAACGATGATGGCGTATATAAAATCGGAGTAGGCATATGGCAGAAAATCACGCTGGGTGCTGTTGCCCGGTCCCTTGCCCAAAAAACCTCCCGTGGCAATGGCGATCTTCGATTGTTCCACCTGGTAGTTCTCGGCATCTTCACCATCCATATAATGTTCGATGCGGCTCTGCCATGTAGCTATACGTCCGTCGTTGCCCGAGAGCATCAGGCCGCCGACCAGCATGCCCAGCAACAGGATGCCTGCAAAAATGAGCCCCAGGATGTACCGGATCTTCACCCGACCGATGAACAGCAGGATCATCACGGTGGCAAAAAGTATGAGTGCCGTCGAGAGGTTGGCCGGCAGGATCAGCCCGCAAATGATGATGGTGGGGATGAAAAGATACCCAAGCACCTCCCTGGAATCACCAATCCTGTATTGTTTGACCGAGAGGATGCGGGCAATATACATGACAAGGGCAAGCTTGGCAAAATCGGACGTCTGGACTGTCAGACCGAGCCCCGGCAGGGTGAGCCAGCGCCTGGCCTGGTTGACACTGGTGCCCATGATCAGGGTCAACAGGAGCAGGATGAAGGCGATGACCACAAAAAGTTGTGAAAGCCTGGAATAATACTTGAAGGGTATGTGATGGGTGATGAAGATGATCACCAGGCTCAACACCAGCAGGGAGAAATGCTTGAGGATATAGGAAGCCGTGCTGGCTTCCTGCGACTGGTAGGCCAGCGATCCCGTAGAGCTGTAAACAGCCAGCAGGGAGAAAAGGGAAAGCAGGATCACCACCCCCCATATTACTCCGTCGCCTCTGAAATATTTGGCCAAAATTTCCCGCATCTAGTCAACCTGTCTTTATTGATTCTACAACTGACGTACTGCTTTTTTAAACTGCTTGCCCCGGTCTTCATAGCTCTCGAAAAGGTCGAAGCTGGCACAGGCCGGTGAGAGCAGAACGGTGTCGCCCTTCCTGCTCAGGTAATAAGCCGTCTGCACAGCTTCCCGGGCATTGTCCGTATCCACGATGGTGGAGACCAGATCCCTGAAGGCTTCATGGATCTTTGAGTTGTCCACACCCAGGCAGATGATGGCCTTTACCTTGCGGCGAACCAGTTCCCGCAGTGAGCTGTAGTCGTTGCCTTTGTCCATGCCCCCGGCAATCCATATCAGGTTGTCGGGCATGCTCTCCAGGGCATACCAGGTGGAATTGACATTGGTCGCCTTGGAGTCGTTGATGAAATGGATACCATGGATCTTCAGAACATGCTCCAGGCGATGTTCCACACCCTTGAAATGGATGAGGCTTTGGCGTATCGAATCTTTGCGGATGTCGAGCGCCCTGGCGGCTATAGATGCCGCCATGGAGTTGTAGGCGTTGTGTTTGCCTTTTAATGCCAAATCGTGTATAGACATAGTGAATGTATTGTTTTTATGATGGATGTTCATGTTTTCGTTTTCGAGCCACCCGGCCAGTCCCTGGCCGGCTTCCAGCGAAAAGGCTGCCCTTTGTGCCGATATTTCTCTTTGCTCTAATTGTTGCCTGATGACCGGATCATCAGCATTGTATATGAAAAGGTCCTTCGACGTCAGGTTTTTGGTGATCCTGAACTTCGAGTCGGCATACTTTTCCAGTTGATAATCATACCGGTCGAGGTGGTCGGGGGTGATGTTCAGCAAAACGGCGATGTTGGGTTTGAACCGGTAGACCCCGTCCAGCTGGAAAGAGCTGAGCTCTATGACATAGTATTGGGGATCTTTTTCGGCTACCTGGAAGGCAAAACTGTTGCCTACATTGCCTGCCAACCCCACATCCAACCCCGCATCAGCCAGTATCTGGTGCGTAAGTTTGGTGGTGGTGGTCTTGCCGTTGCTGCCTGTGATGCATATGGTGAATGCCCCGGTATAACGGGAAGCAAACTCGATTTCTGACACCACCGGTATCCCGGCCTTCTGTGCCCGCCGCACAATTTCGGATTTTTCCGGAATCCCCGGACTCTTTATCACCTCCGCGGCTTCCATTATTTTATCTGATGAATGCCGCCCCTCCTCATAGTCTATCTCCCACTTTTCCAGAATTTCCTTATAGCCTGGCTTGATGGCGCCGCTGTCGGACACAAAGACACCCCATCCCTGTTTTTTGGCCAAAACAGCAGAGCCTGTCCCGCTTTCTCCAGCTCCCAGTATGACAATGGTGTCTTTCATGTTCCTGTTACCTGATCTTTAGTGTTACAATAGTGATCACCGCCAGCAGTATGCCGACGATCATAAAACGGGTGACGATCTTGGGTTCGGGATAGCCCTTCATCTGGTAATGATGGTGTATGGGCGTCATCCGGAAAATCCTGCGACCCACCCCGTATTTTTTCTTGGTGTATTTGAAATAGCTTACCTGCAACAATACTGAAATGCTCTCCACAAAGAAAACCCCGCAAAGGATAGGTATGAGGAGCTCTTTGCGTATGATGATGGCATAGACGGCGATGATGCCTCCCAGCGCCAGGCTGCCTGTGTCGCCCATGAAAACCTGGGCAGGGTAGGAGTTGTACCACATAAACCCGATGGTGGCACCTATGAAGGCACTGATGTATATAACCAGCTCTCCCGAATAGGGGATGTACATGATGTTCAGGTAATCGGCATAGATCATGTTGCCCGACACATAAGCCAGGATGCCCAGGGTGGCTCCGATGATGGCCGACGTCCCTGTGGCCAGGCCGTCGAGCCCGTCGGTCAGGTTGGCCCCGTTGGAGACAGCCGTGACAATGAGGATCGTTACGATCACAAAAGCCACCCAGGCCAGTTTGTCGCTGTGTTTGCCGGTGAAAGCCACCAAATACTCGTAGTCAAACTCGTTGTTCTTGAAGAAGGGTATGGTGGTGATGGTGGATTTGACATCTTTGGTGTAGGTTTTTTCCTCATCCCCGTTGCGGTCGTAACCCTCCATCACCTGTACGGCCGTTTTGTCCTTGATCTTGTCGGGATCTACCTTTTTGCGTACGGTTACATCATCGCTCATGTATAGGGTGATGCCTACGATGAGGCCCAGTATAACCTGTCCCGCGATCTTGAATTTGCCGGCCAGTCCCGACTTGTTTTTGCGGAATATCTTGATGTAATCGTCGGTGAAACCAACCAGTCCCAGCCACATGGTGGTGATAAGCATCAATATGATGTAGATGTTGTCCAGGTTGGCAAACAGGAGGGTGGGGATCAATATGGAGGCCAGGATGATGACGCCCCCCATGCTGGGTGTGCCGGCCTTGACCTTTTCGCCTTTCAATCCCAGCTCACGCACTTTTTCACCTATCTGTTGCTTTGCCAGGTAGTTGATGATCTTTTTGCCGAAGATCAGCGAGATGATAAGCGAAGTGATCACGGTCATGGCCGACCGGAACGAGATGTACTGAAACATCCCTGCCCCGGGAAAATCCAACTGGTCCAGATATTGAAACAAATGATACAACATAGCCCTTATTGGTTCTGCTGGTTAAAAATTTCCCTGATCACTTCGCGGTCGTCAAAATGATGCCTGACACCATCTACCTCCTGGTAGGTCTCATGACCCTTACCCGCGACCAGGATAATGTCGTCGTTTTGTGCCATCATACACGCAGTGCGGATGCCCTCTTTACGGTTGGGGATGCTCAGCACTTTGTGGGCCTGGTCCTTATCTACACCCCGCCGCATGTCTTCCAGTATCGCTTCGGGATCTTCTGTCCTGGGATTGTCGGAGGTGAGCACCACCCGGTTGCTGTATTTGAGTGCTATAGAAGCCATCTGCGGTCTTTTTGCCGTATCTCGGTCGCCACCGGCCCCCACAACAGTGATCAGCTGCTGGCCGCTTTTTTGTACCCCCTGGATGGTGGCAAGCACGTTTTCCAGGGCATCGGGACTGTGGGCATAGTCGACCACAGCGGTTTTGCTGTCGGACGAGCGGATCGTCTCAAAGCGTCCCTCCACGGGTTTCAGCTTGCTGATGTCTTTTAAAAGATCTTCTTCTCTGTATCCCAGGAGCCGCGCTGTAGCGTATGCCCCCAGCAGGTTGTATACGTTGAAGCGCCCCACCATCGGTGTCCATACCTCGTGGCGGCCGATGGTGAATAGCGTGCCGTCGATGTGCTGTTCGAGGATGCGCGACTTGAAGTCGGCATGTGTCTTCAGGGCGAAAGTATGAACCGATGCCGTCGTGTTTTGCACCATGATGCCGCTGCGGCGGTCATCTGCATTGACCAGGGCAAAAGAATGTTTGTCCAGGTGGCGGTCGAACAGGAGCTTCTTGGAATGGATATAATCGTCAAACGTCTTGTGGTAGTCGAGGTGCTCATGGGTGATGTTGGTGAACAGGGCACCATGAAAACGCAACCCGGCCGTTCGCATCTGCTTCAGGGCATGTGAGCTGACCTCCATGAAGGCATATTCACATCCTTCGTCTACCATGTTGCTGAGCAGCTCGTTGAGCTGAACGGCATCGGGCGTGGTGAAACGTGTTGGCTGGTGGCGTTGCCCGATGTAATTGGCAATGGTCGAAATAAGGCCCGTGGGAATGCCCCTCTCGATGAAAAGGTGATAGAGCAGGGTAGCGGTGGTGGTTTTCCCGTTGGTCCCGGTGATGCCGATGAGCTTGAGCTTTTGCGAAGGATTGCCGTGGAAGTTGGACGCCAGCAATCCCAGGGCTGCGGCACTGTTCTCCACCACCAGGTAAGTGGCCGCCTCATCCTTTTGCCATGGCATGTGCTCGCATACGATGGTATCGGCACCTTTTTCTACCGCCTGTGCGATATAGTCGTGCCCGTCGACGCTCAGTCCCCTGACAGCCACAAAGAGGGAGTCGGGCTGCACGCGCCGCGAGTCGAAATGAAGGGAGCTCACCTGCCTGTCGAGTCTTCCCGCATGATCCTTCAGGTCTATGCCCTGCAATATGTCCTGTAGCTGTTTCATGAATGAAAAGTCATGGTTAACAACACTTTATCGCCTTCTTCTATTCTCTCTCCCGGGGCAATGGATTGCTCGCGGATGCTGCCCCGGCCTTTTACTTTAACGTTCAAACCCATGTTTTCCAGTATGTGAAGGGCATCTTTCACTCCCATGCCAATGACATTGGGCATGGTATGCTCATCAATGTATCGGTTGCCCAGGTCGATGAACGAATCTCTCTTGCGCGTCACTACCCACTTGGAGTCGACATGCTGCTCGTTGACTTCCACCCCGATTTCTTTCAGCACCGTTTTCAGCTCCTGCCGGTGGCTGTGCTTGGTATAGGGTATCTCTTTGGAGTCGCTGCTCCTGGCCAGTTTCAGACCCCGGTGCATCTCGAAGCTCGTGGCATAGACCTTGTCGGCTATCTCCTTGAAAACAGGCCCGGCAACCACGTTGCCGTAATAGACATCGCGCGTGGGCGAGTTGACCACCACGATGCAGGAATAGGTGGGGTTGTCGGCCGGGAAATAGCCTACAAAGGAGGCCTGGTAGCTGATGCCCGAATCCTTTCGGTAGCCGTATTTCTCGTTGGCTATCTGGGCAGTGCCCGTCTTGCCTGCTATCTGGTAATTGTCGTTTTTCAGGTTGACGGCGGTCCCCTTCTCCACCACACCTTCCAGCAGGTCCTGGGCCTTACGTATGGTAGGTTGTGAAGATATCGAAGGATTGATCACCTCCCCGGGAAAAGTCTTCACCACCTGACCATGTTCCTTGATGGCCTTGACAAAACGGGGTTTGACCATTTTGCCGTCGTTGGCTACGGCATTGTAGAAGGTGAGGATCTGAAGGGGTGTCAGCCTCACTTCATAGCCGATGGACATCATGGGAAGGGAGATGCCCGACCAGTACTTGTCGCCGGGATACTTGATGTGGGGCTGGCCCTCCCCCCTGATCTCCAGTCCCAGTTTTTCGTCCAGGTTCATGCTGTAGAGCCGGTCTATAAACTGGCTGGGGCGCTTGCGGTAATGGCGGTTGATGATCTTGGAAATGCCCACGTTGGATGAGTGTGTGAAAGCCTTGCGGATGGTGATCTTGCCGTAACCCCCCGGCTTGGTGTCGGAAAGCTTCTTGTCGTAATATTGGACCGTGCCGTCTTCGGTGTCGATCGTATCATCGAGGGCCACGTAGTTGTCTTCCAGTGCCGCCATGATGGAGGCCAGCTTGAAGGTGGAACCCGGCTCACGGCTTTCTCCTACCGCGTAGTTGTATATCTCCTTGTAGCGCCCCGACTCGGTCTTGCCCAGGTTGGCAATGGCCTTGATTTCCCCGGTTTTGACCTCCATCAATACAGCCGTGCCATGGTCGGCGTTGTGCTTTTTGAGCTGCTCACGCAGTGCACTTTCTGCCACATCCTGGATGTTGATGTCGATGGTCGTCACCACATCCCTCCCGCTTTGTGGCTCTATCTCGTTGTCGTCGGTGACGGGGATCCACACCCCACCCTGTATGCGGCGCATCATGCGGATGCCTTTGGTGCCTTTCAGAAAAGAGTTGTAGGCCCCTTCGATGCCCACAATGTTGCCACCCTTCCAGTCGGTGGTGTAGCCAATGGTGCGTGAGGCCAGGTTGTCGTGGGGCTGGATGCGTATGTTGTTCTGGATGACAATGAACCCGCCCTTGTACCGGCCCTTTCGGAAGAGGGGAAAGGTCTTCAGCTTCCTGAGTTCTTTGTAGTTCACCCTTTTCTTGACCAGGTAGAAACGTTCACCCTTTTTGCGGGCGCCGTATAATTCCCGGCGGTAGGCCGACGCCGGCTTGTCGCCGAAAAGTTCCGACAGGCGGCGGGAGAGGGTGTCCAGCTTTCTGTAATAAGCCTGCCCGTCGATGCGCAAACCCGTGCTGCGGGTGTCAAGACGTATTTCATAAAAGGGTACCGAACTGGCCAGCAACCGGCCGTTATCTGAGTATATATCGCCACGGTTGGACTCTACCATCACGCTTTTCATATGGAGCTCCTCGGCCTTTTTGCCCAGGCGCTTGCCCTCGAAGACCTGTAAATACAGTATCTTGCCGGCAATGAGCAAGCCCAGCATCAGGACCACCGAGTATACCACTCCAACGCGCCACAATATGTCCTTTTTCAATGGCATAGGTCAACATTCCTTATTCTTTCTCTTCAACCACAATTTTTCGGGGCGGCGTGACCGACTCACGCAAACCCATGTTTTTTTCCTTCAGCAAATGCAGCACCTCCGATTGTTTGCTCAGGTGCATCAACTCGGCAGATGTTGAAAGGGCCCTTGCCCGCAGCTCCCTCACTTCATCCTGAAGCCTGGAGTTCTCCCTGACCAGCTTTTCAGCATGGTACCGGTTGCCGATATAGATAAAAGCCAGGCCGGTGAGGAAAAGGATGAAAGGCAGCTGACGGACCACCTTTTCTTTGGTCAGCAGCGAGCCTGCCAGCAAACCCTTCAGCGTGCCCGCTTTTTTGAGCTCCCTTCGCTCCTGCGATTCATCAATGAATTCTATGTTTTTCCTTTTGTCACTCATCATCTGCTTGTTTTTCGGCTATTCTCAGTTTTGCACTGCGTGACCGGTTGTTGGCCCTGATTTCCTGGTACGAAGGAGTGATCACCTTCCGGTTGACCGGTGTCATGGGTGCCTGCTCGTGGCCGTAGAAATCTTTCGCCGGCTCTCCCTCAAAATTTCCGGTCTTTATGTAATTCTTCACCACCCTGTCCTCCACCGAATGATATGAAATAACCGCTAATCTACCCCCTTTTTTTAGCATTTCATTGCTTTGTAGGAGAAAATATTTAAGGTTCTCTATCTCCCGGTTTACCTCTATCCTAAGAGCCTGAAAGATCTTTGCCAGGAACTTGTTCCTGTATTTGACCGGAGTCTGGCTTTTGAGTGTTTCCACCAGCTGAAAAGTCGACTCAATGCGTTTGTCTTCCCTGGCCTGGAGTATGGCATCCACCAGCGACCGTGGCTTGTGCACCTCGCCGTATTGCCTGAAGACATCCTGCAGTTGAGCCGGTCCGTATTCATTCAACACATAGGCAGCAGTGATCCCTGCTTTCGGATCCATGCGCATGTCCAAAGGCGCATTGAAACGAAAGGAAAAACCACGCTCCGGCTCGTCCAGGTGATGTGAAGAAACCCCAAGATCTGCCAGGATGCCGTCTAGCCGGTCGTAGCCCAGGTAGCGGACAAAGTTTTTCATGTACCTGAAGTTGTGCCTGATGAAAACCAGCCGCCCGTCATCCCAAAGCTGCTCCTGTGCCTCAGGGTCCTGGTCAAAAGCGATCAGCCTTCCATTACCCAGTTTGTCAAGGATCATTTTGCTGTGGCCACCACCTCCGTAGGTGGCATCCACGTATATGCCATCCGGGTGTATGTTCAACCCCTCGATGCTTTCTTCCAACAATACTGGCTGGTGGTACATTGCCGTCATCCTTGTTTGCGGTCCTCCTCCGGGTTGCCCATGATCTTCTCGGCAAGACTGGCGAAGTCATCCTCCGTCTCATCAATCTGTTCGTACAGATGTTTGGCCCATATTTCGATCTTGCCGTCCTGGCCTGCCATGATAACTTCCCTGGAGATTTCCACCTGATCCAGCAACCGCTTGGGTATCAAAAGCCGGCCGTTGCCGTCCAAGACCAGTTCGGCCGTGCCTTTGTAAAAATTCCGCAGGAATTTGTTGTGCTCCTTGTTGTAAGGGTTGATCCTTTCCCTTATGATCTGGTTTTGCCTTTCCCATTCGTCAAAGGGATAGAGCACCAGGCATTTTTCAAAGATGTCTTTCTTGACCACAAAATGGTCGCCGGAAGCAGAATCCATCTGCTTCTTGAAAGTGGAAGGGAGCGTTATACGCCCCTTTTCATCGACCTTGCAGGTATAATCTCCTATAAATGTGGCCATACACTACACCTAAATTAACCGTAAATATAAAGAAAAAAATTCCACAAACAACCACTTTAACCCATTTTTTACCACCCTGTTGAAAACTTTCCCCATCGATGGCAACAAATTCCCACAAGGTATCGGTGTGTTTCTGCAAACCCCTTTGATGATTGTTGGTTTAAGGGAAATTTTGTATTTTTACCCACTTTTTAAAAGGGATGAAGACTATGGTGGAGCAAGAGAAACAGCCTGATTACATTGACATCCGGGAAGTCTTCCGCAAGAAGAATCCACGGGTGGCCCGGCTCATTCCCGGCTTTGTCTACAGCTACCTGAAGCGGATCATCCACCAGGATGAGATCAACGAGGTGATGCCAAGAATCAGGCATCTCGAGGGTTTGGAGTTTGTCAGGGCCGGGCTGGATCATTTTGGCATCACCATACGTTCATTCGGGAAGGAGCATGTACCCCGTGAAGGCAGGTTTATCTTTGTGGCAAACCACCCCCTTGGTGGGCTCGACGGACTGGCCTTTGGAAAAGAAGTGGGGGAGGTCTTCCCCAATGTTCAGTTCATTGTAAATGACATTTTGCTGAATATCAAAAACCTGGAGCCCATCTTTGTGCCCGTAAACAAACACGGCAAACAGAGCAGTGAATATGTCAGGAAGATTGAACAAACTTACCAGTCAGATGCCCAGATCCTGAATTTTCCTGCTGGTTTATGTTCCCGTAAGATCAAAGGTAAAATCGTCGACCTGGAGTGGCGCAAGAGCTTTGTCAACAAGGCCAAAAAGCACCAGCGCCAAATCATACCCGTTCACATCAGTGGCAGGAACTCCAATTTCTTTTACAACCTGGCCCGCATCAGGGCTTTTTTGGGGATTAAGTCCAATATTGAAATGTTTTACCTGCCCAACGAGATGTTTAAACAACAGGTCTCCAGCATTGACCTGACTTTCGGCAAGCCCATCGACTATCGGATGCTGGACAGGCGATTTACTCCCAAACAATGGGCCGGCAAAATAAAGGCCCATGTTTATGAGTTA
This sequence comes from uncultured Bacteroidota bacterium, assembly GCA_913055895.1. Taxonomy (GTDB): domain Bacteria; phylum Bacteroidota; class Bacteroidia; order Bacteroidales; family UBA12077; genus JAGXLC01. The sequence goes on along the minus strand of CAJXLE010000046.1, from coordinate 4,704 downwards.
AGTAAGAACAGCGCGCTGACTTTCGATCCTGAAACAGAACCAGCCGATTGAAGGCAGCAGGAGAATTTCTTTTTCATTTAAAACAATCTAGCATGCAGGACATCATCGATCCGGTCGACAAGTCGCTAATAAAGAAGGAGCTAACCAACGACAAGTTTCTCCGGCATACCAATTACGGTAACAATGAGCTGTACGTGATTACCCACCACGATTCACCTAATGTCATGCGGGAGATAGGAAGGCTTCGGGAGGTAACCTTCCGCAAGGCCGGGGGAGGTACGGGTAAAGACTGCGATATGGATAAGTTTGATATAAGTGGCGACCCCTACCAACAGCTCATATCATGGGATCCTGCTGAAGGCGAGATTCTTGGTGGTTACCGGTTTAAAGTGTGCAGCGATCAGACGAAACCGGAAGATTTGGCCACCTACAAGCTTTTCCATTTCTCCCCATCCTTTGTCCGTGATTATTTGCCCTATACCATTGAACTGGGGCGCTCGTTCATACAACCCAGCTTTCAGTCGACCGGCTCGGGACGCAAAACCCTGTATGCCCTGGACAATCTTTGGGATGGACTGGGTGCGCTGGTGGTGCTCAATCCCGAACACAAATACTTTTTCGGTAAGGTTACCATGTACCAGCATTTTAACCGCAAGGCCCGCGATATGATACTTTACTTCCTGCATGATAAGTTTGATGATGCCCGCGAACTGGTGCATCCCAGCGATCCGGAGGAGATAGAAACCGACCTGTCGGAGCTGAAACCACTCTTTGAAGGCCGGTCGTTTGAGCAAGGCGTGAAGATGCTGTCCCAAAATGTCCGTCAGCTGGGAGAAAATATACCACCCCTGATCAATGCCTATATGAATCTTTCCAGTACCATGAAGATCTTTGGCACCGCCCTGAACGAGTCGTTTGGTAATGTTGAGGAAACAGGTATCATGATTACCATAGAAGACATCTATCCCAAAAAGGTGCGCCGGCATGTCGACTCCTTTGCCCGCGAACGGAAAAACGGCTGATCAACAGGTCAATAAGCCCTTTTGTCCCTGCCTTCGATGAAATCAATAAAGGCTGTATTGACCACTTTGTTGCCTCCGGGTGTCGGATAATTGCCGGTGAAATACCAGTCGCCCGTATTTTCGGGTATGGCCCGGTGCAGGCTGTCGATGGTTTGGTAGACAATTTGCACTTCAGCCTTGATGTTATCGGCTTTTAACAGGGAGCTGATCTTATTGGAGATCTCCTCCTGGGTGAAGGGGCGATAGATCTCCTGTACGTAATTGACTATCTGTTCTTTAGGGAGGTGCTCCTGCTCCTTGGACTTTTTGTAGACCTCGTTGATAACACTTTCCATTCCGCGTTCCCTGAGCAGGGCTATTGCTGCCTGGAAAGCTACAAAATTGCCCAGCTTGGCCATATCGATGCCATAACAGTCGGGGTAGCGTATTTGAGGAGAAGAAGAAACCACCACAATCTTTTTGGGCTCCAGCCGGTCAAGGATCTGGAGGATGCTCTCCTTCAGGGTGGTCCCCCGTACAATGCTGTCGTCGATGATCACCAGGTTGTCGACCCCCTTGCGCACCGTGCCGTAAGTTACATCGTAAACATGCCCCACCAGGTCCTTACGCCCGCTTTCCTGGGCTATGAAAGTTCTCAGCTTGACATCCTTGATGGCAATCTTCTCCACCCGGATGTTTTTGATCAGCATCTCATCGAGGTATTCCTCGGTCAGTGACTCCTTGTTGCGAAGGATCTCCTTTTTCTTTTCATCAAGCTGGTATTGTTCCAGCCCGTGTAAAAGTCCGTAGTAGGCTATCTCTGCAGTGTTGGGGATGAAAGAAAAAACCGAGTTGTCCAGGTCGTGGTCGATGGCCTTGAGCACCTCGGGTACCAGGTATTCACCCAGCTTGCGCCGTTCGCGGTAGATGTCCTTGTCGCTTCCCCGGGAAAAATAGATGCGTTCAAACGAGCATGAGCGCTTTTCCTGGGGCACGCGTATCTCCTTTTCCTCCACCTGCCCTTCTTTTTTCATGACCAGGGCCGAGCCGGGGGATATCTCCCTGACCTGCTCTGCGGCAACGTTCATCACCGTTTGTATGACCGGCCGTTCGCTGGCGGCCACCACAACCTCATCGTCGGCGTAATAGAAGGCGGGTCGAATCCCCCATGGGTCGCGCATAACAAAGGAATCACCGTGACCAACCATACCCGCAATGGCGTAACCCCCATCCCAGTCTTTACTCGATTCCTGCAATATCTTGCTGATGCTGATGTTTCGTGCAATCAAATCCGAGATCTCCTGGTTGTTGTATCCCTGGTTCTTGTAATTGCGGAATAGAAGCTGGTTCTCTTCGTCGAGGAAATGGCCCACCTTCTCGAGCACCGTTTCTGTGTCTGAATAGTCCTTGGGATGCTGCCCCAGCTCGATGAGCAACTGGAAAAGCTCGTCGACGTTGGTCAGGTTAAAATTACCGGCGAGAACCAGGTTGCGCGACTTCCAGTTGTTCTCGCGCATCACCGGGTGTACGTATTCTATGTTGTTGCGACCGAAAGTGCCGTATCTCAGGTGTCCCAGGTACAGTTCACCCGCAAAGGGCAGGTTGTTCTTGGCCCATATCGGGTCTCTCAGCAGTTCGGGGTTGGACTGGCCGATCGCCTGGTGCTCGTCCTCTATATGGTCGAATACCCTCTTGATGGGCCCGCTCTTGTTGGTCCTTACCCGATGGATGTATTTTTTCCCCGCCGGCAGGTCAAATTTCAGGCTGGTGATGCCTGCACCATCCTGCCCCCGGTTGTGCTGCTTCTCCATGAGCAGGTAAAGCTTCTGCAGCCCATACATCCAGCTTCCGTACTTGGCCTGGTAATATTCCAGGGGCTTGAGGAAACGGATCATTCCAATGCCGCATTCATGTTTGATTTGATCGCTCATAGGTGGTTCCTGGTCTTAATCGTCCAACTCCGGGAAATTGATCTGGTCCGGCACTATAAATGCAGACGGAAATTCCCGCTTGATCTTTTTTAATGATTTGATGGCCTCAATCTTGGTCCTGAAATCCCCCACATAAACCTTGTAGTAGGGCCTTACATAGTCGCGGTATACAGGTATGTCAGGGAAATTTTCATAAAAACGGGTCTTGTATTCTTCCGATTCATCACGGGCATGCGTGCCAAGATCCGAATAAATGCGGATCCGGTAACCGGGTATCTCAGGATTTTGTTTGTTCCTGATCATGTGCCTGATCACCAAATCCTGTATGACACTGTCCTGTTGGAAATGTATCCTGCCCTTGCTTTGGTGTTGTATCTTTTCGAAGATGTTGCCGGATAACTCCGGGATGGAGTCATTTTGCGACATACCCCCAAGGGCAAGGCATACAAACAGAAAGGCAAGAACATGCAGTTTCATTTGATTGTATTTTGATTCATTTATTGTCCAAATGGATCCTATCCCGCCGTGACGGGAACGTTATACAGGTGTGCGTCTTATCATGGAATCCTGAAAAATATCCGCCAAATGACACAGGTTGACAACGGGAAGCTTTTCAGGAAAATTTTTCCGGCTTCAAAATTAATCAATTTTAAAGCAACCTCTGCATACTTTCTACCGGTTCAACTGTAAAGTTTTTTTGCGGGCAAATGGAAACTCCTTATTGTAGAGAAAGGAGCTGGCCGTGAGCGAACCCTTGATGGACAAATCCACTTTGCCTTTCTGCATGATCTCCATGACTGGCAAACCGGAACCAATGAGCTCGCTGAGTTTCACCTTTAGCCTGAGGTCGTGAACCTTATTGGTGCCTGCAGACAACTTGATGGGCTCCTGGCTGATGATCTCCCCGGCCTTGACATCGTTGATCAGGGCATTGGCCTGGATGCGTGTGACCTTGATCCTGAAAATGTTGGGGTTTTTGATGGGAAGGGAGATCTTGATGTTTACCGTCTGACCCGTCATAGATTCGAGCTTCAGGTCGGTGGGCTCTCCTACCTCCACCGGCTGGGTGATCTGGCATGACCCCGCTGATATAAGAAAAACCAGCAGTGCAGCCTTTATCCAGTGTCGCATCTTATTTCCTTTTCTGTTTGAAATATTCAATTAAAAGATTGCTGCATTCATCCTCCAGGATACCTGAAGAAAGCTTGGTCCTGGGATGCAATATATCGAGTTTTTTGTTCAAAAAGCCGCGTTTTGTGTCTTCTGCACCATAAACAATACGGGATATCTGGGTCCAGTAGGCCCCACCGGCACACATGGGGCAGGGCTCTATGGTGACATAGATGGTGCAGCCCTGCAGGTATTTTGCCCCCAGCTGGTTGGCCGCTGCGGTGAAAGCCTGCATCTCGGCATGGGCGGTGACATCGTTCAGGGTTTCCGTCAGGTTGTGGGCCCGGGCAACGATCTGGCCCTGGCACACGATCACGGCCCCTACCGGCACCTCATCGCGCAGCATTGCTTTCCTGGCCTCCTTGATGGCCTCTCTCATGAAATGTTCATCGCTCAACATATACCGCATGATTTATGATACCCCGGGGATATCGTCCCTTTTAAACAAGCATGCAAAATAACAAAAATAGATGGATGGTGGTTGGACCCAGACTATAAAAATTCCGGGATTTCTGGAACACCCGGCAGCGTGCCCTTTATTATCACACTTCAATGAACCCGTGAAGCGTACGGGCATCCTCCAGGGCGTATCCGAAAAAGTC
>CAJXLE010000045.1 GCA_913055895.1 uncultured Bacteroidota bacterium | reverse complement strand
TCTTCACAGATGCTCCCCGAAGCTTCTCTATAAAAAACGCTTCAACTGTGCCCTATTCTTACAAGAATGATTAACTTTGTCACGGCATCATGGCAACCGTCCCACCCGCATATGGCACCCCCTGAATGTTCCTTCGTCGGGAAAACTCTTGTTTTTTATTCCTTTTTGTTTTATTTTTTCAGTTTACATCGACCATCAAAAACCAACATCATGAATACACTTGAGATCAAAGAAATCAGAAATCCCGAAGATTTTGGCGAACTGACCAAACAGCAGTTCGTGGATTTCCTATTTGAGCACCTCGATCAGTTTGGCGATCCCAAGCACGACATCGAAAAATCCATTGATTACGCTTTCTCGACTGCCGAAGGCAAAGGCGGATTTTTGCTGGCCGCCTATTACGACAACAACCTGGTGGGAGGCCTGGTGATGAACAATACCGGGATGAGCGGTTACATACCCGAAAACATCCTGGTATATGTAGCCGTTGACTCCCAATACAGGGGCAAAGGCTTTGGAGAGCAGATCATCAAAAAATCATTTGAACTGGCAGAAGGCAACATCAAACTGCACGTGGAATATGACAATCCTGCCAAACGGCTTTATGAGCGGGTTGGCATGAAGACCAAGTATGCAGAGATGCGCTACGAGAAGAAATAGAAACACACCAACCCGTACCGGTTCCATAAGAGCCGGTCCGGGTCTTCAAAATTTCAATGCATGGCAGACCTTGTTGTAAAAACCAACAACATCATCCGGAACATTCAAAAACTGGATGATTTTCTTAAAAACCGCAACATCAGGTGGAGCCTGGTCAGTAAAGTGCTGTCAGGCGACGAGGACTTCCTGAAAAAGATCCTGGTCGACGATGTGGTGGAAAGGCTCCATTCCGTTGGCGAATCGCGGATGTCGAGTTTGAAGAACATCAAAAAGGTGAACCCCAACATCACCACCATCTATATCAAGCCCCCAGCCAAACAACTGGCCAGCAGCATCGTTGAATGTGCCGACATATCTGTTAACACCAGTGCCGAGACCATTGAAACGCTCAATAAGGAGGCCAAAAAGCAGAAAAAGGTACACAAGGTGATCATCTTCATCGAGCTGGGTGAGCTCCGCGAAGGTGTTCTCCGGGAAAACATCGTGGAATTCTACAAAAGGGTGTTCAACCTCTCCAACATAGAGATCATCGGTATCGGCTCAAACCTGGGCTGTATGTACGGTATTGAACCCACCTACGACAAGCTGGTTCAGTTAAGCCTTTTCAAGCAGCTGCTGGAGGAGACCTTCGACAAGAAGATCGACCTGATTTCAGGGGGCAGCTCCATCACCCTGCCCCTGATCAAGAAAAACCTGGTACCCGCGTCCATCAACCATTTCCGCATTGGCGAAGCGGCCTTTTTTGGTACCAGTCCGCTCGACGATAACCGTTTTGGCGATCTCAGCACCGACACGTTCAGCCTCCAGGCCAACATCCTTGAAATGGAGGAAAAATGGAACGTACCCGACGGGGTCATCGGCGAGGGCAACATAGGTCATACAGCCGAGACCAACCAGGACGAAGAATATTCCACCACCTACCGGGCCATACTCGATTTCGGGCTGCTGGATGTGGATGTGAACGATTTGAAGGTGAAAGACAAAAATGTCAAGTTCATAGGCACCACATCCGACATGACCGTCTACGATGTGGGACAAAACCTCAATTCCAAGCTGAAGCAAAAATACAAGGTGGGCAACAAATTGTTTTTCAAGCCCAACTACATGGCTGTGGCCCGTTGCATGAATTCAAAGTTCGTGGACCTCAGGATCAAATAAACCGGCATACCCGCTTTGCTGCAGGACCACTGACAAACCCCGTTTTACAGGCACATCAGCCCAAACAGGAAAAATCCCGGCAAGGTACAGAATCCGCCCCGGCAAAGTAGAGGATACCCCCCGGCCAAAGCGTTCTTCGAGACATTCCCATTGAATGGAAAATGCCTGTGGTGCTGAACAGCCGGTGGATGGAAGCAGGGTTGGCCCGACTCAAAAAAATGAAAATTTTTAACCTTTTTATTTGTAAAAAAGATAAAAAGCTTTAGTTTTGCATCACCAATTTTGAGAAGTTCATTCATAAACGGTCCGTTCGTCTAGGGGTTAGGACGCCAGGTTTTCATCCTGGTAACAGGGGTTCGATTCCCCTACGGACTGCTTTTTTTAATAACAAAAATCAGGGACAGACAAATGCCGAATCATAAGTCAGCAGAGAAGCGCGAAAGACAGAGCCGCAAGAGAAAAGTTCACAACAAGTATTACGCCAAAACCATGCGCAATGCCGTGAAGCAGCTCAGGAACACCACCGACAAGCAGGAAGCGGAAAAGAAGCTCCCTGAGGTTACGGCTATGATTGATAAGATGGCCAAGAAAAACATCATCCACAAGAACAAAGCGGCCAATCTGAAGTCCAGTCTCACCCATCAAATCAACCGGATGGGACAGGAGCAGGCCTAATGGCTTGAACAGGCATACCGCCACCAGCAAGAAACCACAGAAACAAGATATTTCACAAAAACCCTGCTACACAGCAGGGTTTTTTTTGATCCCTGCCTGCCGTGGGCATGTGCTGACCATTACATGAACCCACGATTTTTTGTAGGCTCCTGCATGCCATGCAATGCAGCCGGCCGCAGAGGTTTTCTTATCGCAGCACTTTCAGGCGGCTCACATCCAGGCGGAGAAATATGAAAAGCATGATGGTGAAGGCCCACAACGACGAGCCCCCGTAGCTGATGAAAGGCAGGGGGATACCTATGACGGGCACCAGCCCGATGGTCATCCCTATGTTGATGGCAAAGTGAAACAGCAACACCGAGATCAACCCGTAGCCGTATATCCGGCTGAAGATGGAACGCTGCCGCTCAGCCAGAAACAGGAGCCTCAACAGCAGCATGATGAACAGGCTGATCAACACCAAGGAGCCCACAAAGCCCCACTCTTCGCCAATGGTACAGAAAATAAAATCGGTGCTTTGTTCCGGCACAAAATCAAACTTGGTTTGGGTGCCATTGAGAAAGCCTTTGCCGGTCAGCCGGCCCGACCCGATGGCTATCTTACTCTGGTTGACATTATATCCGGCACCCAGCGGATCCGATTCCAGTCCCAGCAACTGGTTGATCCTTTTCTGCTGGTGGGTTTCCAGGAAATTGTTGAACACGTGGTCGACCGAGTAGGTAAGTCCAATGGAACCAAAAAGCAGCAACAAAAGGATCATCACCCTGGGCACCTTATACCAATAGGAAAGGATGATGTAGAAGATGCTGGAGAAGACCAGTGCCCCAAGGATCATAAAGTAGATGGGTATGTTCAGATCGAACAGCTGCTTTGCTCCGTAGAAAAGCCCGCCTGAAGCCAGCATGATGACAGCTGCCACCCACACATACCGGAACCTCTTGTTGAGCACCCACAGTACGATCAGAGCCAGGGCCACGGTTCCGAAGATCACGAACAGCTTTTCCAGTATAAGGGCCAGGATGAACAAGGCCACCACGTAGACACCGAAGAGCAAGACACCCAGGGGCAGTCCCTGGCGGTAGAGCACCAGGACAAAAGCCACAAACACCAGTGCCGAGCCGGCATCGTTCTGCAGCAGGATGATGGCCATGGGTACAAGGATGATGGCTCCCAGCCAGAGATATGTTTTCAGGCGGTTCATGCTCACGTTGTGGGAGCTCAGGTACCGCGCCAGGGCCAGGGCCGTTGTGATCTTGGCAAACTCGGCCGGTTGAAAACGCACATTTCCAAATTCCAGCCAGGCTCGTGAACCGTGTATCTCTGTACCAAAGAGGGTGACCACCACGAGCAGGAACAAAATGACAAAATGCAGGAAATAGGCAAAAAAGGAGTAAAAATTGCTGTCGATGATTGTGATCAGGATGGCAATGACAAAGGCAGCCACGATCCATATCATCTGCTTGCCGTAACGCTGGGAGAAATCAAAGATGCTTTGATGCTCCTCATTGTATACGGCTGAATAGATGTTGATCCATCCCAGAAAAACCAAAAACAAATACAACACCACCGTCAGCCAGTCGATGTTGCTCCAAACGTTAATCCTCCTCTTCATCTTCCTCCTTTTGTTTAATCAGGTTGGCACCGGTTACATAGTCCTCCCACCATTGAACATCAATGGATCCCTTCAGGTATTTCTCAATCATCAGCTTCGCGGTGGGGGCAGCCCAGGTAGCACCATAACCACCGTTCTCAATATATACGGCCAGGGCAATTTGGGGATCGTCTTTGGGGGCAAAGGCAATAAAGATGGAATGATCCTTCCCGTGTGGATTTTCTGCGGTACCCGTCTTGCCGCATACGGTGATGCTGTCGACACGGGCTGTCCGGGCGGTGCTGCCGCTACCCGCCTGGCCGTTAACGGCCAGGTCCATTCCCTCGATGACCTCTTCAAAATATGCCGAATCAACGCCGGTATGGTGTGGGGTTCGGAATCGCTCGTCAATCTGTTTTTCACCCTCAATACGCTTCACAATATGGGGGGTGTAGTAATGGCCGCGGTTGGCAATGGCCGAGGTTAAGTTGGCCATCTGCACCGGTGTGATACCCAGCTCTCCCTGCCCGATGGCCAGGCTGACGACATTGAGGTAACGCCAGCGGTTCTCGCCGTAGTAGCGGTTGTAGTAATCCACCGAGGGCAGGAAACCACCCACCTCGCTGGGGAGGTCAATATTGAGCTTATCGCCCAGTCCAAAGTTCTGCAAATGATCCTTCCAGTTGGTAAAAGCTTTGGAGATGCTTTCGTAATCTGAATCCTGCATGATCCTCTTGAAAACATGGGCGTAGTAATTGTTGCACGACACCTGTATCGACTCGATCATGTCGACTGGTGAGGGATGGTTGTGGCAGCCCATATGAAAGTTGCCGGCATAAAAACCCCCGTGGCATTCATAGGTGGTGCCGGGGTAGAGAACACCTTCCTGGCGGCCTATCAGGGCATTCATCACCTTAAAAGTGGATCCGGGCGGGTAGCGGGCCATCAGTCCCCTGTTAAACAAGGGCTCCAGGGTATCCTTTTGAAGCTTGCGGTAGTTTTTGGTGCGCTGGCGACCCACCAGCAGGCCGGGATCGTAGCCTGGTGAGGAGACAAGCGACAGGATCTCGCCCGAAGAGGGTTCAATGGCCACGATGCTCCCGATCTTGTTCTTCATCAGCTTTTCGCCGTAGCGTTGCAGGTCCATGTCCAGCGAAGAGATCAGGTTGGTTCCCACCTCGGCTTTCTTATCGTACCTGCCGTTGCTGTAAGAGCCTTTGATGCGGTTGTGCACATCCACAAGGTATACCTTCACCCCTTTCTTTCCCCTCAAGACACTTTCATAAGATTTTTCCATTCCACTGATCCCCACATAATCGCCCGACTTATAGTAGGAAGTGGTATCCACCAGCTTGTCGCTCACCTCACCCACGTATCCCAGTACATGGGCTGCATCCGCATATTGGTACTTACGTACGGTGCGCGGCTGCACAAAAAAACCGGGAAATTTGTACATCTTCTCCTGGAGCCGGGCATATGTCTCGGAGGAGACCAGTTTCAGGAAGATGGAAGGCTTGTAACGTGAGTATGCTTTGGCTTCCTTGAGTTTCTTGTTCAGGTAACTGCGCTCGATGTTGAGGATGCGGCAAAACTCGGTGGTGTCAAAAGCTTCCAGGTGCTGGGGATTGACCATGATGTCGTAGGCAGCCTGGTTGTATACAAGCAGCTCGCCATCCCGGTCGTAAATCAACCCCCTGGCAGGGTACTGGGTGATGCGCCTGATTACATTGCTGGTGGCTTTGGGGGTGTAATCGGAACTCACCACCTGGATCATAAACAGCTTGACCAGGAATATTACTGCAATCAATAATATGATAAAGGCAATGATATTTCGTCGTACGGCATATGTATCCAAGGCCAAGGTGCTGCTATTTTTTGATGAACAACTTGATCAGCAATATCAGGACAAGGGAAAGGAGCCCGCTCAATAAAGCCCGGCTTAAAGTCTGAAAGAACAGATCAATTTTAAATACTTCCACGTAAAATAAAAACAGATGATGAAGCAAAATTAGTATACCTGCATATCGAAAATACCAGTTTAGCCCATAATCCCTGATGGAGGGATAGGTCTCCAGCTGGTAACCGTCGCGTGGCTCCAGGGAACGCAGGATGGCGGGTCGCAAAAAAGCCATGAAAAGGGTGGCCGAGGCATGCATGCCCACCGTATGAGCGAACAGGTCGATGGTGATGCCCAGGATAAAGGCCAGCACCAGCAGGGCCCATTTGGGTGTCTCAAAGGGCAGGCTTAAAATGAACAACACGTAGATATAAGGATTCAGGTAGCCGCTGAACTGAACGTTGTTCAGCAACAATACCTGGACCAGTACCAGTATCAGGAAGGTAAGGATGTATCGGGGCAGATAATTAATCATTGGCTGGTATTTTGCTTTCCAGACTGTCCTGCTCTTCCTTCAGCAGGTTTTTCACTACATATACATGGCTGAGGCGCTTGAAATCGGTCGAGAGCTTCACATCCACCTCGTAAAAGCGGCCGCCTTTCTCTTCGTACCCTTCAACAAAACCGATGAGAACACCTTCGGGGAAGATGGCCGAATAACCGCTGGTCATCACCGTATCGCCTTCGTGAACCGAAGCATGCAGAGGTATGTCTCCCAGCTTGGCGTAACGGTAATCGCCCCCGTTCCATTGAAGCGGACCATAATAGCCGCTACCGGCCAACTTGGCACTGACGCGCAACTCGCTGTTCAGCAGGGATATGGCAGTAGAAAAATGTTCGGAAACGCCCCGTACCACGCCCACAATGCCCTGGCCGGAAACCACTCCCATCTCTGGTTTCACCCCGTCATAACGGCCCTTATCCAGTGTGATGTAGTTGTGTTGTTTGTTGACGGAATTATTTATAACCCTGGTCGCCAGGTAACTATACTGCTGGTCGTAGGTGGTGTCCACCTGCCTGCGAAAGGTATCCTCACCGGTCTGCAGGTGTGCGGCGATATAGTTTCTCAGCTCTTCATTTTCCTCTGCCAGTTGCCGGTTTTTCTCACGAAGGTTCAGGTACTGCTCCACCTTCATGGTTTTCTGATAGAAGGAGCCTTCCAGGTTGCGGGTAAATTCAACAAAACGGGTATTCTGGTAATTGTTGTTCTGGAGGATCAACAGAAAAGCCAGAACTTCCAGCAGAACAAACAACAAAGTAAAATGGTACCTCAGTAAAAACCGCAACAAATTTTGCATACAGCAACTCCCGAAAAAGGACTATCTCATAAGGAAGGAAAAGTTCTCCACATTCTTCAGGGCAATACCTGTACCGCGGGCCACAGCGTGCAGGGGATCATCGGCTACATGGAACTTGATGCCAATCTTGTCGGTCAGTCGCCTGTCGAGTCCCCTCATCAGGGCTCCACCTCCGGTCAGGAAGATCCCTTCATTGACAATGTCGCCATAAAGCTCGGGTGGGGTTTGTTCCAGCACGCTTAAGACAGCTGTTTCCACCTTGTTGATCGACTTGTCCAGACAATGGGCTATTTCCTGGTAAGATATGGGTATTTCCACGGGCATGGCGGTCATCAGGTTGGGACCGCGCACCACGTAATCTTCGGGGGGATTCTCCAGGTCGGTCAGTGCCGATCCCACATGTATTTTGATCTCCTCGGCGGTACGCTCACCAATCTTTATGTTGTGCTGGTGGCGCATGTACGATTGTATGTCGGCGGTGAAGCTGTCGCCTGCGATGCGGATGGACTTGTTGCAGACGATGCCGCCCAGGGCAATCACAGCCACCTCGGTGGTTCCCCCGCCAATATCCACCACCATGCTGCCGGAGGGCTCCTCCACGTCGATGCCCATACCAATGGCAGCTGCCATGGGTTCGTAGATCAGGTAAACATCCCTGCCCCCGGCATGCTCAGAGCTGTCGCGCACGGCCCTTATTTCCACCTCCGTGCTACCCGAGGGAATACACACGACCATCCTGAGGGTAGGGGCAAAAAACTGTGTGCGTCGGTTGACCATCTTGATCATGCCGCGGATCATCTGTTCAGCTGCGTTAAAGTCGGCAATCACCCCGTCCTTCAACGGACGAACCGTCTTGATGTTCATGTGGGTCTTCCCGTGCATCTGCCTGGCCTTCTCCCCGATAGCTACCAGTTTGCCGGTGCTCTGCTCAATGGCCACAATGGAAGGTTCATCCACCACCACTTTGTCGTTGTGGATGATGATGGTATTGGCCGTCCCCAAATCAATTGCATATTCCTGAGTGAAGAGTGAAAATAGTCCCATGTTTAATTATCCTGGTTTTATGATGTTTGTATCTGGTTAATGTCTGAAATGACGGACGCCGGTGAATACCATGGCCATATCCTTTTCGTTGCAATAGTCGATCGACTCCTGGTCCCTTTTGGAGCCACCCGGCTGGATAACAGTTTTGATCCCGTATTGATGGGCAAGTTCCACAGAATCTTTGAAAGGAAAGAAGGCATCGGAGGCCATCACGGCTCCGCTGAGGTCAAAACCAAAGCTCCTGGCTTTTTCAATGGCCTGCTTCAGGGCATCCACACGGGATGTTTGTCCCATACCGCTGGAGCACAGCTGCTGGTCGCGGGCCAGCACAATGGCATTGGATTTGGTGTGTTTGACAACCTTGTTGGCAAAAAGCAAATCATCCAGCTCCTTTTCCCCGGGCTGGCGCTCGGTGACAACCTTCAGGTCGGTGCGGTACTCGGTGCGCAGATCCTTGTCCTGGACGATCACCCCGTTCAAAAGGGAGCGATACTGGCGGCGTGGCAGGAAAGCACTCTTCTGAATCAGTATGATGCGGTTCTTCTTACTCTTGAGTATCTCCAGCGCTTTCTCGTTGTATGAGGGGGCTATGATCACCTCAAAGAACAATTTGTTGATCTCTTCAGCCGTGTCTTCATCAATAAGGCTGTTGGTGATCAATATGCCGCCAAAGGCACTGACCGGATCGCCGGCCAAAGCAGCCTTCCAGGCATCGCCCAGCTCACTCCTGGTGGCCAGTCCGCATGGGTTGTTGTGCTTGAGGATGGCAAATGTCTTGGGTGGAAAATCATTGATCAGGTGCACGGCCGCATCGATGTCAATCAGGTTGTTATAGGATATCTGTTTGCCGTGCAGCTGATCGAACAGCTTGTCGAACTTTCCAAAGAAGATGCCGCGCTGATGGGGATTCTCACCGTAACGCAGCGGGGTGGGGTGAATATAGCTTTGTTTGAAGGTCTTTTTGCTGAAATCCTGGTTGAAATGGTTGAAGATCACCGTATCGTAATGCGATGACATGTTGAAGGCCTCCAGGGCATAATGCTTGCGCTCCTCCAGCCCGGTGGTGCCTTGTTTTTCTTCCAGTATATGGATCAGGTCGTCGTAATAATCTTTGGAGGGAATCACCAGCACATCGTTGTAATTCTTGGCTGCGGCACGGATAAGGGAGATGCCGCCTATGTCGATCTTCTCAATGATCTCTTCTTCCGTGGGGTTCTCCTGCAGGGTCTCTTCAAAAGGATAAAGGTCCACCACCACCAGGTCGATCTCGGGTATGTTGTAATTAGAGGCTTCTTCCTGGTCATCGGAGGAACTCCTGCGCATGAGCAAACCACCAAAAATCCTGGGATGAAGGGTTTTCACCCGGCCGGAGAAGATCGAAGGGTAATCGGTGAGCTCCTCTACGGGAGTGGCCTGAAGGCCCATCTTTTCAATGTACTTTTGTGTGCCGCCGGTAGAGTAGAGCCTGATACCCAGGTCGCTCAACTTTTGTATGACCGGTGCCAGTTTTTCTTTATTGTATACTGAAATGAGAGCTGATTTGATGGTCTTCTTGTCTGTCATGCATTCCGTATTTTGAGCCACAAATTTACCAAAATAAATCCAATTTTATGGCCCCAAAAATAGGATTTAGATATGTGATTACTAAAAATTTTGGGCACTTTTTATGGAATGTTTTTGGGTTTTTATTGCTAATTTTGAATATCTATACGTTGATTCCAATGAAATTGTTAGCCAATATCAAGGAGAGTTTTTACTCTGCGCTGAGCACCCTGCGTGTCAACAAACTCAGAACCTTCCTGACGCTTTTCGGGATCACCATCGGCATCTTTGCCATCATCAGCGTATTCACCCTGATCGACTCACTGGAAAAGACCATCCGACAGAGCCTCTCCTCACTGGGCGACGACATCATATACATACAGAAGTGGCCCTGGACGCCCCCGCCGGGTGAAGAATACGCCTGGTGGGAATACCTGCAAAGACCCCTGCCCGATTACCAGGAATTCCGGTACCTGCAAAACCATTCGCGTTTCGCCGGGGCCCTGGCTTTTCAGATCAACGCTTCCCGCACAGCTTCCTACCGCAGCCAGTCGCTCAAAAATGTCACGCTGCTGGGTATCTCACACGAATACGAAAAGATCCGGCGTTTTCAATATAGCGAAGGCCGTTACTTCTCGCCCATAGAATCTTACCAGGGCAATAACGTGGCCATCCTGGGCCACAGCATTGGCCGGGAGCTTTTCCCGGGTTTTTCGCCCCTGGGCAGGCGGGTCGACCTTGGAGGGTACAAAGCCACGGTTATCGGGTTGTTAAAGAAGGAAGGCTCAGGCATGCTGGCCGGGGGGAGCATGGATGAGGTGGTGCTGATACCCCTGAACTTCGCACGCAATTTCATCGACCCGGAGAAGGAACAGTCATCGCCAACGATCATAGCACGTGCTGCCGCAGAGGCGAACATGCAGGAAATGATATACGATACCGAGCGGCTGATGCGGTCGGTGCGCAGGCTCCCGCCAAGGGAAAAGAACAATTTCAGCATCAACAGGGCCAGCCTGATCTCACGCAACATCGACCAGCTCTTTGGTGTCATCAACCTGGCCGGCTGGCTCATCGGCGGTTTCTCCATCCTGGTGGGCGGGTTCGGCATTGCCAACATCATGTTCGTCTCGGTCAAGGAACGCACCCACCTGATCGGGATACAAAAAGCCCTGGGCGCCAAAAACCATTTCATCCTTTCCGAATTTCTCTTTGAGGCCATCATACTGGCACTTATTGGCGGGGTGCTGGGACTGATGCTGATTTTCCTCGGCAGCTTCATTGCCTCGCAAGCCACCGAGCTGACCATCCAGCTCAGCCTGGCCAACATCACCCTGGGGCTGGCCATCTCCGCCACCATCGGCATCATATCGGGCTTTGCGCCCGCCAGGAACGCCTCCCGCCTTAACCCTGTCGATGCCATCAACACCACCTTCTAAATCATGCCATCCTGATGGCCCTTCTCTTCAAATAGTAATACGGCCCTTCCTCATCCCTCCTTCCACCTTTCAATGTCTGACTGCGGGGGATTCTTCCAGACAGGGGCCATGGAGTGCCGGCAAAAAATCTTTTCTACACCAATATATTTATTAAAATTTCAGATTATATTTGCAGGAATACCGATAATTTGCAGGAAACCACCAAAAAGTTAAAAATTATGTTCACACGAGTAATCTCCACCCTGTTGCTTTCAGTTATGATTGCCGGCTGTTCAAACCCCGCGGGCAACGACAGCAAGCAGGACAGCACCCGGAAGGCCGGGGAACAACAGGCCGCGACCGGTAAGACCTACGGGGTTGCCCAGGTAAGCAAGCAACCCGGCAATTTTATAGGCCAAAAGATCAGCATAGAGGGCATGGTCACCCACATCTGCAAACACGGGGGCAAACGATTGCACCTGTCCAAATCGGGATCTGATGAGATGATACGTGTTCGCACCGGCAAAAACATGTCGCCCTTCGAAAAAGAGCTGGAAGGCAACACCATCCGGGTTACCGGCATCTTTGAGGAGGAAAGGCTCGACCGGGAATACCTCAACCAGCTGAAAAAAGGTGCATCGGATGGCGAGCACCACGACCACCACGAGGAAGAAGGCGGAGAAGACCATGGTGAGCAAGCCGACGCCCAGCAGGGCCAGGTATCCGAATCTTATATCCAGGAGCTGGAGGCAAAGATCGACAACTCCGAAAAAGGCTACATCTCGGAATACTGGCTGACAGCAGAAAGCCTGACGAGGAAATAAAGGGCTCCGCCTGCCACCACCTTTTTTTCAAAAGCCTTCTCCCGGGCCGGTTAGAGAAGGCTTTGAAAAATCAATAAACCCGGCATTGCAGATAAACTGCCCAAAGAAGGATGGGGCAGATAAAACAAACCTGGTTTACCGGGACGATTCGGCAAAAGACTTGGACCTATGAAGTGGAGAAAACTCAACCGCATACTGCACCGCGACCTGGGGTATTTCTTTTTTGGAATGACCCTCATCTATGCCCTCTCGGGCATTGCCCTGAACCACATAGACGACTGGAACCCCAGCTACAGCATCCAATCGCAAGAGATCACCATGGAGTCGCTGCCAACCGATCCATCGGCCATCGACAGGGACGATGCCCTGGACATTGCGGAAAAATACGGAGAAAAAGACCATTTCAGGAACTATTATTTCCCGGAGCCGGGCAGCCTGAAAATCTTCATCGAAGACGGCAGCATCACGCTCAACCTGGACAGTGGCAAGGGTAAGCTGGAAAAAACATCCCGGCGCCCGGTCTTCTATGAGGTCAACTACCTGCACTACAACCCCAACGCCTGGTGGACCTGGTTTTCCGACATATACGCGGCGGGGCTGATCATCATTGCCGTCACCGGCCTTTTCATACTGCGGGGCAAAAAGGGCATCAAGGGGCGCGGTGCCTGGCTCACTGCCATGGGCATCCTGGTCCCCCTCATCTTCCTGGTCATCTTTCAGTAGAACTGCAGCCGCTCCCGCGCCTGGTGCTCAACACAGAAACAACCCCCGCCAGCGCCGGTCAACCCATTGTTTTGCTGTCCCCTTCTCAGAACATAGCATAAAAGGTACGCCCGATCATCAGGTAAATGAACAGGCCCATGATGTCGTTGACGGTGGTGATGAAAGGGCCGGTGGCCAGAGCCGGGTCGATCTTAAACTTTTCCAGCAGCAGGGGCACGAAGGTGCCAAAGATGGAGGCAAAGATGATCACCCCAAACAGGGCCGTGCTCACGGTCAGGGTCAGGGCAAAGGATTCGGTGAAAAAAAAGTTGTAGGTAAAGATGATGGCCGAGAGTATCAGGCCGTTGATGGAGGCCACCGCCAGCTCCTTGAGGAGCTTTTTGCCGATGCCTTCCACGCCAAGGGAGCGGTAGGCCAGCGACTGGACGATGATCGATGACGACTGAACGCCCACGTTGCCGCCCATGGCAGCAATCAGGGGAATAAAAAAAGCCATCTCGGGGTATATGCCCAGGTCCTCTTCATACACTCCAATGACCACGGCACCCAGTATACCGCCCAGCAGACCGATGAAAAGCCAGGGTATGCGGGCGCGCGTAAGCTGAAAAGCGTTGTCGGAAGCCTCCACGTTTTCGGTAATACCCGACACCAGCTGGTAGTCCTTCCCTGCTTCCTCGCGGATCACATCCACCACGTCGTCGATGGTGATGCGTCCCACCAGCCGGCCCAGCGGGTCGATCACCGGCAGGGCCACCAGGTCGTACTTGTCCATGATGTTGGCCACCTCTTCGGAGGGGGTCTCCGTTTTGACCGAGATGACGTCCTGGTTCATGATGTCCTTTATCTTGGCGGTACTGGGCGTCAGAAGGAGCTTCTTCAGGGAGAGGGTTCCCTTCAGCTTTTGGGCGTCGTCGATCACATACACGTAATATATCTCGTTGATGTCGGCAGCCTGGCGCCGCATCTCCTTCAGGCAGGTGGTGATGTTCCAGTTCTCGTTGACGGCTATCAGCTCTTTGGCCATCAGGCCACCCGCCGAATTTTCATCATAGTTCAGCAGGTCGACAATGTCACCTGCCTGCTCCAGGTTCTCCACATAGGTGAGCACCTCCTCGCGCTTCTCATCCGAGAGCTCACCCAGCACGTCGGCAGCGTCGTCGGAATCCAGCTTGTCGATGAACTGCTTGGCGATCACATCCCCCGGCAGCACCTCCAGGAAGCGCTCCCTGTCGTCCTGCTCCAGCTCAATGAGCACATCGGCAGCCTTTTCACCACTCAGCATGATGTGTAGAAACCGGGCCTCCTCAATGTTGAGCTCATCATATATCTCAGCAATATCGGCCGGATGAAGGTCCTCGATCATCTTATAGGCCCCCCGGTCGTCATCATGGGCAATGCGCTCGCGCAGCTCGTCCAGGTATTCCTTCGTCAGTTCAAATTTCATAATGATCGCCCTTTATTGTTATTCAGATGCTGTAAAAAGCTGACTGGTTATATCAACGAAATCATCCACATCCAATTGTTCCGGCCGCTTATCAAACCGCTCATCATCAATGTTCAAATTTAATAAAAAGCTTTTTAATGAATTCCTGAGCATCTTCCTTCTTTGATTGAAACTTTGCTTGACCACCCGGAAAAAGAGTTTCTCGTTGCAGGGTAAATGTTGAACGCTGTTGCGCCTTAGCTCGACGACCGAGGAATTCACTTTGGGCGGTGGCTGAAAAGAACCGGGACCCACGTGAAACAAGATGTTTACATCATAGTAGGCCTGCAGCAGTACGCTCAGTATGCCGTAACTTTTTGAGCCAGGCGGTGAGGCAATGCGGAGGGCAACCTCTTTCTGCACCATCCCCACCAGGAAAGGAATGGTATTGCGGTACTCCAGAAGCCTGAAAAATATCTGGCTGGAGATGTTGTAAGGGAAGTTGCCCACCAGGGAAAAAGACCCGGTAAAGTACCTGGAAAAATCCATGGATAGAAAATCCCTCTCTATCAGGTATTCTTTCAGGCGGGGATAATGCTCCAGCAGGTAGCGACCCGACTCCCGGTCCAGCTCCACGGCATACAGGCGGTTGCCAAAATGCTCCAGCAGGTAACGGGTGAGGATGCCCTTGCCGGGTCCCACCTCAAGTACCTGCGAGGTGGGCGCCTGCTTAAAGGCCTCAACAATTTTCTGCGCTATGTTCTGGTCCCACAAAAAATGCTGGCCCAGGTTCTTTTTGGGTCGTACCGACATAACAAAACCTTTTTAAATCAACACATCAAACAAAACAATCTTATGTAACTCATGGGATCAAAGATAGCATTAATCCGACCCAAATATCCTTCAAAATACAATGCAGTGACCCCAAAAAGGATCCTGTCAGACTTTAAATTTCGTAAAAATTCCCTGATAAGTAAGGAAGGTTGTATAATTTTGTATCGAACGACCTTTTTTAGATGATGCGAAGCAAACGAGTTGCCCTTTTTCTCAGGATACTGATCATCCTGGCAGCCTATGGTTTCATAGCCTGGAAGCTCAACCAGGTAAGCACACGCTGGCAGGAGACAGGTATGGAGGGTTTCGTGCCCAACCCCTTCATGGTTGCGCTGGTGGTGGGACTGATGCCCTTCAACTGGCTCCTGGAAGCGGTGCGTTGGAAGATGCTCACCGGTAAGATACAAAACCTCTCCCTGTGGCGTTCCCTTTTGTCGGTGATGGCAGGGATTGCCATGGGAATACTAACCCCGCGACGCATAGGCGATGTAGGGGGCCGCTGCTTGATGATGAACCCGGGCACACGCAGCAAGGGGCTGCTGGCTTTCGCACTGGGCAGCATGCTTCAGACAGCCGTCACCTCCTTTTTTGGATTGCTGGCCCTGGCAGCCATGATGAAAGGGCCACATGGCCTGCCCCGCGATCAGCAACTCCTGCTGCTGGCCGGGGCCATCACAGCCCTGTCTTTGCTGGCACTATGGTCTTTCAACCTAAAAGCCTTTGCCAGTCTGCTGCTGCGCATTCCACCGGTAAAAAAATTCCGCGGAACACTCACCTATTTCCATGAGATGAAAGCCACCCGCACCCTAAAGGTATTTTTGCTGGGTATGGGCCGCTACATGCTTTTTGCCAGTCAATTTTTCCTGCTGACCAGGGCTTTCGGTTCATCCCTGCCTATGATGCAGGCTTATACCGGTATTGCCCTCACCTATTTCCTGATGACTTTCGTTCCTTTGTCCTCCCTGGCAGGTCTGGGCATAAGGGGCAGCACCGCGGTGTTTGTCTTCGGCTTGTTCACGCCTCAAACCGGCGGCATCCTTCTGGCCACCCTCACCCTGTGGTTGATCAACCTGGCCCTTCCTGCACTGCCGGGCGCATGGATCATCGGCCAGGCCACCCAATGGCAATGGAAAATCACACCCGCACCCGCCGCATCAAAATCTTACAAATCGTTGTAAAAATTTTGAAAATCTTTTCAGTCCTTCCATTTGTTATTTGTAAGATTCTTTATTGTCAACATTTCAATCAACACCGAACATGATCCAACGATTGGGACATATTTCCCTGATATGCATGGTGCTCTTCGCCACAACAGGCTTTGTGGTAAACAAGCACTATATGGACGGGGAGTTGTATTCGGCCTCTCTCTATTCCAGTCCGGAATCGTGTTGTATTGAAAATGACCTGTGTGCCTGCTGCCAGGAAGAAAGCAGCCTGGTGCAGGTGGACAATTCCCTGCCTGCCTCCGGGCAGCAAACGTTAAAGCCTTTTCAACAATTTAAGGCAGGCACGCTGCATGTCGCCCATTTGAAAGAAACATTATCCCGGGCGGCAATCAGCCATCCCCTATTCAAGCTGCCCCATCCTCCTGAAGCCATTCACACCTGGCTTCAGACATTCCTGCTGTGAAAACAGCTTTTACTGACTGTGCTGCAGTTGAAGCGGGATCTAACCGGGATATAGCCGGAATCTGGCCGGCAACAGTCAGGATTGCGCCATCATCCTGTACCATTACCGCCTGCAGCATCCACCCAGGCTTATCAAACGTGTACACCTTAAAGGAAGCGTGCATTCCACAAACAATGTTGCACGGCCAAAGCAGGTGAACAACAAATCTCCTTCATTTTCCTGACGCTGTAAAACATAGAACCATGCTCAACAAAATCATACGGTATTTTCTGGAAAACCGACTGATAACAATCATCCTTCTGCTGCTCCTGGTTGGCTGGGGGCTCATCGTCTCGCCTTTCAACTGGAAGACGGAATGGTTGCCCGACGACCCCGTACCGGTCGATGCCATACCCAACCTGGGCGAGAACCAGCAGATTGTTTTCACCAAATGGCCGGGAAGGTCGCCCCAGGACATAGAAGACCAGATCACCTACCCGCTGACCACATCGCTGATGGGCATCCCCGGGGTGAAAACCATCCGCAGTTCATCCATGTTCGGCTTCTCCAGCATATATGTGATCTTTGAGGAAGACGTCGACTTCTACTGGAGCCGCACCCGCATACTGGAGAAGCTGAACTCCCTGCCGCAGGACCTGCTGCCCGATGGAGTGCAGCCATCTCTTGGTCCCGATGCCACTGCCCTGGGGCAAATATACTGGTACACCCTGGAAGGGCGCGACAAGAAGGGTAACCCCACCGGGGGCTGGGACCTTCAGGAACTCAGGTCCATACAGGACTACTATGTCAAGTATGCCCTGTCTTCGGCCAAAGGTGTTTCGGAGGTGGCATCGGTGGGGGGCCATGTCAGGGAATACCAGGTCAACGTCCAACCTGCGGCCATGAAAGCCTACGATGTCACCCTCCGGGATGTGATGCAGGCCGTCAAAAATTCCAACCTGGATGTGGGGGCCCGCACCCTGGAGATCAACAACGCCGAATACCTGGTACGGGGCCTTGGGTACATTGAGAACCTCGACGACCTCGAACAGTCGGTCATCAAAAGCTACAACCACACACCGGTCCGCATAAAGGATGTGGCCAGGGTTCAGTACGGTCCTGCCACCCGCCGGGGGATGCTCGACAAATCGGGGGCGGAAGCTGTCGGGGGTGTGGTGGTGTCGCGCTACGGCGCCAACCCCATGGAGGTGATCCAGAATGTCAAGGACAAGATAGCGGAGGTGGAAGAGGGCCTGCCCACCAAGACGCTCGACGACGGCACCGTCTCGCAGGTGGAGATCGTACCTTTCTACGACCGCACCGAGCTCATACAGGAGACCATCGGCACGCTCGAAGAAGCACTGAGCCTGGAGATACTGATCACCATCATCGTGGTGATCATCATGGTGATGAACCTGCGGGCTTCGGCCCTCATCTCGGGTGTGCTGCCCATAGCGGTGCTCATGTCTTTCATCGCCATGAAATACATGGATGTGACGGCCAACATCGTGGCCCTCTCCGGCATAGCCATAGCCATTGGCACCATGGTGGACATGGCCATCGTGCTGGTGGAAAACATCGTACGGCACCTCGACCGGTCCGATCCCGGCGAGTCGAGGCTGGAGGTGGTCTACCGCGGCACCACGGAGGTGGCTACGGCTGTGGTGACGGCCGTGCTGACGACCATCATCAGCTTCGTGCCGGTTTTCACCATGCAAGGTGCCGAAGGCAAGCTCTTCATCCCCCTGGCCTTCACCAAGACTTTTGCCCTGGCCGCCGCCATCATCGTGTCGATCATCATCATACCCACCCTGGCCTACCTTTTCTTCGCGGTGAAGATCAGCGGGCGCAACATCAGGAGGGCTGT
>CAJXLE010000044.1 GCA_913055895.1 uncultured Bacteroidota bacterium | reverse complement strand
AACATCAAAACAAACAACTGGTCGAACAGGCACAGGAGGAATTTGAACCCACCATCGCCGCCTACGATGGATTGGTATACCCGGTGCATCCCTACAGAACAAAGCGCGATTAAACGCATCCGACCTACCTGTCATCTAAATGACTGTGAAAAAATAATCATGGATATTCCAAAAGGAAATGATTATTTTAGTATGGCAATCCACTGTCAAACCAAACCCCATATGCTATGAGAAAAATTGTTTTACTATTTGGCCTCTTCATCATGGCCTCGTTGATGGCCTTTTCGCAACAGGAAAAAGACAAGGCCGTATTCAAAAAGTATGAACCCGGTTTTTACCAGGAAGTGATTCAAAAGGACATAGAGCGGGTCAGGGAAAAGATGAAAGAAGACAAAACCCGCCTGCAGTTTATGATGGATCAGGGCAACCTGGACATCCCCACGGATGTGAATGACTATGAGCGGGTATGGGCCAACGATGTCATCTCGCAGGGTGCTGCAGGAACATGCTGGTCTTACTCGACCATCTCCTTTATTGAGTCGGAGATCTACCGCATGCACGAGAGGAAGGTCAAACTTTCGGAACCTTACATCGTCTACTGGGAATACGTGGAAAAAGCCCGGCGCTTTGTAAAAGAGCGGGGCGACTCCCGTTTCACCCAAGGCTCAGAAGCCAATGCCGTCACCCGTATGATGAAAAAATACGGCATCGTGCCCCGCAAAGTATACGACGGACTGCGTCATGGACGTGAGTACCCCTATCATGGTAAGATGTACAAGGAGATGGACAGCTACCTGGAGTCGGTTGAAAAAAATGATGCCTGGAACGAAGAAAAAGTCCTCTCCACCATCAAAAGCATCATGAACCACCACATCGGTGAGCCGCCATCTTCCTTCACTGTGATGGGACAGGAACATACTCCCGAATCCTACCTCGAGAGCCTGAATATCAACCCCGACAACTTTGTGGAGATCCTCTCCTACAAGCAAGAGCCGTATTGGGAAAAAGTGGAATATAAAGTCCCCGACAACTGGTGGAACAGCAAGCAATACATCAACGTGCCGCTGGATGTCTTCATGGAAACCATCAAAGAATCCATTCGCGATGGCTACAGCATGTCGATCGGCGGTGATGTCTCTGAGGCCGGATTTCTGAGTTCCACCCAGGCTGCCATGGTGCCCTCCTTCGACATCCCGTCGGAACACATCAACGAAAATTCACGTCAGTTCAGGTTCTCCAACAACTCCACCACCGACGACCACGGCATGCACCTGGTGGGTTACCACACCCAGGATGGCGAAGACTGGTACCTGATCAAGGACTCCAGCTCAGGCTCGCGCAACAACGACCCAGAAGCACCTGACTTTGGATATTACTTCTTCCATGAAGATTATGTCAAACTCAAGATGATGAATTTCACCATCCACAAGGATGCTGTGGAAGACATCATGGAAAGGATGAAATGATAATTGTTGCAGCCGGGGTTTTAAGGCGAAAGAACGGCTATTTGCAATTTATCCCGCCTCGACGGTTATCTTGCACATCAAAAATCACATAACAGACAAACTTGCAAGAGCTACCATCAAAGAGGATAAACTCCCTTTGGCCAATAGATGAATTAAGACACCATCAAATAAAAGCCCTGGTAAAAATTGCAACACAGCAAGAATATTAAATAGGGAATTCCTAAGAATTCCCTATTTTTGTCGCAAATGGAAAACATATAAACCCAACCTGATGCAGGAACGTATTGTTATACTTGATTTCGGTTCCCAGTACACCCAGCTCATTGCCCGCAGGGTCAGGGAGCTGAATGTATATTGTGAGATTTACCCCTTCAACAAGGTTCCCGACCTGGACAAGAGCATCAAGGGAGTCATTCTTTCGGGAAGCCCTTTCTCGGTAAGGGACCAGGGTGCTCCCCAGGTGGAGATCAATAAGATCAAGGGAAAGGTGCCCATTCTTGGTATCTGCTATGGCGCCCAGTACATTGCCCACCACTATGGCGGCAAGGTGCTGGGCAGCGAAAAAAGAGAGTACGGCCGGGCCAACCTGAGCTACATAGACAGGGAGTTCGAACTGTTGAAGGAAGTCAACCCCGACACCCAGGTATGGATGTCGCATGGCGACACGATCAGCCAGCTGCCCGATGATTACCAGGTCACCGCCAGCACCCGCGACATCGAAGTGGGAGCCTATAAAAACAAGCGCGAGCCAACCTATGGCATACAATTCCATCCGGAAGTATACCACACCCTGGAGGGGAAAAAGATCCTGAAAAACTTTGTGGTGGACATTTGCGGGTGCCAACAGGACTGGACCCCGGAGGTCTTTGCCGAGATCACCATACGCGATCTTAAGGAAAAACTGGGCAACGACAAGGTGCTGCTGGGCCTCTCGGGAGGGGTCGACTCTTCGGTTACCGCCACCCTGCTGCATCAAGCCATCGGAAGCAACCTTACCTGCATCTTCGTCGACAACGGCCTGCTGCGGAAAGATGAATTCAACAAGGTGTTGGAGTCCTATAAAGACATGGGGCTCAACGTGATCGGCGTGGATGCCAAAGAGCAGTTCTACAATGACCTGAAAGGGGTTGCCGATCCGGAAGAGAAGCGTAAGATCATTGGCCGCAACTTCATTGAGGTGTTCGACCGTGAGGCCCACAAGATCCAAAACATCAAATGGCTGGCACAGGGCACCATCTATCCCGACGTGATCGAGTCCGTCTCGGTCAACGGCCCGTCGGTAACCATCAAATCGCACCACAACGTGGGCGGCCTGCCGGAAAAGATGAACCTGGAGGTGGTCGAGCCCTTGCGCTTGCTCTTTAAAGACGAGGTACGAAAAGTAGGTGAAAGCCTGGGAGTGAAAGATGAGCTGATACACCGCCATCCCTTTCCCGGACCCGGCCTGGGCATTCGCATCATCGACGATGTAACCCCCGAGAAAGTGCGCCTGCTTCAGGAAGCCGATGACATCTTCATCCAGGGCCTGGTGGAACACGGTCTTTACGACAGGGTATGGCAGGCTGCCACCATACTTCTGCCCATCCAATCGGTAGGTGTGATGGGCGATGAACGCACCTACGAAAATGTAGCTGCCCTGCGCGCGGTAACCTCCACCGACGGGATGACTGCCGACTGGGCACATCTGCCCTACGGGTTCCTGGCTGAAATATCCTCGAAGATCATCAACCGGGTCAAAGGTATCAACCGCGTGGTCTACGACATCAGCTCCAAACCCCCCTCTACCATCGAATGGGAATAATCATTTGTTTTTGTATTTTTGTTGACTGTGCCACGCTCTCGTCCGATGGAAAACAATCCTGAAATATTAAGTTACAATGGGTATTTGAGTTATCAAATCACCGGCACACTTATTGAAAAGCTTCGCGAGATAAGCCGGCAGATCAACCTCAGTAAATCCACCTACCGCAAGATCGTCACCCTGATGGTGGAGATCATTGAAAACAACTACAACTACGTCAACCAGCTCGATGATAAAACCCTCCGCTCATCACCGGAAAAACCTTTTTTCTCCTTCCTGCAAAGCGGAGACTACTATAAACTTCGCTCGGGAAACCCCATACTTAAAGAAGATGCACGGGCGCTGGAAGAAAAAATCGAGTACATCAACCAGCTTCATTACCAGCAACTGAAGGAACTCTACAAACAAACCATGGCCGAGGGAATCTACGAAAATGAAAGAAGATCGGGAGCGGGACTGGGAATCATGAAGATGGCCAAAATATCCAAAAACAAGATTCATTATCACATCAAACCGATAAACCGGAATCTATACTATTATACCATTGAAATAGCCATACCAACTAATCATACGAGGTGAACTATGGAGGAAAGACTGTACAGGGAACCTACCAACTATACCCCCAAAATCGATTTCAACCCCAAAAAACAGAAGTTCGAGATGGCGGGTATTTCCAGGCCTGAGGACGCCTATGATTTTTACGATCCCGTTTTGTTGTGGATGGAGAGGTATACCGAGCGGGTGCTAAAAGACTATGAGGAAAACAAATTGCTCAATGAAACGTTTATAATGGTGTTCGACTTTATTTATATGAACTCTTCCTCTTCCAAATACATCTTTCAGATCATCAGCCATCTGAAAAAATTATATGAAAAAAGGCTCAACCTTACCATCTTTTGGTATTATGATGATCTGGACGATCAAATACTGGAGGACGGGGAAGATTTCAGCGAGATCATCAAGATTCCCTTTAATTTCATGACCAGAGAACAGCAAAACTAAACATTATGGCCAGATTCATCCGCACCATACTCATTGTACCCGTACTGCTGATCATCATATTTCCGCGAACCGGGCATAGCCAGGAAAACCTCTTCAACGAGGATATGTACAAATTTACCAAAGCCCTGCACTTCATCTCCTCCTATTACATAGATTCGGTAAATCGCTCGATCCTGGTGGAAAAAGCTGTCAAGGAAATGATCTCCGACCTGGATCCCCATACCACCTACCTGACAGCCGACGAGGTCAAAGAAATGAACGAACCCCTCCAGGGAAACTTTGAAGGCATTGGCATACAGTTTAATATACTGAAAGACACCATATATGTGATTTCTACCATTTCCGGGGGCCCTTCTGAAAAGGTGGGCCTGCAGGCGGGCGACCGCATCGTGAAGATCGACGGTGAAACCGTGGCAGGCATTGGCATCAGCACCACAGGTGTTCGCGACCGGCTGCTGGGCGAAAAAGGCACCAGCGTGGATGTCTCCATCAAGCGACCCGGTGTGGACAGGTTGCTGCAGTTCACCATCAAGAGGGATGAGATACCCATACACAGCAGGGATGCTGCCTATATGGCCGACGAAGGCATTGGCTACATCAAGCTGAACCGTTTTGCCCAGACCACCAACGAAGAGTTCACCGAGGCAGTAAGCATGCTAAAAGAAGAAGGGGCTGAATCCTTCATACTGGATCTGCGCGATAATGGCGGAGGCTACCTGGACCAGGCCATTCAGCTGGCCGATGAGTTCCTGGGCAACCGCCGGCTTATTGTTTATACCGAAGGACTAAATGTCAAACGGGAGGAAAATCATGCCACCTCCAAGGGCGTCGCTGAAGAAGGCAGGGTGGTTATCCTGATCGACGAAGGGTCAGCCTCGGCCAGCGAAATCGTGGCAGGAGCTGTCCAGGACTGGGACCGCGGGCTGATCATCGGTCGGCGTTCGTTTGGCAAGGGCCTTGTGCAGCGTCCCGTTTCCCTACCCGACGGATCCATGATCCGTTTGACCGTGGCCAGGTACCACACCCCAACCGGCCGTGTCATCCAAAAACCCTATAAAAACGGCCGCGAAGAATACAGGCGCGACATACTCAAGCGTTTCGACCGGGGAGAGATGACTTCCGAAGACAGTGTCCGCTCCTTCCCCGATTCACTCAAATACTACACCAAGCTGAACGACCGTGTTGTCTTTGGAGGCGGGGGCATCATGCCCGACATTTTTGTACCCCTGGACACCACCTCTTATTCTGATTATTTCAACGAGGTTATCCGGCTGGGCATCCTGAACACCTACATACTGCGTTACATCGACGAGCACCGCTCCACCCTTGAAAACAATTACTCGGATATCCATGATTATAAAGCCAATTTCCAGGTTACAGAAGCCATGGTACAGGACCTGGTGGAGCTGGCAGAGTCAGAAGGTGTGGAACCCGACCAGGAGGGACTTGAAGAATCCGGTAAAGAATTAAGGCTGCAGGTAAAGGCGCTCATAGCCAGGGATCTGTGGGACATGAGCGAATATTTCCAGATTGTCAACCAGCGCGACCCGGGATTTCAGAAGGCCGTTGAAGTGTTGAACAACTGGGACAACTATTCAGCCAAATACCTGGAAAAACGACGATACCGGCAAACAGCTCCGAAAGAAGCAGCAAAGGGAAACAACGCCCGGTAGACAGCTGCCTGACAACAACAGCTGCCCGAAAAGAGCAACTGCTTGACAAAAACTGCCTGTAACTTACCATGACAAAATGTTAAATGAAATATAATCTTATAAAAAGATGTGCCTGTTAAATAATCCCAGGTAAGGCCCTCAACCATCTTATGTCCGGATGCCCCTTATGTCCTTATATATGTCCACCGCATACAGATCGGTCATTCCGGAGATAAAGTCCACCACAGAACGGATGCGTTCATAGGTGGAGCCGCCGGTCAGGTTGTATTGTCCTGGCACCAGTGAGAGGAGCTTTTGGGCATATTTCGAGCCGGGATGCTGCAAGGCATGGGTAAACTCCTCGAGCAGGGTTCCCAGGACATTGAAACCGGTAAGCTCAATCTTGACCACCGAGCGGTGGTTATATATATCACCAACGGCCTTATCCTTGCATGTCTCAAAAGCTTTTTGCTCCCGCCCGGGCAGGTGGTCCATCAGGGAGCCGTCAAAATCTCCGGCCATTATATCATCCTGGTGCTCAAGAAAGATGGCGGCGGTCAGCTGTACCAGCTTGTTGATGACCGAAGCCCTGAGATAGGCCACCCGCTCGTTCAGATCGGTCACCTCCCGGAAGACCCTCTCCTTCTTATCATAAAAATCACGGTCTTCCTTCTCATCAAAAAATCCCATCAACAAACTGAAAGTCTCCTCCTTATCCAGAATCTTCAACTTATGGGCATCTTCGATGTCCATGATCTCGTAACAGATGTCGTCGGCAGCTTCCACAATATAGACCAGGGGATGCCTTGCATAGTGCAGGGGATCGTCGCCCAGCTTCTCCAGCTGGAGGGTTTCGGCAATCCTGGTGAAAGTGTCTTTCTCCGACTGGAAAAAACCGTACTTGGGTTTGTCGGGGTTGAGCCCCGACCCGAACGGGTATTTAACCAGCGAGGCCAGGGTGGTATAGGTTAGTGCAAAACCACCACGTCGCCTGCCCTGGAACCTGTGGGTCAGCAAACGCAAGGCATTGGCATTGCCTTCAAAGTTCTCCAGATCAAGCCACTCTTCCTGTGTACACTTGTCTTTCAACTCCCTGCCCTTGCCCTCGCGAAAAAACCTGGAGATGGCATCCTCGCCGGCATGACCAAAAGGGGGATTGCCCATGTCGTGGCACAGGCAGGCTGCCGCCACAATGGAGCCCAACTCGTTAAGCAATTCCTTGTTGTGTATTTCATCACGCTCTTGCAGGGAAAGGAAAACATTGTTGGCAATTGACCTGCCCACGCTGGCTACTTCCAGACTGTGGGTAAGCCTGTTGTGCACGAAAACGCTGCCCGGAAGCGGAAAGACCTGTGTCTTGTTCTGCAGCCGCCGGAAGGGCGATGAAAACACGATGCGGTCAAAATCGCGCTGGAATTGCGAACGGGCATCAGCCGTGCTGCTTATCGGGCGATCTTCCAAGCCGAACCGCCGCGCAGATAATAGATGGTCCCAGTGCATCATAATTCAGAAACTCCATTTGAAACGGAAAAATATAAAATTTATCTTCTCTTTCTGCGCCCCGGTGAATTTTCCCTGGAAAAGCTGGGCAAAAGCGGAGAGTTGAACGTTGTCGGTGAGCGAATATTTCAGCGACGGGTTGAAAAAGAAGCCATCAATACCGGGATAGTACATCACAGCCAGGGTTCCGTCCAGCAAGGGATGTATGGGGTAAGATGCCTGGGCGAACCAGGAGAAACGGCTAAAGGAAAGGTTTTTTACCGTCAGGGGCCGGTAATAATAACTGGTGAAACTGCCGAGGTTCATATTCTCATAGTTACCGTTGTAATAACCTTCCAGCTGCAGGTAGAGGGAATTGTCGAACATATAGCCGGCCGAGGCCGATGCCAGCAAGATGCCGGTGGTATCGCCGAAGTTTTTCTGCGGCCGGATATAGGTCATCTCCCCGCTGAAGCCGGCTCCCTTGATATTGCCCGACCAGCCCATTCCTGCCACGTACTCATCATCGTTGAGGACGCCCCCCAGCAGCTGCCAGTCATACCCCCACTGGTTGAAGCGGTAGTAACCTGCAGCGGTCACCTGGTCGTTGCGGTTGACCTTCACGGCCAGTTCGGCAGCAGAGGTAAAGCTGGGGTAATACATCAGTCGTATGGCATCGCTGCCGGGTTTCTCTTCGTAATCAAAATCAAAAAAGGAATAGGCATTGAAAAGGTCGTTTGGGTTCCAGACAAATGTCTGGCCCCAGTTGATGCGCTGCCGCCCCACCCTGGCCTCAAACGGCCCGTTGGTGTAGTTCACCCACAGGCGGTCTATGGAAGAGTTGATCAAATAGGAATCCTCAACCACCAGGTTTTTCGTAAGTTTGTGCAGGTAGCCATAATCACGGCTGATCAGGTCGGGGTAAGGAAAAGAAAACAAGTCGACCGAGGAGAACTCCACCAGGTCGCCATATATAAACCTGTTGCGCACACTTATGCCGGCACGGAACGACCGGGAGGGGAACCATCGAAGGTCCAGGCGGTTGTGAAACATGCTTTCATTCAACCAGGTATCCATATATTCATTTAACAGGCCACCCCCCTGGCCGGCAATAGACGTTCCCCTTTGGTCCATAATGGTATTCATGTACTTGATGTAGCCGTTAAAAGTTACCTTGCCGCCGCCATCCCCGGCCTGGGCCTGGACCTGGGCCTGATGACCGGCTGCAAGCAATAAAAAAGACACCAGCACAAGCAATTTGCCTCTGTATCGTTGTGGTTTACTCCTTTTCATCATAAATGGCTTATTTTTGAGTGCTGTCCGATTCCACCTTTCCGTCTTCTATTGTGATCACCCGCCTGGCTTTTTTCACCACCCGGTTGTCGTGGGTAGAAAAGATGAAAGTTACCTGTTCCTCGCGGTTGAGCCGCTCCATGATGTCCAGCAGGTTCTCTGTGGAATGCGAATCGAGGTTGGCGGTGGGCTCATCTGCCAGCACAAATTTGGGTTTGGATGCCAGTGCCCGTGCCACGGCAACTCGCTGCTGCTGGCCGCCCGACATCTTGCTGGGCCTTGAATCCATCCGGTCGGCCAGCCCAACGGCCTCGAGCAACTCCCTCGACCGCGCCTCACGCTCTTTGCGTGGCCTGCCTTGCAGGTGCATGATGAATTCCACATTCTCGCGGGCTGTCAATACGGGAATCAGGTTGTAGGCCTGGAAAACAAATCCTATGTTGTACATCCTGAAATCGATCAGGCCAGAGGGTTTGAGTGAACCTATGTTGGTGCTGTCGACAATGATCTCTCCTTCGGTAGGCTGATCCAGCCCGCCTATCATATTCAGAAGGGTGGTCTTGCCACTGCCCGAGGGGCCCACTATGGCAGCAAACTCCCCTTTATCAAACTCCAGGCTGACGCCATTGACTGCGTGCACCTGGACTTCCGATTCGTTGTAAATCTTGTGAACATTGTTGAGGGTCAATATTTTCATCGTTGTATTTTTTTTCAGGTTTTCTAGAAGGATATCTTATTGCATCTGTTGGCCAAAAAAGAAATTGGTATGATCAAATCCTCTCCTTTTGCATCTTAAGGATTATTTTCACATGGTGGTTGCATTTGATTCTATATTGCATTGACGTCAAAAGCCTCCTTATATGGCTTGACAATACCTGGTTATATTTCTATGCGCAGGGCCTCAGCCGGGTTCATGCGCAATGCTTTAACAGCAGGGTATATAGAGGCCACAATGGCTGTGAGTATGATCAGCCCTGTGAGGGTGAAATAAAAAGATACACCAATGGACGGATACAGCACGGGGCTGTAACCAATGGCCTCGAAACCCTGGGTAAAGGCATCAAGATGGATGCCCTGGCTGCCGAAATAGCGTATCAGCAGAGCCGCAATGCCCATACCTATTACTCCGCCGGTGATCGACAGAAAGATGGTCTCCAGCATGATCATACCAAAAACCCTCATTCTGTTCATACCAATGGCCATCAGCATACCCAGCTCCTTGATGCGCTCCATGACCACCATCAGCATGGTGTTGACAATACCAAAACCCAGGGCCAGCAGGATGATCACCATGATGAAATACAACATCACATCGAGCCACTGTGTGATCATACCCAGCTCAGGTTGGATGTCTTTCCACGACTTAACATCCAGCCCTGGATAATCCCGTGTGAGTTGCTTTACCAAAGGGCCCACCTGGCGGCTGTCGCTCAGGCGGATGGCCAGCTCATGGACAGCGTCAGCCGGCAGCCCGGTGAGGGATGAGAGGGCCTCCTTCTTCACGAAAGCCACGGTGTTTTCAAAGGTGGAATTGGTGATCCGATAGATGCCCGCAACCCTGAAGACCCCTCCGCTCAGGCTGCCTTCGGTGGTTTGCAGGTTGACCACCACCTTGTCTTTTACGTCTACTTTCAACTGTTCGGCCAGCTCCTCACCAATGACGATCTGCTGGGAACGCGACTTTTGGGTAAAATAATGACCAACGCTGTCCTCCAGGAACCTCTGCACCCTTTTGGGGTCGGTCATCCCATATTTTCCGGCAACCTCTACGCTGTCGTAAACAGCCTCCCGGATGGCGGTCACCTTCTTCTCTTCCTCGGGATGGATGCCCAGCAGCTGCACACCTGTTCCGGAGGCCGACGACTTGATCATAACCGGCACTTCCATGCGGCGGCTCACAGCCTGAACCTTTTCCAGGTTTTGCAGCTCTCCCGCCAGTTCTTGTGAACGCGGCAGGGTATAGGTCAGTTCCTGGTTCTCCATAAAACGGGGATGGTGAATCTGTATGTGACTCGTCTCATACTTGATGGCCTCCTCCACCCTTTGATCAGACATGCCCTTGAAAACCGCGGATGAAAAGATGCCACCTATCATACCTATGGTGACGGCGATCATCACGATCAGGCTTCTCATGCGGTTTCTCCAAACATTTTTCCAGGCTATTGATGGAATCATAGTTGTTGATTTTTAGGTTGGTGAATCATCCACGCATGGCCTTCACAGGCCTTATTCGTGTAATGCTGTATATGGGATAAAGGACAGCCACCACAACAATGGCTGCCACAATAAGGGTCTGGCTGGCGTAGAAATCGGCCTGCCACGCCATGGGCATGATCGGTTCGATGCCAAAATCCTTGATGCTCTCGGCCACCTCTCCTCCCAGGCGTATGGGGTGATAATGGTAATACAGAATAACCGGCATGCTGCCTGCAATCCCTGCCAGCAGTCCCAGCAACCCAATAAAAGCCATTTCCAGGGTCACCACCACTGCCAGCTTAATTTTGTGCATGCCCACGGCAATCATCACCCCGAACTCCCTCTTGCGTTCATTGATCATCATCATCACCGTGCCAAACACGCCAAAGGCGATGATCAGGTAAAGAATGGCCAGCAGGATCCATCCGCTGGCGTTGTCCGAGCGTATCTGCTGAACCAGCTCCGGCATGATCTCACGCCATGTCTTTACCTCATACCTGGAGCCTGACAGATCATTGCGCAGGTTGGTGACGGCAGCCGACAGGTCGCCGTGCTCATGGAGGTTCACCGCCAGGGTGGTAAGGCGGTTGGGGGCCATATACATCTGCTGTGCCGTTTGAAGGGGCAGGTACACCATCTTGTTGTCCAGGTCGGGCTTGGGGATGCCGACGATGCCTTTGATGGTATACTTGCCGGCTGCTGTGGCACCATGAAAGCCCTGTCCCAGTAGAACCAGGGTGTCGCCGACACCCAGACGCAGGTAATCGGCCAGCGTTTGTCCCACGATGGCAGCCTGTTCTGCTGGCTGAAAATATTTCCCCTTTGTCAGCCGTCCGGAGAGGTTCGACATCTCATCCTGTTTGGCCGGATCCACACCCATCACCATCACACCTTTGGTTTGCGGTCCGGATGACCCCAGAGCAAAAGATTCCAGCCTGGGAACCACCTGCCTGACCATTTCCTGTTTGTCCAATATCCCCATGAGCTGGTCGTCGGCAACCATCGTGCGGTTGATTGATTTGTTGTCCCAGTATCCCTTTGCATGAATCTGCAGATGGCCCGAGTAAAGGGTAACCGCATTGTCGATCATGTTGCTGTAACTGCCCAACTGCAAGGACCGCATGATCAATGCAAAAAATATGGCAAAAAATACGGAAGCCGCTGTTATCAGTGTACGACGCTTGTTACGCCAAATATTGCGCCATGCCAGTTTAACATATTCCCTCATAATATAGGTCTCACACGTTTATTATTCATGTAATATATTGGCCTTATGCAATGTATCCCTTCCGGACGGAATGCATTGCATTTTTATGGACGAATCCGTTTCATGTTCTGCTGCGAGAAGAAACCATCGGGTATGTCGCGGTTGAATTTGATCGAGTTAAGCTCCAAAACCGTCTTTTTGTTCTTCTCATCGGCTGGTATCACCTCAATGTGGGTCGGTACCATGCGCCTGTCCATCTCGCGGACCTTTGACAAAACCTCGGTGCGCTCCAGCTCGCCGTCTTCGTCATAGTATTCCGATTTCAACTGGTTGTAATGCGACCTGGAGATCCACTTGAACACCTTCCCCCAGACAACGGCGGCGTCTTCATGGGGTATCATGCGAATCTTATAGCACATGGTGCCATCGACCGATTCTTCCCCCACCAGGCTGTGGTCGTAGTCGGTGACCATCGACGATTCCTTCAAAACGTCGTCGTTGGTGTAATCCGACCCCATCCAGCCCTGCGACATCATCGATGGCGGCAGCTTGATAAGCCTGCCTATAGAAGGCATCCAATGCCACATATCGTTGTGGCGCTTGAGAAAGGTCTGACCCTTCTCGCCAGCGGGTGCGGTGATCAGGGTAAGGGCATAATCCCTGCCCTTGATCCAGCTCTTCATCTCAATGGTGCGTTCCCAGGTGGGACGGATGATTTTCATGGTCATGGTACTGATGCTCGACTTTTCTCCCTGCCACTGATCCTCAGCCTCTTCCACGATCTGCCGGGCACTTTTCTGCTGGGTAAAACCCGTGGCGGGAAAAATCAACATCAAGGCCACAAATAGTGCGACCAGGGTTAAAAATCTTTTCATCTCAGGAATCTTTAAAGGGTTCTACATATCTTTTCAACAAAACATTCTTTACCATCTCTACAGGATACTCAGCGGGCTCCATGACATAATGCAATCCAATGCCATCGATCAGGGCTGCAAAAACCAGGGTCTCGCCCTGTGGATTTTCAAAACCCGCCCGGGAAAGATAATCGATGGCCATTTTCATCAGGGGACGGGCCAACTCATCGGTCTTTTCCCTGACCATGGAATATATATCAGGTTGCATGAGGATGCTGAAATAAAGCCTCCAAAACTCCGGGTTTTTCTCCAAATGTCCAAACATCTCATGAATGAAAGATTCCAGCTCACCTGGTTCCAGATAACCGTCGTGGTTGACATCCAGTATGTTCAACATCTGATCGATGCCCGAGTTCAAAATTTCCTGAACGACGGCCTCCTTGCTTTCAAAATAATTGTATATAAGGCCCTTGGAGATGTCTGCCTTCTTGGCAATCTGGCTGATCGATGTATTGTTGTAACCCTGGGTCCCAAACAGATGCAGCGCTGCATCCAGGATGCGCGAGCGCTTCTGTTCCCTGATGGCTTCAAATTGTTCGGGTGTGCGCGGTGACATAGTCCATGAATTTTTTTTGACTGAACGATCAGTCAATATTGATCCTAAATAAAGCAGGGCAAAACCCTGCAGCGCATTTTTTTGACTGAACGATTGGTCAAAGATAATATATACCGTTGAACCAAACAAAAAAAAATCGTTTTTTTTTAATCTTCCCATTTATTCGATAGAAACAACCAGATCGGCTTTTAAAAAAGGCCTAACAAATAAACACCAGGGAACCTGGAACATCAACCCACAGCCCGAGAATAATCGTCTGCAAAATTTTCAACAAGTGGAATTTTAACCGGGAATTAACTAACTTGAAACATTTGCATTTGGTTGAGACGGTGCAACAATGGGTTGCAGAAAAAGCAAATCAAACATCCATACAAAACAACCATTCATGCCACCAAAGGCAATGATCGCTTTGGCATGATAAGTTGCGCAAGGCCAAAGAATTATTTAACAAATAAACTTGTAAAACGTCCTCCTCCGGCAGGATAAAGTCCAACTAGTCAATAAAATTATTCAAAACACACACCGATGTATCAGGCAAAATTGGTTACAAGATGTTACCTTGGCATGGTGATGACAGTGTGTATGTCTTCTGGTTGCATGCAGGCGGCCGGTCAGCAGCATTACGGCAATTTTATCAGGTTTGAGAACCAGGGTTTGTCGCAAAGTACAGGCAGGGATATCCTTCAGGACAGCCGCGGATTCATCTGGATTGCCACCCAGGATGGGTTAAACAAATACGACGGACGAAATTTTCACATATACAACAACATACCTGGCAAACCCGGCTCCCTTTCCGACAATTTCATCTTTTCCCTGTGTGAAGACACCAGCGGTTTTTTATGGATTGGAACCAACGGGGCCGGCATCAACCGTTTCAATCCTCAAAGTCAGACCTTCACCCATTTCCGGCATGATGGCCTGCGGGAAAATTCCCTGAGCCACGATGTGATCAATGATATATACCAGGACCGACAGGGAAGGCTGTGGTTTGGCACCCAAAACGGGTTGAATCTTTTCCAGCCTGAAGAAGGAACATTTATAAGGTTTTTGGCCGATTCTCCAGAGCCAGGCAGTTCTTTCATCAATTGTATCTATGAAGACAAAAAAGGGCGGTTTTGGCTGGGAACCAATGCAGGAGCTTTCCTGTATGACAGAAGCAGCCATACGATCGTCGCACACCTACATTACGATCCCCAGAAAAACAGCATCGGGGGCAACATCGTGGAAGTGGTCATAGAGGACCACCTGGGCAACATTTGGCTGGCAGGGACGGGATGTCCGCTTACACGATGGGATGAAGCAGACAAGCGTTTTAAGGTCTTCCGCCACGACCCTGACGATCCCGCCTCCATCGCCGACAATGTCATCTATTCACTTTATGAATCACATACCGGCAAACCAACCTTATGGATCGGTACGCAAAGAAACGGACTCGAGCGTTTTGACCCCTCGACGGAGACTTTTGTGCACCATCGCAGCGAGCCGGATGATCCCTTCAGCATTGCCAACAACATCATCTTTTCCCTGCACGAGTCGGACGACGGCACCATGTGGGTTGGAACCGGCGGAGGCGGTATCAGCAAGTTCAGCCTCCGGCACAACAAGTTTCACACCTTCAGAAATCCCGAGAGCCAGCTTGCCAACTTCATATGGACCATCCGCAAGCACAGCGACCACGAGGTGATGGTTGGCACACAAAACAGCGGCATTTACCTTTTCGACAGGAATACAAATGGTTTCACCCACTATCCTTTTGACCGATCCGACCCGGATGCTTCCCTTTCCTACGATGTGTATACACTATACCGCGACAGAAAGGGATTTCTGTGGATAGGCACCTCCAACGCAGGACTTTATCGCATCCATGAGAAAAAAAACATCCATCAGCACTTCCTTCCCGGTGGCAACAAGCCAACCGATCTGCCCAGTCAATGGGTCAGGTGCATCTACGAAGCCCCTGATGGGATGATATGGATTGGAACCGCCAACGGTCTCAGCCGTTTCAATCCCTCCAGCGGCCGATTCAAAAACTACCTGCACGACCCGGCCGATTCAACCACCCTGAGTTATCCCACTGTTCAGGGCATCATACAGGACCAGGAAGGATATCTCTGGGTAGGCACCTATGGAGGTGGCTTGAACCGCATGACCCCGACAAATGAACAATTCAAAAGATACCATCCCCAAACGGGCATCCCTGGAAGCCTGTCGAACAACCGAATCCGCACCCTATATGAAGATTCGCTGGGACAGTTGTGGATCGGCACAGACCACGGGCTCAACCTGTACAACAGGGACGATGATCGCTTTGAAGTGTTCACGATGGCTGACGGACTGCCCAACAACGTCATCTACAGCATCCTGCCCGACCGGCAGGGGCGTTTCTGGCTTAGCACCAACCGGGGGTTGTCGGTATTCAACCCGGCCGACACATCCTTTATCAATTATGATGTACACGATGGACTGCAAAGCAATGAATTCAATACCGGTGCCTGGTACCTTGCCGGCGACGGTGAGATGTTTTTCGGCGGCATCCATGGATTCAACATATTTCACCCCGACAGCATAAAACACAACCCCTACATCCCCCCTGTCCTGATCACCCGGGTGAACTTGTTCAACCAACCGCTGATACCTGAAGAAGATGGAATCATCCAGCAATGCATCACAGCAACCAACAAAATCCGGCTGAAGTACAACCAGAATTTCTTATCCTTTGAGTTTGCTTCCTTCAACTTCATCAACTCAGGAAACAACCAGTTTCGTTATAAAATGGAGGGCGTCGATCCCCATTGGGTCCAATCCGGCAACCGGATCTATGCAAGTTATCCCGACCTGAAACCTGGCAGTTACACTTTCCGCGTAGTGGGCTCCAACAACGACGGCATCTGGAATGAAACAGGCGACCGGCTCAGGATCGTGATCTCTCCTCCCTGGTGGAATTCCATCATGGCCTGGATCATATATGGGCTCCTGCTGGTCCTGTCGGTGTACACTTACATCCGATGGAGAACCTATAAGCTTGCCACCGACAAGAAAGCCCTTGAAGGGCTGATAAAGCAGAGAACGCAGGAGATAGCCTACCAGAAGGAGGAAATTGAATCACAGCGCGACAGCCTTGAAGAGCTCAATGCAGCCAAAGACAAACTCTTCACCATCATCGGCCACGATCTGAAAAATCCCCTGACCTCCCTCCTTTCAGTATCCCACACATTGCGGGAGAACTTCGCAGGTTTGTCCAAAGATGAGCTCCAGCAAGCCATGAAAAGTGTCGACCAGTCGGCCCACAACCTCTTCAGGCTGCTGGAAAACCTGCTGGAATGGACCCGCACCCAGACAGGGCACCTGCCTGTCCACCGGCGGCATTTTCTCCTGAACCCGGTGATTGACGAAAACTTTGCCTTTTCATTGCCTGCCGCCCAAAAAAAGAACATTTCCCTGGTGAAGGAACTGCCCGACTCCTTCTCTGTATATGCGGATAAGAACATGGTAAGCACAGTGATACGCAACCTGTTGAACAACGCCATCAAGTTCACCCCCAATGGAGGGCAAATACAGATCCGTTCATACCCTGACAACAGGGAATTAAGGATTGAGGTGTCCGACACCGGCATGGGCATCGACAAACACAAAATGGGGCGTCTCTTCCACATCGAGGCTGCGGCATCCACCCGGGGTACAGACAACGAAAAGGGTACCGGCCTCGGTCTGCTTGTATGCAAGGATTTTGTTGAAAAGAACGGGGGATCCATATGGGTGGATTCACAACCAGGTAAAGGCAGCACTTTTACTTTTTCTGTTCCCATATCCCCTTACCCTCCCAAATAACCAAACACAACCAACCCAGGTATCCCCTTGCCTGAAGACCTAACATGCCTTATCTTTATACCAAAAAGCTACTATGGGCCGACTTGTCATTCTATCCGGACCTTCCTGTGTTGGCAAAAGTCCACTGGACAAAGCACTGGGAAAGTTTTACCCCCGGCTGCACCAGGGCCTGCAACACCTGGTCCTTTACAACAGCCGCTCACCCCGACCCGGGGAAGAAGATGGTAAGGATTATTATTTCAGAAACAAAAAAGAGATAGAAAAGCTGGAACAGGAACCACACTATGTGGTGATGGAGGTGCGGGGCGACCTCCAGGCACTGGACATCTCCGAGCTGAAAGACCAGCTGGAAGGCGGCGATGTCTTTTTTGAGGGCAACCCCTTTGTGGGACGTGTCTTGCTTACCCATGAGGGCCTGAAGGATGTTGCCAGGCTGAGCACTTTCATGTCGCCCGTCTCCCGCGGGGAGATACTTGAATTGACTGATCCTTCCAACCATGCCGATGCCCAAAAGATCATCACCGACATGATGAGGCGCAAACTGCTCCGGAGAACGCAAAAGCAAAAAGGAGAGCTGTCGCTGAAAGACCTTGAGAACATTGAGAAACGTGCAGGCAGTGCCTATGGAGAGTTGCAGGAGGCCTGCCATTTCAACCACATCATTCCCAACCACGACGGGGAGGACAGCGAAAACTGGGACGCTTTCTATTACCCGGTCGGTGACGCCCGCAAAGCCCTAATGGCATTTGCCGGCCTGCTAAAGGACGAGGTAAGCCAGCATTTGGAAAAATGGGAAGAAGGCCTCCTTTAAAAACAAAGGGGTACTGACATGGCTGGTGAAGAGCTCCCGAAAGTTTGGCAGTCCCAACACCACCCTCTGCTGGTGATCAATCCAGGGTAAAGCCTCCCCTTTCGCCCGTCCTGTAATAATTCACCACCTGGGGCATTAGTGTGATCACCAGGATCACCACGCCTGTCAGGGCATTAAAAGTTTGTATAAAATGCCAGTAGCCTATGATATAGACCTGGATGTCCATCCACAGGATCAGGACGATGGCAGCATAGAGGGTGTAGGTCCAACCCCAGTGGATGTGGCTGTATATGTTGAGCACCTGGGGCCACCTCCATTTTATTCGCAGCAGGCCCAGCAGGCTGATTGTGGGAAATATTCCCAGGAAGACCACCAGCAGGAGTCCCGGGACAAAAAAATTGTCAAAAGGTGTTCCCATAAGAAAAATGCCGGGAATGTTGAGCGATTGCCCTGTTGGATCGACCAGCATGAACAAACCGCCTGTTATCCCTGATACAGCCTGGAAAGCAACCAGTATCCAAAGGACATAAACGATGCTGGGTCTGTTGTGGTCTTCTGACATGAATGAAACGGGCTCCATAATATTAAACGCACCAACCGGCTTACCATGACCGTCCCCTATGCTGCTTAGCCATACCGCCATGCGGGTGTGCAACACCATCCGTCCAACCAGGGGGTAAATTAGAAAAAAAAGACGAGCCTGCAAAATATCCCACCCCTTGGCCCATCTCGGTCCAGGCGGCCCCTCTTCAGCGGCTATCTGTCAATCCAGCTCCATCCTGTAGTTTTTCAGGGTATTGGGATCGGCCGTCCAGGCATAAGCCAGCAAAGCCGGTATTTCCTTGTCTGTGGACAGCCAATGCGGCTGGTTGGATGTAAAAAAGCTAAATGCATTGGTGGTGAGCACCATGGTATCATTGATGGCCACCGAGCCTGCCAAACACACGTACGACTCCTCTATCCCGGGATGACGGTGGGATGGATAATGACACGACGGACCCAGCAAAACCATCCCCGCTATCAACCTGTCGCAAACAACAGGGCCACGCGGACCAACTACCTCGGCATAAGCGTACCTTTCAGCAAGGTCTTCGGGCAATTCCTTGTAGCCATATTCCCATGTGAGCTGATGTCCCATGAAACCCATCGTCTTATAAATG
>CAJXLE010000043.1 GCA_913055895.1 uncultured Bacteroidota bacterium | reverse complement strand
AGGTCCGGCCTGTAGCAATCCGCCGGTTGCCGGAATGATAATGCGCAAAATCTCCCGGACTCATGGTCAGTTTTTTGTTAACACCTGCAAGGTTCAGGTCGACCTTCCCTGAATTTAGGAATACATGGGTTTGTTTGTCACGGGCACTGACATTGAAGGATGTTCCCAGAACCTTTACAGTTGCAGCTTCTGTGGAAACCAGGAAGGGTATTTTTTTTCCTTCCTGCTTTCTTTCTTTTACTTTGAAGAAAGCTTCGCCCCGGAGGGTTGCCATTCTTTTTCCACCCTGGCTTTCTTCCTGATGATAGGTCAGCCGGGTTTTTTCATTTAGGTATACCTGTGAACCATCCGGGAGACTGACTTTTCGGTGTTGGCCGGAACCTGTAGTCCAGGCCGCTTTTTTTACTGAGGATTTTTTAGCTAAAGATTTGTTGATTTGCTTATTTAAATCTCTTGTTCTTTGGGTTCCTTCCGGGAGGATTTCTTCTGTATTGGCTTTTGGGCCGGATGGAGATGAATAGCTTTTTTCTTTTTTGGGGTTCTTATCCGTCTTTGTTTGATCATCCTGGCTGGGGGGGGCATCTCCAGGGCGTGGAGAATCGTTGTGCGAATCCGCTGGGGTTTGGGAGTTTTCCTGGGCGATCTTCTGTCTCTGAGTGTATTGCATCTGCACGTCGGAAGCACCCATCCAATAATATATGCCTGCCGGAACGAGGAAGAGGGTTGCCACGGCAGCTGCAATCCAGCCATAGGCTTTCCCTGGTAGAATTCGTTTTTTGTAGGGCTGGTGGCCTACCTGCTGGTCGAAATATTCGGCAATTTCGCTGAACTGATGGTCTATTTCTTCCTGGCTCACCTGCACTTCTTCATCTCTCAGTTCCAGCAGCAGGGCTCGGGCCTGCTCTACTTTTGCACGCATTTGTGGATGTGCTTCCAGCCAGGCCTTCCAGAAAGCCTCATCTTCCGGGCTCATTTGGAGAATCCACCTCCGGAAGCTCTCATCCATCATAAAATCTTCTATTTGATAATGCGTGTAAGGCATGAATTTTTTATTATATTTATTTGATCTAAATAAATTCGATTGATTCATTATGGATAAGAAAAAATTGCTGCAGATATGGACACATTTTTTGGGAAAATTTTTATTGAGCTGTTGGCGAGTTGGTTATGTTGTCGTAGTTGATTTTAACCACAGGCAAAACGCTAGATAGGGTGAAGTATACCTGCTCATGCGGGTTTTATTTATAATGTTTTTGTGGTTTTTTAGTGTTTTGTTTTATAATTCAATGCATTAAGCCAGCTTTGTTAATTGTATCAAACATAACCGCTTTTATTTTGTCCTTATTTTGACGGCCAGTTTATAAACCCTCCGGTTTTTTTTACATCCTGACATCCCTTTTTCCAGGTAAAAAGTAGAAAGGGTGGCTGAACCAGCAGTGTTCATTCTGCTAACGCGAGCCCGGCAAAGGATAGCTGGCGATGGGCAAGTGTTGTGAATTTTCCCCTGGAGGGGCTTTGAGAAATAAGACAGGATAAACCATCTACAGGAAAGGCATAACAAGAATGAGGAAACAGGAAGGTGATGCAATAAAGATCAAGGGTGTGAAGGGAACATTTTGAACAACCAATTTACATTATATGGCTGGGAGAAAGGTTGCACACAACCAGGATTATATACTCTGGGAGAGATTCAAGAAGGGTGACCGGCAGGCGTTGAGTGAAATATACCACAACTGCTATCATCCCCTGTACCATTACGGATTGCGTATTGTTAACCGGCCTGCTTTCATCAAGGACAACATACAGGAACTTTTTATCGACCTGGTCAATGGACTTTCAGGTCTTGGCCCCACCGACAACATCAGAATATACCTTTGGGCCTCTTTCCGCCGCAAAATCATTCATAAGTTAAAAAACAACCAAACATTCAGTTATTCTGACCATGAGGATCCTGTTTTTAATGATCACCTGGACGATTCGCCGGAAGAGCATATCATCTTGTCGGAAGAACACACAAACAATGCACATAAAATCCGTGAGGCAATGAAAAATCTTGGCAGCCGGGAGCGGGAGACCATATACCTGAAATTTTACCGGAACATGACCAACGGGGAGATCGCTGAAATTCTGGAGGTCCAGACCACCTCA
This sequence comes from uncultured Bacteroidota bacterium, assembly GCA_913055895.1. Classification (GTDB taxonomy): domain Bacteria; phylum Bacteroidota; class Bacteroidia; order Bacteroidales; family UBA12077; genus JAGXLC01. Next base: position 17,487 of record CAJXLE010000043.1, on the reverse strand, counting down.
GTAAGCAAACTCCTTTACAGGGCAATGAATACACTGCGGGAATGTTACAACAGGGAAGTATCCTAGGCATTGGTTCTGCTGGCGATGTAATCAACACAATACTCCCGGGCATTTTTCCCTTTAAAGGTGAACCCCAAATGCCAATTCTTCGTATAGTCTATTTAACCTTTTGATAAGCCACAACAATGGCCTCTTTTTATATATTATCCATGTTTTTCCTGCTTTTTGCCAAAAGCCTTGTCCCGGGAGATTCAGCGGGCGATGGTCTTGCGCAACCCTATTCGTCACATTACCAGGGTTTGAAAAAAGGTGCTTCCAGGGAAAGAGGGGTTCAGTTTCAACCGACGGTGGTGAAAAACAGGGGTATTATAAATGTTCGCGTTGCCTCGGAGATTGTAGCAAAAGACAAGATGAGCCTTGGAGAGCGGGGATTCTGCTGGAGCCGCAGGGAAGAACCCACCCTCCAGGATGATTACATGGTGGCTGGCAAGGGATCTGGACCTTTTGAGGCCCGGATCAAGGGACTGAAAAAGGCCACCGTTTACCATTTGCGCCCATTTGTTATGGCCGATTCGGTGCCGGTTTATGGAGATGAAACCGCTTTTACAACCCATACTTTTCTGAGTGGCGCTAAGATACAGCTCAAATACGTTCGGGGTGGCACATTCCAGATGGGTTGCCAGATAGAACAATTCAAAGGCTATGGCGATGAATTTCCCGTGCATAAGGTCCGGCTGGATGGTTTTCAAATCAGCGTCCATGAAATTACCTGTTCCCAGTACAGCGCATTTTTGAATTCAAAGCGGGTAAGCCCCGAAGGCAAAATGGGTGAGGTGATGTACCTGGATGTGCAGGATGGGGATTGCCCTATACGTTATTCAGGAGGTCAGTTCGTCCCGGAGAAGAACAAGGGCGATCATCCTGTCACCGAAGTGACATGGTTTGGGGCGCAGGCTTTTTGTGAGTGGCTGGGAGGAAGGCTTCCAACCGAAGCAGAATGGGAGTATGCAGCCAGGGGAGGCCGTCAGCGGGAAAAATCCAAATACAGCGGAAGCAGCAACTTACGGCAGGTGGCCTGGTACCAGGATAATGCAGGGGGGACGTGCCATCAGGTGGGAGAGAAAGAGCCCAATGAACTGGGACTGTATGATATGAGCGGCAATGCATGGGAATGGTGCCACGATTGGTATGACATGAATTACTATGCCCAATGCCCCTGTGAAAATCCCATGGGTCCCCACTCGGGAGACACAAGGATCGTCCGGGGTGGAGCCTGGAATATGGATGCCTGGAATTGCCGGGTTTCGAACCGTTCAAGTAAGTCGCCCGGTATAACCTACAATTATTATGGTTTTCGCTTGCTGATCCCGGTTGATAAATGATTGGGGGCAGGTTCTTATAACGGGCAGCTATAAATGCCTTTCGGACAATTTAGATCAACCGGTCGATTTCTCCAGGGCAATCTGTATTCCCCGTTTTAAAGAATTTTAACTTTTCTTTCATTGCGCTTTCTTCAATTGTTATTTTCTTAGAACCAGTTAAACTGTAAATACATTTATATGACACGTAAACTTTTTATTCCTTTCCTGGCCGTTGTTTTTCTTTTTGCCGGGTCAACAGCAATGCAGGCGCAAAATACCAACCCTGTCGCCCAACCGCAGCAAAAAAAGGTAGAAGTATCTGACAGCGAGTTGCAGACTTTTGCAAAGGTCATGCAGGAAGTACGTAAAGAACAGAAGTCTTCCCAGGGTGTCATGCTGAAGGCTATTAAAGACAACGGGCTCCAGGTAAAGCGCTACCAGGAGATTGCCCGTGCCAAACGCAAAGGGCAAAATGTGGAGATGACTTCAAAGGAGAAAAAAGCATACCAGGCTGTTCAACAAGTTATGAAGAAGGAACAGCAGAAGATGCGAAAGAAGATGAACTCCATATTGAAGAAGCATTCCATGAAAAGAAGACGTTATATTCAGATTAGCCGTGCCCTGCAGCGTGATAAGCAACTGCAAAAACGGTTGCAGGAGATGCGTCAGAAGTAGTTTTTACCCGTTCACAAATCTCAGCCGCATCAAAAGTTTCGGTTCTGAAGAGCCTTCCATTTGTGTATTTTTATGCGAAGGTTTTTAAGCCGGCACTGTTGGTGCGGTTTTTTTATTTTTTGCTGGGGAGAACCCGTTTATCATTTTTTTTATTTAGACAAGTTTTACATTAAAGGACCCTCCGTGAAGTATCTTATCCCTTTTTTTTTTACTTCAAGCCTATGCGTATCTTTGGGCTTCTCCAAACCTGTAAAATATCATATCTATGGCATCACAAGTATATTTCTCATCGATGAAAAACCGCGCCCAGCGCAGTCCCCTGGATAAGATCACCCAGCTTTTAAAACACCTTCATGTAGGGGACGTTTATGAGAGGCATGAGTTGGTGGCGGTAAAGGCTCATTTCGGGGAACTGGGCAACACTGCTTACCTGCGCCCGGTATACCTGCGACCGGTGATCGGGGCTTTGAAGGATATAGGCGCCAAACCTTATTTGACCGATACCAACACCCTTTATGTGGGGATGCGCACCAACACGATCGATCACCTTTACTGTGCGCACTGGAACGGGTTCAATTATTCCACCCTGCAGGTGCCCATCGTGATAGCCGATGGTTTGCGGGGTGAGAACAGCCGGCAAATAAAGCTGGATCTGCCGGATGCCCCGGAGATCCACGTGGCCAGTGATGTGTTAAATGCCGATGCCATGATGGTGGTAAGCCATTTTAAAGGCCATATGCTTACCGGCATCGGTGGGGCCATTAAAAATCTTTCCATGGGATGTTCCAGCAGGCAGGGCAAGCTGGAGATGCACTCCATGTCCAAACCCACTGTCGACCAGGATTTGTGCACAGCCTGTGCCAAATGCCAGGAACATTGTCAGGAAAAGGCTATAGAGATTTCACAGAAAGCCTATATAACAGAACATTGTGTGGGGTGTTCACGTTGCATCGCCGTATGTCCGGAGGGAGCCATTAAGATCAACTGGAATGCATCGTCCGACAGCGTTCAGAAAAAGATGGCCTACTATGCCTACGGCGTTCAGAAGCATTTCTCTCCCAAATTGTTGTATGTGAACGTGGTTACCGATGTGGCCCCCGGATGCGACTGCGATCCGGCCAATGATGAGGCCGTGGTATCTGATGTTGGATTTTTTGCATCTGAAGATCCGGTGGCACTCGACAGGGCCTCTTACGATATGGTTGTCCAGAAGAACAGGGGAGAGGATCCTTTCAGGGCCCATTACCCCAACGTCAACCCGGTGGCCCAGCTCGACCATGCCGAACAGATCGGTGTTGGTTCCAATCAATATGAGCTGGTTGAGATGAGACGATGATGCTGTCTTTTAAGGAGTATCCAGGGGTATTATAATTAAAAGGGGCATGAAGAGAATCACAGATGCCCCTTTTCTATACTCCTGCCATTATCGCCTGACTCCGATAGGTAATGGGTGGTGGTAACCTCCATGTCGCACCCGTAATCTTTGATGTGTTCAAGCTGGTTTTTCAGGGTGCTGCTGTGAAAGAGGTTGAGGATCACTTTTCTGTCCCATCGACGTGAATTTTCTCTTACCACCTCATAGTAGTCAAACCGCTCCTTTTCTGTATAAGCTTCAAGCAGCGAGAGCCGTTCAACTGCTTTGAGCTCGGTTTCCTCAAAAACCACCGTTGAGATCATCAGGAAGATGTCGTCCATGATGCTTTCTTTTCCCGGGAACCAGAGCCATTCCCTGTCGTTTTGCACTTCACGGAGAACGAGGACGGGACCGTTGTCTTCCGCCAGAAATATCTGGTATTCGGGTAAGATTCCTCCATTACACTGGTTGCATTTTCCGATCAATACCTGCGCTGTGTACCTTTCCATCGTCATGTTTTTTCATTTTCCATCGCCACAATATAATAATCCTTACTTCCCCGACAAAATATAAAAGGTGACCCGGCTGTTGCGGTCTGAATGTTTTTGTAGAATCCTTTGTCTACAAATGTATTGGGTAATTATACGCTATTGGCTGCCGGTAAATAGGGGGTTTTTACCCAAGGGATACCTGAGTGGTAATGGCCAAAAAATATGTTTGATTTTCAGTGTGTTATAATCTTTTTTGAAAAGGTTTCTAAGCTGTGTTGGCCTGCTGTTGATTGTTCCGGAGTTGTCTTATCAAACGGTTGCCTGGCAGGTGATTTAAATATAGATGTCGATGGCAATTAAGATATATGTTGCTGAGGGTGTGAAAACTGAATATAAGAGTCTTTTATCCGGTTATGCGTGATAATACCCTATGCACAAATCAGGTGTTTACCCCCTTTTACTCCATGGCCCAGGCGCGTATATTTGAATAAGTGAATGTTCAAACAGATTGATCCACTTTGTTTTTCGCGTTCAACTAGTCCTTCACAATTAAATAATATATCTATGAAATGGAAAGATCTTAAATTAGGAAGAAAATTTTTTGTAGCCTTTGGGCTGGTGATAGCCCTGCTTATCCTGGTGTCCTACTGGGCCATCAATGGAATAGGTGGCATTGTTGGCAATGCAGAAGAGGTGATAGAGGGAAATGAGCTGCGCACGGAGATGGAACAAAAATATGTGCAGCACCTGCAGTGGGCCCAGGAAGTGAACAAACTGATGACCGATGATGAGGTTACCCACCTGAATGTGGAAACCGATCACCGCGAATGTGCTTTTGGACAGTGGTATTACGGAGAAGGCCGGGAGCATGCCGAACAGGTGGCACCTGAGCTGAGAAGCCTTTTTGACCAGTTGGAACAACCCCACAAGAAACTTCACCAGTCCGCCATCCGGATTGATGAAGCTTTCGTGCAGGCCAGCAGGGAACTGAGCAATCAGTTGCGGGAGGCCAAGACCGACCACCTGGCTTGGGCCCACACGGTAAAAGATTATGTGGTTCGTGATGAGTCGGTCGATCAGATCGATGCCGAAAAAGATCCCCGGCAATGCAATTTTGGGCAGTGGTACTATTCGGATGCTGTGGAGCAGATGAAACGGGAGCATCCTGACTTCAGGGATGTTGCAGAGAAAGTGGAACAGCCCCACAAGGAGCTGCACACCAGCGTGAAGACGATGGAGCAGTACCTCCGGCAGGGCCAGATTCAAAGGGCCAACGATTATTATATGGATGTGATCAAGCCCAAGGCTTATGTGGTTCTCGACCGCATCGATGCCATGATCGCCTGGAATGAAAAGAACCTGGAGGGCATGGACAAGGCAAGTCAGATCTACAACCAGCAAACGCGAGAACATCTGGATAAGGTGGGTTCCTTATTGACACAGGTTATCGAGGATTCCAAGGGATACATCATGACCGATGAGGCGATGCTCAATGAGGCCGCCAATACCCGCAACGGGGTGATCATCTTTAGTGTCATCGCTGTATTGGCCGGCATCATCCTTGCCTATGTCATAGCGCGTGGTCTGATTGTTCCCATCAATAAGGGAGTGGCATTTGCCCAGGAGATTTCCCGGGGCAACCTCAAGGCCGACATAGATGTCAACCAGAAGGATGAGATTGGCACCCTGGCCGATGCATTGAGAAACATGGCCGGAAAGCTGAAAGAGATCGTGGCCAATATCCGTTCGGGCGCCGACAACATTGCGGCCGCCAGTCAGCAGATGAGTTCCAGTTCACAGGAGATGTCACAGGGATCCAGCGAACAGGCATCTTCGGCAGAGGAAGTCTCTTCCTCCATGGAGGAGATGGTTTCCAACATACAGCAAAACACAGAAAATGCCAAGGAAACGGAGAAGATCTCGTCGCAGGCTGCCGGCAGCATCAAAGAGGGCAACAAGGCTGCCCAGAATTCGATGGAGTCGATGAAGGAGATAGCCGACAAGATCTCCATCATCAATGACATTGCCTATCAAACAAATATCCTTGCCTTGAATGCTGCCGTTGAAGCCGCCAGGGCCGGCGAGCACGGCAAGGGTTTTGCAGTGGTGGCCTCTGAAGTCCGCAAGCTTGCTGAACGCAGTGCTGAAGCAGCCAATGAGATTGATGAGAAGTCGAAGTCGGGTGTGGAGATCTCTGAGAAAGCCGGACAGCAGCTGGATGAGATCGTCCCGGAGATTGAGAAAACATCCCAGCTGGTGCAGGAGATCAATGCAGCCAGCAATGAGATGAGCAGTGGTGCTGACCAGGTGAACAATGCCATTCAGCAACTCAACCAGGTAACCCAGCAAAACGCCGCTTCATCCGAAGAGCTGGCCACCAGCGCAGAAGAGTTGTCGAGCCAGGCCGACCAGCTGAAGCAATTGATTGCCTTTTTCAATGTGGACGAGGATGAGAGCTCTGGTCAAACTATGACGCAGTTCAATCAATTCCAGAGTCAAAGTTCGGGCAATGGCAACGGCCATAAAAAGCAGGCATCAGCCTTCACCAATCAGCCCGCTTCACAACATTCGTATGGACAAAAAACCAGGGCCCAACCCTCAGCCTCCGGCAATGGAGGTGCAGTAAGTGGCAACCAATACGGCGGCCAGGCACAAGGTCAGTCCAAAGTGCAGGCACAAGGCCCATCCAAAGGCAACGGCAAAGGTGATGGCAACAGCCAGAGCAAGGGCAATGGTCAGTCCAGGGGAGCAGACATCAATATGGGTCAGACCGACCACAACGACCAGGATTTTGAAAGCTACTAGTTGGTAATGTCTTTGTCCTAAATGTCTCTTCTGGTTTTAGCGGCGTGTTCGATGATAGTGGGTAACACGCCGCTTTTTTTGTTACGCCAAAAGCTAAGTTTTTATTCCTGTTCTTTTTCCTGTTCTTCTTTCTCCTCTTTTTTTTCCTCTTTTTTGCTGGAGAAGGTTTTGATGAACCAGTTTTTTCTGATTGTCTCGGCGGCTTTGTCCAGCTCTTTGGCGCTGTGGTTGATGTTTTTGAGGGTGCCGTCGAGGCTGTCGGCGAAAACACTGTCAGTAAGCAGCTTGTTGATCACGCCCCTTCCGCTCTCTATTTGTTGTGTTATCCTGGTCAGGTTTTCGCTGATGGTCCGGGTCTGTTTGGTGGTATAGCGCAGGTTTCTGGCCGAGGCTCCCAGGTCCCTTGTGAAGGCAGTGTCGGTAAACATCTTGCCAAACATGCCACCTCCCTGGTTGATCTTTTGCGTGATTTCCTGCAGCTGCCGGGTTGATTCGAGAAGGTTCCGCCCGGCCTGGTCGAATTCACCGGCCAGGGTGGTGTCGGAGAGCAATTTGCCCACAACACCTTCTTCTTTGTTGATGTTGTTGGTGATGGTGTTGAAGTTACGCGTTAGGCTGGCAGTATTGCGGCTGATCTGGTCGAGGTTGTTGGTGAAAGAAGTATCGGTAAACAGCTTGCCGAAGATGCCTTCCCCCTGGTTGATCTTTTCGGTGATCTCCGCCAGGTTCTTGGTGACCACGGTGGTGTTGACGCTCGATTTTTTCAACTCTTCGAGTATTTCATCTATCTTCACGGCTTCCACCGTGCCCAGCACGTCGCCCTCATCCACAACGGGTTTGTTGGGGGTACCGGGTGTGATGTTGACGACTTTGTTGCCCATTACCCCTTCGGTACCTATTTCCATACGCGAATCTTCGCGGATGAATTTTCGCACCTTGTTCTCCAGGGTCACCTGCACCTGCACCAGGGTATCGTTGATGAGCTGCACGTTGGAGACTGTTCCTACGTTGATGCCGGAATAGCGCACATTGCTGCCTACCTTCAGGCCACTGACGTCCTTAAATATGCCGTTGACGGTGAAGGTATTTCCAAACAGGTTTCTTTGTTTGCCAATAACGTATATGGCATAGGCAAATATGGCAATTCCCAGGATGATAAAGAATCCCAGACGGATGCTTTTTCCAATGGTCATTCTCATAATGGGTACAATTTAGTTAAAAAAATTATAGATCCATGGGTCGTTACTCTGTTTCATTTCTTCATACCGACCTGATGCATAGAGTATTCCGTCTTTCAATACGTGGATCTTATTGGCCGTTATTTCCACACAACTGATGTCATGGGTGATGATGATGGAAGTGGTGTGGTACTGTTGCTGAAGGCTGATGATCAGGTTGCTGATTTCCTTTGATGTGATGGGATCCAGGCCGGTAGTGGGTTCGTCATAGAGAATGATTTCAGGTTTGAGGATCAGGGTTCGGGCAAGGCCGATGCGTTTTTTCATGCCTCCTGAAAGCTCGGAAGGCATCATGTCGATGGTTTTTCGCAGTCCCACATTGTCCAGCGCCTCCAAAACTTTGTGTTCAAGATCTTTTTTTGTCCCGGCCATGTTGTTTCTTACCAGCGGGAACTCAAGGTTTTCGCGAACGCTCATGCTGTCGTACAGGGCATTGCCCTGGAAGAGAAAGCCTATTTTTTTGCGCAGGGCGTTCAGCTTTTCTTCCTCCAGCCGGGTAACTTCCTCTCCAAGTATCTCTATCAGGCCGGCATCGGGTTCGAGCAGGCGAACCATGCATTTGATCAGAACCGACTTGCCGATGCCCGACTGGCCGATGATAACAGCATTCTCCCCTCGTGGTATGCTCAGGTTTACGTCCTTGAGCACCTCGTTGTCCTGGAAAGTCTTGTTCAGATGCTCCAGGCGAACCACCGTTTCGTTTTTCCTATTTGTAGTGTTTGTTTTCATGGTGTTAAAACTGAAGGGCTTCCATAGAATGTTGCAGTTGTACTACCAGCATGTCGATGACAAATATGGCCACGGAGGCAACTACCACCGCGGAATTGGCGGCCCGTCCGACAGCCTCGGTCCCAAAGCCTGCCGTATAACCTTTGTAGCAACCAATCACTCCTATTGCAAAACCAAAGAAGAAAGATTTTATTGTGGCAGGTATCAGGTCGTAAAAATGAAGCGGCGTAAAGGCATCGGTAAGAAAGAGCCGGGCCGATATATCTCCGTGCAGGTTGACCGCAATAAAGGATCCTATAAAAGAAATGGCATCGGCAAAAAAAACCAGTATGGGAAGCATCAGCGTAGTAGCCACCACCCTGGTTGCCACCAGGAATTTCATCGGGTTGGTGCCGGATACTTCCATGGCATCGATCTGCTCGGTTACCTTCATCGATCCCAGCTCGGCACCAATACCCGAGCCAATTTTACCGGCACAAATGAGGGCTGTTACGACCGGTCCTATCTCGCGGACGATCGACACTGATATCATGCCGGGCAAAAGGGTTTCGGCACCGAAGTCAACCAAAACAGGCCGGGACTGCAGGGTCAGAACCAGTCCCAGGATAAAGGCCGTTACAGCTATCAGCGGCAAAGTTTTGTAACCAATAAAGTAGGATTGTTTTAACATTTCCCTGTTCTCGAAAGGCGGGTTGATCAGGTGGTGAACCACCCGCCCGGTGAACTTTGCCAAACCGGTGAGATCTGATAATATATTGTTGCTTCTTTCGTTATCCATTGGTCATACAAATTAGTAATCATGGATGCTGTTGATCAACAAAGATAATAGCTACAGGGGGGTCGAGGCAAAGACATAAAGATACAAAAAATACAATATTGCTTGTGGGTATCGGGGTGTTCTGAACCCTCATATGAGATCCGTTCAATGGTGAAACCATCCATGAGAAAAATCATGTTATACAGGGAAATATTCTCTGAAATTTAGATCATAATTAATTAACATTACTTAAATTTGTAACGGAATCAATACGGAAGGAGTGTTAAAACGTATTGAAATAGAGGACGATGCATATATAACAGTGTTAACTGTTTTATATGCATTTGAAATTTATATAAGAACCTAAAAGGCAGTGCATTCATAAACCTCTTCTTAAACCATAAAACATATGAGTAAAAAAGCAGATGTCATTGAACGGGAAGAAGTTGTGGTACGATTTGCTGGTGACTCGGGCGATGGCATGCAACTGACCGGAACTTTGTTCTCCGACACTTCGGCATTTATTGGGAATGACCTTTCCACATTTCCGGATTATCCTTCAGAAATCCGAGCCCCCCAGGGAACGATTGGGGGGGTGAGCGGTTTTCAGGTCCATTTTGGCCACAAACAGGTGAACACCCCGGGGGATTATGCGGATGTCCTTGTGGCGATGAATCCTGCTGCCCTCAAAGCCAATGTGAAATCGGTCAAGAATGGCGGAACGATCATTTTTGACAAGGACAGTTTCACGGAAAAGGGTTTAAGGAAAGCCGGTTATGAAACCGACGACCCCATTAAGGAAGATAAACTGGATGGGTATAACATTATTCAGGCACCCATCACTACTTTGACCAAGGAGACATTGAAAGACGAAGGGCTGGATCCCAAGAGCATTTTACGCAGCAAAAATATGTTTGCCCTGGGGATGGTTTACTGGCTGTTTGATCGTCCCTTAAAATATACAGAACAGTTTTTTGAGCAGAAATTCAAGAAGAAGCCCAAGGTGATTGATGCCAATAAAAAGGTACTTGAGGCAGGCTATTATTATGCCGAGACGGTTGAGCTTTTAACACCCACCTACAGGATCAGCCCGGCCGAGATAGAGAAGGGTACCTACCGCAACATCGATGGCAACAAAGCTACTGCCTGGGGTTTCGTGGCGGCTTCTGAAAAATCGGGATTACAGCTGTTTTGCGGATCCTATCCCATTACCCCTGCCTCCGAGATATTACAAGAACTGTCGCTAAGGAGGGATTTTGGCGTGAAGACATTCCAGGCTGAAGACGAGATAGCGGGCATCTGCACGGCGCTGGGTTCCAGTTTTGCCGGATCACTGGCTGTCACCACCACTTCCGGTCCCGGGCTGGCGCTGAAGTCGGAAGCACTCGGACTGGCGGTCATGGCCGAACTGCCTCTTGTGGTGGTGGATGTACAAAGAGGCGGACCATCGACGGGACTGCCCACCAAGCCCGAACAGTCGGATCTGACGCAAGCTTTGTTCGGTCGCAATGGTGAGAGTCCGGTAGTGGTGATGGCTGCCAGCACACCCTCGAATTGTTTTCATTACTCTTTCATGGCGGCTAAGATATCCCTGGAACATATGGTACCCGTGGTACTGCTCACCGACGGTTTCCTGGCCAATGGCTCCGAACCCTGGAAGATACCTAAAATGGCTGATTATCCTGATATCAAGGCACCCGTGGTTGAGCCCGGCCAGAAGAACTGGATGCCCTACGCCCGCGACCCTGAAAAACTGTCCAGAACCTGGGCTGTTGCCGGCACTCCCGGCTATGAGCACCGCATTGGCGGACTGGAGAAAGACGAGTTGAAAGGCTCGGTCTCACATGATCCAAAAAACCACGAACGGATGGTTTACCTGCGGGAAGAAAAAGTCAACCGCTTGGTGGATGTTATCCCAGAGCAAATCATTGAAGGTGAACAGGAAGGCGATATACTGCTGGTGGGCTGGGGAGGCACCTATGGCCACCTGCGAACCGCTCTTGATGAGCTGCTCAAGGAGGGCCATAAGGTGGGTCTTGCCCATTTCAATTATATCCGGCCCTTGCCTGCCAACACCGACGAGGTGCTGGGCCGGTTCAAACGCATCGTGGTGTGTGAACTCAATATGGGCCAGTTTGCCAGCTACCTGAGGATGAATCATCCCCGTTACGAATACCTGCAATACAACAAGGTGCAGGGTCAGCCCTTTACAACCATTGAAATTAAAGAACACGTTCAAAAACTCCTGGAGGCATAACCATGTCCAACAACAATCAAGATACCCAAAAACTTACCCCCAAAGATTTTAAAAGCGATCAGGAAGTAAGATGGTGTCCGGGATGCGGTGATCATGCCATTATGAATGCCATACAAAGGTCTTTGCCCGAGATGGGCATTCCGCGTGAAAAGTTTGCTTTTATCTCCGGCATTGGCTGCTCCTCACGTTTCCCTTATTACATGAACACCTATGGTTTTCATGGCATCCATGGCAGGGCATCGGCCATTGCTTCGGGTACCAAGACAGCCAACCCTGAGCTCAGTGTATGGCAGATCACCGGTGACGGCGATTCAATGGCCATCGGTGGCAACCACCTGATCCATACTGTACGGCGCAACGTCGACATCAACATTGTGATCTTCAACAATGAGATTTACGGCCTCACCAAAGGACAGTACTCACCTACTTCCAAGCTGGGTGCCGTGACCAAGACATCCCCCTATGGCACCATTGAGAACCCCTTTCATCCCGGTGAGCTGGTGATTGGTGCCCAGGGCAAATTCTTTGCCCGTTCGGTGGACATCAACATGAAGCTGAACCAGGAGATCTTCCTGGAGGCCCAGAAGCATAAAGGCACGGCTGTGGTGGAGGTCCTTCAGAACTGCGTCATCTACAATGACAAGGCACATGCTGTGATCGCCGACAAGAAGAACAAGGACGAGCGGCAGCTGGTGCTGCGCCATGGTGAGCCCATGATCTTCGGGAAAAACCGGGACAAGGGCATCGTCCTGGAAGGACTTAAGCTCAAGGTGGTGGAGATTGGCAAGGACGGATACACCGAAGACGACATCCTCGTGCACGATGCCAAAACCAAGGACCCGGGCATCCATTTGATGCTGGCCAATATGCAATATCCCGATTTTCCGGTTGCCGTGGGCATCATCCGTTCGGTAGAAGCCGACACCTATGAGAATAAGATGGAAGACCAGATCAAACAGGTGCGTGAAGAGAGTGAATACAAATGCGTGGACGACCTCCTGCACAGCGGAAGCACCTGGGAGGTGAAATAGGAAAAGGTTTTTCGGCTTACAGCAAGATTAAACAAGATCCGATATAACAGTCAGGTCAGGGGTCAATGTACCCGGTGATCTGACTGTTTTTCATTGATAGATGATTGTTTACCCGCTAGCGGGTTCGTATCATATAACGGCTGCGGGATATTGCCGGCAGTTGACTATATTTTGGTCAATTGTAACTCAACTTTTCATGGCCGTGATGTTTCACCTATTAAAATGGTCGTAAAATTTGCCCTGCATGTCGTAATAGCCCCCCATAAGGTTGGCTGTCAGGCATGAATGGACTGGCAAGATACCCACAAAATCCCCGATGGAAATGCGCTTCATCATGTAGGGGGTGACATTCAGGATGCCATGTTCCTGTGAGAGGCCTTCCACGATGATCTTTTCTTCGGGAAGGACCCATCCCTCTTCGTGGACGATCATGCCATAGCCGTAAATGCGTGTGCTTCCCTCAACAAAAGTGTCCTTGGAAAGGTGCACCGCACCTCCGTAGACAATGATCCGGCCCCTCTCTTTGTGTTTGGCTACCACGGGGCAGGCCACTAACACAGAAATGTCGTCGATGGAACAAACGTTCAGCTTGTACTGCTGAAGGTCGAAAAAAATGAAATTGCCGGGCCGGACCTCATCGATGCCCTCAAATTCATCGGCAAGACTGCAGGAGGGGGTGTCGCCAACCGAGATCAAGAGCTTTTCCTCTCCCTTTTCCAGTTTCTCTCTCAGCTGGACCAACCTGTCGCGTGTCTGTTCATGGATCTCAAGGATCTCCTCTCTCGAACCGGCATGGTAGGTGTGTCCGGCATGGGTGAGCAGGCCTTTTAACTGAAGGTTGGCTGAGTGGTCAATGCCCTCCTTCAGTTGCCTGGCTGTATCAATGTGTTCGTGGGAGATGCCGGTTCGCCTGGCGCCGGTGTCGATTTTCAGAAAGACCCCTACCGGATGTTGAAGAACCCTGTTAAGGCGATCAATGGACTCTTGGTTCAGGATGGTTACATTCAGGCTTACCCGGGCGGCCAGTTCGTTTATCTTTTCGGCTTCATTTATATTCAGGGGAAAGGCGATGGTGATGTCTTTCCAGCCGTCGGCGGCAAAATATTCGGCCATCCCGGCCGAGGAGACCGTGATTTTATCTATTCCCATTCCGGCAAACCAGCGCCCGACGGCCCGTGACTGGTGCGTTTTGAAGTGCGGCCGGAAGATCAGGTTGTGTTGCCGGGCTTTCTCTTTCATCGCCCGCAGGTTCCTTTGCGTCTTTTCCGGATCGATTATAAGCGTTGGCCTGGTTAACTTCATGGATGCTGTTGGTTTGTTGGGTGAGGTGTCTCAACAAAAATAACAAATCCTTGGTTTCCGGGTAAAATAAAAAAATTACAATTAAGGAAGCTGTCCGTGAACTTTTTGGACGGGCAGTTGTCTACAATCATATAAAAAAGGGCGGGTTTAAGATTTGATACTTTTCCTTCCCTAAAAAAACAAGACCCATCATGTTATCATAATTTTTTGCTGTCATAGCTTTGGTTCCTCCTGTTGAAGTTTAGGTCATAGCAGGATGTGGTTTTTCTGATACCCATATGCTTTAACAGGAAATACCAACCCCACAAAATGTCTTTGTGGGGTTTTTTATTTCCAATTTATTTAGAACCCTTCTAAATAGTATCGATCCCCTGTAAAGATGATATAAAGCATCTGTTATTTACTAAACATCCATATCTTTGTAGCCCTAGTTCAAAACCATAATGAACCATGGCAAAGGATGTAATTGAACATCGTGGAAAGATTGATTGGATTGAGGGGAGCCGTGTACATGTTCATTTCGTTAGTATGTCGGCCTGTGCAAGCTGCCACGCTAAAGGTGTCTGTACTGCTTCGGATATGGAAAGCAAGGAAGTTGAGGTTACAGACTCTTCGGGACGTTTTCAGGCGGGAGAGGAGGTCAATATACTGATGCGTCGTTCGATGGGCTTCAAGGCGCTCATCTATGGTTATGTCATACCTTTTTTGGTGGTTTTGGCCACACTTATCATCACATCTTCATTGTTTGCGAGTGAAGCGGTTGCAGGTATTGGCTCCCTGGCAGTACTTGTGCCCTATTATTTATGGCTTTACTACAATCGCGAACGGTTTAAGAAGAGTTTTCATTTTGAACTGCAGAAAACCATTTAATCCAAACAGGATATATCATGACAACCACTGTTTTATATACGATTATTTCTTTAAGTATCCTGGGCGCTATCATGGCTGTGATCCTGTATGTTGTAGCCCAGAAGTTTAAGGTTTATGAAGATCCCCGCATCGACCAGGTGGAGGATGCATTGCCCGGTGCCAATTGCGGCGGATGCGGTTATCCTGGCTGCCGTGGCTTTGCCGAGGCCATGGTCAAGGCCGATGACATTTCTGAGTTCAACTGCCCGGTGGGCGGCAACGACACCATGAAGGAGGTGGCCCGCATCCTGGGCAAGGAGATCGAGGAGAAAGAGCCCAAAGTTGCGGTGGTAAGGTGTTCGGGCTCTTTCCAGAACCGGCCGCGAACGACAGAGTATGACGGACCCGGCAGTTGTGCCATCGAAGCTTCTCTGTATGGCGGAGAAACCGGATGCCATTACGGTTGCCTGGGCAAGGGCGACTGTGTGGAGGCCTGCGATTTTGAGGCGATCTTCATGAATGAGGAGACCGGCCTGCCATATGTGGTGGATGAGAACTGCACTGCCTGCAACGCCTGTGTTACAGCATGCCCCAACGACATCATTGAGCTCAGGGAACGCAAGAAGAAGGACCGTAAGATATATGTTTCCTGTGTCAACCAGGATAAAGGCGCCCTGGCCCGAAAAGTTTGTCAGGTGGCATGTATTGGATGCAACAAGTGTGTCAAGGTATGTCCTTTTGATGCCATCACCCTGGAGAACAACCTGGCTTATATCGATCCGGTGAAATGTAAGCTGTGCAGGAAGTGTGTGGATGAATGCCCGACCAACGCCATCGTAGAAGTTGGCTTTCCACCCCGGCGCAAGAAGAAGGAAAAAACCGAGAAAGAGTCGGCAGGTGCCCAGGATCAAACAAAGAAACAATAGTAATAACCAAAATACAGGAGGCAAAAGTGTTAAAGACATTTTCCAAAGGTGGCGTTCATCCGGCAGAGCAAAAGCTCTCTGCCGGCAAGGCCATTGAAAAGCTGGGCCTTCCCAAACAAGTAACCATCCCCATTGCCCAACATATCGGAGCCCCTTCACAACCTACTGTAAAAAAGAAAGACACTGTTAAAGCCGGAGATGTTATTGCCACGAGCCAGGGTTTCGTCTCGTCCAACATCCATTCTTCGGTATCCGGCACTGTAGCTAAGATTGACCAGGTGATTGACACCACTGGTTTTCGCAAACCCTGTGTGGTGATCAATGTAGAAGGCGATGAGTGGGCCGAAGGCATTGACACCCGCCAGGAGCTGGTTCGTGATGTGACCCTCTCACCGGAGGAGATACGCCAGAAAGTGATGGATTCGGGCATTGTCGGCATGGGGGGTGCTACATTTCCCTCACACGTTAAGTTGTCCGTACCCGAAGGCAAAAAGGTGTACACCCTTGTCATCAACGGGGTGGAATGTGAGCCATATCTCACCTCCGACCACCGGGTGATGATGGAGCGGGGCGAAGAGATGATCGTGGGGGTCCGCATCCTGATGCGTGCCCTTGGAGTGGAGCGGGCCCTGATAGGAGTGGAAAACAACAAACCCGATGCCATTGCCCATTTGAGCAACCTGGTGGCCAGCGAAGGCGGCATCGAGGTATACGGGCTCAAAGTCAAGTACCCGCAGGGCGGAGAGAAACAGCTGATCAAAGCCATGCTCAGCCGCGAGGTACCTTCAGGTGGTCTGCCGCTCGATGTGGGTGCTGTTGTACACAACGTGGGTACTGCTCTGGCTGTGTACGAGGCTGTGCAAAAGAACAAGCCTTTGATTGAGCGGGTTGTCACCGTCACCGGCCAATCGCTGAGCCATCCCACCAACCTGCTGGCCAGGATCGGCACCCCTGTGAAAGACCTGATTGAAGCTGCCGGCGGCCTCCCGGAAGATACCGGTAAGGTAGTCAGCGGGGGTCCGATGATGGGCAAGGCACTGAAATCACTGGACACCCCCATTGTTAAAGGCACATCGGGTATACTGGTCATACCCCAACAAAAGGCTAAAAGGGCCCCAGAGATGCACTGTATCCGCTGCTCCAAATGTGTCACTGCCTGTCCCATGGGACTGGAGCCTTACCTGCTCAAGCAGCTGACCCAGACGGAGCGGTATGATGAACTGGAAGAGAATGCTCTGCTGGATTGTATGGAATGTGGCTCGTGCAGCTATACCTGTCCGGCCCATGTGCCCCTGCTCGACTACATCCGCCTGGGCAAATCGCATGTCAACCAAATCATCAGAAAAAGAAAAGATAAATAATGAACAACAAGGTCCTAACAGTTTCTCCGTCCCCGCATGTCTACGAGAACACTACGGTCAGGAAGCTGATGTATGGCGTTGTGATAGCGCTGTTGCCTACATTGGCCTGGTCGGTGGTTACCTTCGGCATGGGAGCCATCATCGTCACCCTGGTCTCCGTGGTCTCTTGTATTGCATTTGAATACCTGATACAAAAGTTTTTGCTCAAACAGCAGCCCACCATCTCCGATGGCTCGGCTATGGTTACCGGCCTTTTGCTGGCTTTTAACGTGCCGGCCAACCTGCCGGTGGGCATCATCATCATAGGAGCCCTGGTGTCTATTGGCATTGGAAAGATGTCCTTTGGTGGTT